>NZ_AKJP02000002.1:0-222679 GCF_000282275.2 Pseudomonas sp. GM30 | reverse complement strand
ATGGTGGTGTTCAGCGGGTGGCGGCTACACGCTTTTTCAGGTAGCTCATGATGACTTTTTCGTCTTCCGGTTTATCCGGGCGCGGCAGCTGTTGTGGCCAGGGGGACTGGTTCAGCAGCTTTTTCTGCCGGCTTTCGTCCCAGCGCAGAATCTCCCGCGAGGCACATTCCCACCATTCGTGGCGGCAGGCGCTGTAGTACGGATCTTCCGGCGCAGCGCTGCCGTACAGCAGGTCGCGACCGACCTTGCGCAGGGCGCCTTTCTGGTGGCGCAGCTTCCATTTGATTTTCAATCGGCGCCAGGCCGACGGGAACGGTTTGACCCGTGGCACATCGCTGCACAGATCCACCAGGCGCTCGCTGAACTGCTCGCCGTGCTGGGAAAAGAAATAGGTCTGCATCGCGTGGAAGAAACGTTTTTCTGCGAAGTAGTGGTAGACGTGTTTGCGCGCTTCCACCACTTGCCGCTCGCGCATGGCGTACGACAGGGCGATCTGTTCGATGGTGTGGATTTCGAAGCCGCCGAGTGTCCATTCATCAATCAACCGGATCGACTCTTCGAACAGCGCGGAGTCGCTGTCGGTCACGCCGCACAAACCGCTGTTGTAGAGCTTGAAACCGTTATCCGGTGTCACGCCGTGGCGGCGCAGGTCGCGACCGAGTTTTTGATAGTCGGGACGCTGGTGCACATCTTTCCAGTCGTACTCGAAGCGATCCATCACCGAGCGGTTCGGCTCGATGAATTTGAACAGCTGGCTCGGGTGGCGGGTAAACAGGGTGTCGGTGTCGACGAACAGGGTCTTTTCCGCCCACTGCATGCCCGCGGCGATGGCGCAGGCCTTGCGACGGTGGTGATAGCCGTGGGTGCCTTGCCAGCGGGTCAGGGTCGCGTCGTCCAGCAACACCGTGTCGACCGGCCAGCCCGCATAGTCGTCAGGTCGGTCGGTGAGAATGCGGATGGCCGGTCGCTCGCCGTTTTTGGCTTGGGACAGCGCGGTCAGGATGCTGAACTTGGCTTCGCGCCGGTACACATCCTGATTGCCGTAAATCAGGTAAAGCAGTTGATGACGAACTTTCGTGAGGGGTGTTACCAGGGAATCAATACAACTCATCCGAAAACAAAATCCTTGTACAAAAAAACGCGCTGCCGCTCAGGCAACGCTTAAAACGGTGCCGGGCATTCGAAGCGCAGACGCTCGCCGGTTTGCGGGTGGGTGAAGCTCAGCATGCTGGCGTGCAGGCACAGACGCGGCCAGGCGGCCAGGGCCTGTTCGTGGGCGTAGAGCCCGTCGCCCAGCAGCGGGTGACCGATGGACAGCATGTGCACACGCAACTGGTGCGAGCGCCCGGTGATCGGCGTCAGCTCGACGCGGCACCAATCGCCGCAACGTTCCAGTACGCGCCAGAAGGTCAGCGCATGCTTGCCGAATTCGTGGTCGACCACGTGTCTTGGTTTGGTCGGTGGATCGTAACGCAGGGGCAGGTCGATGCTGCCGCTGTCCAGTTCCGGCTGACCCCAGGCCAGGGCGGTGTAGGCCTTTTCGGTTTCACGGTCGTGAAACTGCCGCGACAGTTCGCGGTGGGTGTCGGCGTCGCGGGCCAGCAGAATGATGCCGGAGGTTTCCCAGTCCAGGCGATGGACGATGCGTGCTTCCGGGTAGCCGTTTTCCTGCAGGCGGGTGATCAGGCAGTCCTTGTTGTCGTCGGCGCGACCGGGCACCGAGAGCAGCAAGGTCGGTTTGTCGACCACCAGTACGGCGGCGTCCTGATGAATGATGCGGATGTTGGACAACGGCATTAAAACAGCCTCGTAACAAATGCCAACGGCGGCTCAGGGCCATTCCGCGATGGGAATGGCCCTGAGCCGCCGTCGTTCCTGCCGGATCGACTCAGCGATCTGGCAGGGTGATGTTGAGTTCCAGAATCGAGCAACTGCCCTGGCTTTCCAGTGCAACGTGTACGTCGTCGTTGCCGATGTTGACGTACTTGCGGATCACGTCGACCAGTTCCTTCTGCAAGGCTGGCAGGTAATCCGGCGTGCTGCGCTGGCCGCGCTCATGCGCCACGATGATCTGTAGACGCTCTTTCGCTACCGAGGCGGTACTTGGCTTTTTGTTGGCACGAAAGAAGTCAAAAAGGTTCATTACCTACCTCCAAACAGGCGCTCGAAGAATCCCTTCTTCGTAACATCGAGGAAACGATGTTCTTTTTCTTTGCCCAGCAGACGATCAACGGCATCGCTGTAGGCCTGACCGGCATCGCTCTGGTCGTCGAGAATCACCGGGACGCCCGAGTTGGAAGCCTTCAGGACCGCCTGCGACTCAGGGATGACGCCCAGCAGGGTCACGGCCAGAATTTCCTTCACGTCTTCGACGCCCAGCATTTCGCCATCGCTGACGCGCTGCGGGTTGTAACGGGTCAGCAGGAGGTGTTCCTTGATCGGCTCTTCGCCGAGTTCGGCACGACGCGATTTGCTGGCCAGCAGGCCGAGCATGCGGTCCGAATCTCGTACCGAGGAAACTTCCGGGTTGGTCACGATGATCGCTTCGTCGGCGAAATACATGGCCAGGTGCGCACCTTTCTCGATGCCCGCCGGGGAGTCGCAGACCACGAAGTCGAAGTCTTCCTTCAACTGCATCAGGACTTTTTCCACGCCTTCCTGGGTCAGCGCGTCTTTGTCACGGGTCTGGCTGGCGGCTAGCACGTAGAGGTTTTCCAGGCGCTTGTCTTTGATCAGCGCCTGCTGCAGGTTGGCTTCGCCGTTGACCACGTTGACGAAGTCGTACACCACGCGACGCTCGCAACCCATGATCAGGTCGAGGTTACGCAGGCCCACGTCGAAGTCGACGATCACTGTTTTGTGGCCGCGCAGAGCGAGGCCGGTACCGATAGCGGCGCTGGTGGTGGTCTTACCCACACCACCCTTGCCGGATGTAACCACGAGAATCTTGGCCAAGGTGTTTCACCCCTAAGGAAGAAGGACTTTTTAGCCCCTGAAAAACATCTCTTGAAAACTACTGCAGTCGGACAGCCTTGGCTGGAATTCGGCGCAAGTCGCAATTGCCGGGGGCAAACGCTGCTTGATCCTTTTTCCTACTTCGTTTGAGCCGTTTTCGCTACGTTTTAGAGATGCTTGGAAAATGCGGCAGTATCCGTTAAAGCCGAATGATGTTCAACACGTCGGCCGACAGGCTGACCTGGACGCCGGAGCCCCACAGTGGATCGCGGCGCAAATCTTCGGAAACCTTGTAATGCCCGGCGATGGAGATCAGTTCAGCGCTCAATTGCTGACAGAAAATCCGCGCCTTGGTGTCGCCTTTGACGCCGGCCAGTGCGCGACCGCGCATCGGGCCGTATACATGGATGTTGCCATCGGCCAGAAGTTCCGCCCCCGGACTGACCGAGGACACCACCACCAGATCGCCACCCTGGGCATATATTTGTTGGCCACCACGTACTGGCGTAGTGATGACGCGGGTCGCTTTGACGGTCGGCTCCGGCGGCTTTTCCGGCTTCTTTTTGACTTCCGGTTCCGGCGCTTCCAGCGGTCGCTCACGGGCGCCGGACGGCGGCAGCACCGGGATGTCGATGGCGATGGCGGCGGCGATATCTTCGATACGGCTGGCGCGGATCGCCAGGGTGCGCAGGCCATGCTGGCGGCACACGCGCATCAGGCCGGGCAGATCGACCGCGCCTTCGCCGGGCGGCAGTTTGTCCAGCGCCAGGACCAACGGTGCATTGCTGAAGAAATTCGGCGCCTGGGCGACTTTGGCGGCCAGTTGCCGATCAAGGCTGTCGAGGTCGTTGCGGGACAGTTCCAGCACCGTGATGGCCAGCATGCTGCCCTTCAACTGGAACACGGGATCTCGGTCTGGCGATTCGTTTTGGCTCATATCGGCATACAACGGCTTGTCACTAAAAGTGCCGAGACTTATAACGAGAACGCCCGCGAGCCGCAAGCCGGGTCGAACGATGTAGAATGCGCGGCCACTGAATTTACGGAAGCTTTAATGGATCGCCCGCGTTTTCGAAGAGCCTATCTTTCTCCCCGCTTCTGGCCGCTCTGGTGCGGTCTGGGGCTGTTGTGGCTGGTCGTGCAGTTGCCGTATGCGGTTTTACTGACGATCGGTCGTGTGCTGGGCGCATTGATGTATCGCGTAGCCGGCGACCGGCGGCGCATCGCCAAGCGCAATCTCGAGCTGTGCTTCCCGGAAAAATCCGCCGCCGAACGCAAACGCCTGCTCAAGGAAAACTTCGCCTCTACCGGCATCGCCTTCTTTGAAATGGCGATGAGCTGGTGGTGGTCCCGTGAGCGTCTGGCCAAACTGGCCCACGTCGAAGGCCTGGAGCATCTGCAAAAAGCCCAGCGCGAAGGCAAGGGCGTGATCCTGATGGCCGCGCACTTCACCACCCTGGAAATCGGCGCGGCGCTGCTCGGTCAGCAACACACCATCGACGGCATGTACCGCGAACACAAGAATGCCTTGTTCGACTTCGTCCAGCGTCGGGGCCGCGAGCGGCACAACCTCGACTCGCTGGCGGTGGAACGTGACGACGTGCGCGGCATGCTCAAGCTGCTGCGTTCAGGCCGGGCGATCTGGTACGCACCGGATCAGGACTATGGCGCCAAGCAAAGCATCTTCGTGCCGCTGTTCGGCATTCAGGCAGCGACCGTGACCGCGACCACCAAATTCGCCCGTCTGGGCAAGGCGCTGGTGGTGCCGTTCACTCAGGAGCGTCTGGCGGATGGCAGCGGTTACCGGCTGGTGATCCATCCGCCGCTGGATGATTTCCCCGGTGAAACCGAAGAGGCCGACTGCATCCGCATCAACCAGTGGGTGGAAAGTGCATTGCGCGCCTGCCCCGAGCAATACTTGTGGGCGCACCGCCGCTTCAAGAGCCGTCCACCGGGCGAGCCGAAGCTTTACCCGAAACGGCGTGGCTGATTCACTTACCCTTTCAAGCACCATGGAGCGTTGCGATGAGCCCAGCTGAACCGGTCACAGGTTTGATTCTTTCCGGCGGCGGGGCTCGGGCGGCGTATCAGGTGGGGGTGCTGGCGGCGATTGCCGAATTGCTGCCGCTGGGTGCGGACAACCCGTTTCCGGTGATCGTCGGCACCTCGGCCGGGGCGATCAACGCGGTCAGCCTCGCCAGTGGCGCCAGCGATTTTCGCGCGGCCATCGAACGCCTGACCCTGTTCTGGCATGGCTTTCGCAGCCATCGAGTGTTGCGCAGCGACTGGCCGGGAGTGATCCGGCAGGCCAGCCGCTTTGTCAGTCACAGCCTGCTTGGCATGGGCCGGCACCTGCCGGTGGCGCTGCTCAACAGTTCGCCGCTGCGCGACCTGCTCAATGAAAAACTGCACATGCCCGGCATCGCCGAATCCATCGCGCGCAAACAATTGCATGCGGTGGCGGTGACCGCGTTCGGCTACGAGTCGGGGCAGGCAGTAACGTTCTATCAGGGCGGCGGCAAGATCGATGCGTGGTTGCGCCATCGACGCATCGGCGTGCCGGCGCAATTGTCGGTGGACCACCTGCTGGCCAGTTCGGCGATCCCGTTGCTGTTTGCCCCGGTAAAAATCGGTGAGGAATATTTCGGTGACGGCGCAGTGCGGCAATCGGCACCGATCAGCCCGGCGCTGCACCTGGGCGCGAGTCGGGTGCTGGTGGTGGGGGTCAGCGGCAACCCGCGCGGTTTCGATCCGCAGCAGCCGCTGGAGCGTGCTTATACCGGTCAGCAACCGACGCTGGCGCAGATCGGCGGGCACATGCTCAACAGCACGTTCATTGACAGTCTGGAGAGCGACATCGAGTTGCTGCAGCGCCTCAACCAGTTCAGCCACCTGATGCCCGAGGGCACGCCGACCCGAGAGCTGGGTGTGGCACCAGTGGAGGTGCTGGTGATTTCGCCGAGTCAGCCGATCGATGAGATCGCGGCGCGGCATCGTCAGGAGTTGCCGGCGGCGTTGCGTCTGTTTTTGCGTGGGCCGGGAGCGACCAAGACCAGTGGGGCAGGGGTGTTGAGTTATCTGCTGTTCGAGGCGGGGTATTGCAGCGAGCTGATCGATTTGGGACGGCGTGATGCGTTGGCCAAGCGTGAGGAGTTGTGCCGGTTTCTGGGGATCATCGAAGCGGTCGCGCCCACCTGATATTTGTGCTGAAGCCATTCGCGAGCAAGCTCGCTCCCACATTGGTTCTGTGTCGGTCACAAAACCAGTGTGGGAGCGGGCTTGCTCGCGAAGGCGTCCTTGCAGACGCCACTGATACCAGGATCAGAAGTGGAACTTCACCAGGAAGCTGGTCACGTTCTGATTGGTGGTGAACCCACGGGTGTCGTCGATCCCGTACTTGTCTTTCCAGTAGTCGTATTCAACACCGACGTACAGTTGCTTCTCGCCGAAATGCAGCGCCTTGCCCAGGTCGTATTTGACCTGTGGGTTGAAGTGCAGGTTGGCGTGGTATTCGCCTTTGCTGTTGACGTCGTTGTCGACCACCCAGTCCATGTAACCATCGATCAGCACGTTCGAGCTGCCGACCGGGATGGTGTAGGACCAGACCGGGGTGATCTGCCAGACGTTGTCACCCGGGCGCGAGCCTTCGGTGTGACGCTGGTAGAAGTTCAGCTGGAAGTAGTCGAAACCCGGGATCGCCAGGTCGAAGCCTGGACCGATCAGGTACGACTCGACGTCGCCTTCACCGAACTCGTAGGTCATCGCCAGCAGCACGTCTTTGATCGGGCCGAACTCGAGCTTCTGGTCCAGTACCTTGCCCAGCGAGATGCGCGGCTGGAACTCACCGTAATAGGTGTTGTTGCCGACGCCGCCATCCGGCTTGCCGTTGTAGAAGATCTTGTCGATGAACAGGAAGTTATCCCCGTACTTCCAGGCATCGGCGTGCTCGAAGGTGACGGTCTGCTGGATCGCCGGATTGACCTTGAAGTCTTTGCCGTAGAGGTAGGTCAGGCTGTTGTTCTGCCATTGCAGCAGGCCATCGGCCATGGCCTGGCCGCCGGCCAGCATCGATCCCGCGAGCATCAGGCTGGTGCACATGCGTTTCATTCGGTTGCTCCCAAAGTAGGTGTTCCACGTTTATTTTTTTAAGATCGGCGCTCTGGTGTGGCGCCTTTTTTCGTTGCTGCAAAAGTCATCCGACCGGTCAGCTTTGATGCTGTTAGCAAGAGCTGAGCCAAGGCTTTCGAAAAGCAAAAAAACGCCCGTTCGGCTGCTGAAAAACAGTCGATTGAGCGTGTTTTCGGGATGCCTCGGTACTGACCGGGGCCGGGATAAGTTGGCCCGTTGGTCAGGAATTAAATCCGGGCTTTTTTTTAGACCGAATTCAAGAGGCCGCGGAGAATACTGACTCCTCGGCCAGGTCTCAAGTGCCCCGCAACAGAGCACCGACGACAGGTATGGGGCACGGTTGCGGGCCATCTTAGAAATGCACCTTCACCAGCAGGCTGGCGGTGTTCTGATTGGTGTCGAAGCTGTGCGTGCTTTCGATCCCGTATTTGTTTTTCCAGTAACTGTATTCGGTGCCGACGTACAGCTGCTTCTGGCTCCAGCCCAGGGCTTTGCCGAGGTCGTATTTGATCTGCGGGTTGATGTGCAGGTTGGCGTGGTAGGTGCCGCGCGAGTTCTGGTCATTGTCGACCACCCAATCGAGGTAGCCGTCGATCAGCACATCCGAATTGCCCAGGGGAAAGCTGTACGACCAGCCCGGTGTGATCTGCCACACGCCGTCGCCGGGGCGCGGGCCTTCGGTCTGGCGGCGGAAAATGTTCAGGGTCACGTAGTTGAAGCCGGGCACTTTCAGGTCGAAGCCGGGGCCGATCAGATAGGCCTCGCTGTCGCCTTCGCCGTATTCGTAGGTCATCGCCAGCAGCACGTCCTTGATCGGGCCGAACTCGAGCTTGCGATCGAAGATCTTGCCGAACGAGAAGCGTGGGGTGAATTCGCCGTAGAAAGTGTGCGGGCCTTTGTTCGCGTCTTCTTTGCCGTTGTAGAAGATCTTGTCGACGAACAGGAAGTTGTCGCCGTATTTCCACTTGTCGGCGTGCTCGAACGTCACCGTCTGCTGGATCGACGGGTTGATCGCGAAGTTCTTGCCGTACAGGTAGCTCAGGCTGTTGGTCTGCCACAGCAGTAAATCGCCGGCCATGGCCTGACTCGCGGCCAGCAGGCCGCCACTCAACAGAACGTTGGTTTGCGTGCGAATCATTGGTTGCTCCCTCTTGTTTTTATTGTTGAGGCAGGGTGTTGCACAGTCCCTGTGGGAGCGAGCTTGCTCCGGGCGGCGTTCCGACGAAAGCGGTGTGTCATTCAACAGTGATGTTGACTGACATGGCCTCTTCGCGAGCAAGCTCGCTCCCACAGGGATAATCGGTAATGCTGTTAATGCGCGTGGCAGTCGTTGATCGCTGCGCGTTCTTTGCCGCCAAGAATGTTGAACAACAGATTCAGCGTCAGCGCGCTGAGGGTGGCCATGGCAATGCCGCTGTGGGTGATCGGGCTCATCCACATCGGCAGATGCGCGAAGAACTCCGGACGCACCACCGGGATCAGGCCCATGCCGATGCTCACCGCCACCAGCAACTGGTTGCGGCGGTCACCGATGTCGGCCTCTTGCAGGATCTTGATCCCGGTGGCCGCGACCATGCCGAACATCGCAATCGCCGCACCGCCCAGTACTGCTGGCGGAATCGACGCCACCAGGAATGCCGCTTTCGGCAGCAGGCTGAGCACGATCAGCAAACCGCCGGCGACGATGGTCACCGAACGGCAGCGCACGCCGGTCATCTGCACCAGGCCGATGTTCTGCGCGAAGGAGGAGTGGGTGAAGGTGTTGAAGAAACCGGCCACGAACGAGGCGCCGGCATCGCACAGCAGGCCGCGACGCAGCATCCGTGGGCAGACTTCCTGACCGGTGATCTTGCCCAGCGCGAGGAACATCCCGGTGGACTCGACGAAAATGATCACCACCACCAGACACATCGACAGGATCGGCGCCAGTTCGAATTTCGGCATGCCGAAGTGCAGCGGGGTGACGAACTGAACCCACGGCGCGTTGGCCATGCCGCTCAGGTCAACCATGCCGATGGCGCCGCACAGCACGTAACCGATGCACATGCCGATCAGTACGGAAATATTGACCCAGAAACCGCGCATGAAGCGGTGGATCAGCAGAATGGTCGCCAGCACCAGAGCGGCGATGGCCAGATAAACCGGGGAGCCGAATTGCGCAGCGGCGGCACCGCCACCGGCCCAGTTCACGGCCACGGGGAACAGCGACAGACCGATCGAGGTGATGACCGTGCCGGTCACCAGCGGCGGGAAGAAGCGCACAACCTTGGACATGAACGGCGCGATGAGCATGCCGAAGAACCCGGCGGCGATGGTCGCACCGAAGATCCCTTGCAGACCGATACCGGGCATGCCGGCCATGGCAACCATGCTGCCGACAGCGGCAAAACTGGCGCCCATCATCACCGGCATGCGGATGCCCATCGGGCCAATCCCTAAGGACTGCACGATGGTGGCGATGCCGGCCACCAGCAGGTCGGCGTTGATCAGGAAGGCGATTTCTTCACGACTCAGGCCAGCGGCCTGTCCGATGATCAACGGCACCGCGATGGCACCGCCGTACATCAGCAGAACATGTTGCAAACCGACCAGGATCAGTTGCAAAAGGGGCAAACGCTGAATGGCGGGTGCGTCGGGGATGCGCGCTTTGGACAGCTCGGACATGCAACACCTCGGATCTTTTTTATTCTTGTGATTGAACAGCTGCCGGGTGGCTCACAGCTGTCCTTTTGCATCATTGATATTTGTGGCTGCAGAGATTTTTTTGTGGCGAGGGAGCTTGCTCCCGCTGGACTGCGCAGCAGTCCCTGCTCTTCAGGCAAAGAGAGGGGCCGCTTCGCGACCCAGCGGGAGCAAGCTCCCTCGCCACAAAAGCCTGCTTTTACACAGGCTTTTGTCTGGCTCAGTTGGTCTGGGCTCCCTGGGCGATCCATGCACCGATCAGGTCACGTTCCTGCTGGGTCATCTGAGTGATGTTGCCCAATGGCATGATCTGCGTGGTGATGGCTTGCGCCTGGATCCGCGCCGCGTTCTGGCGGATCTGCTCGGGGGTGTCGAACATCACACCGGCGGGCGCCGCGCTGAACAACGGGCTGGTCGGTTTGGCCGAATGGCAGACCGCGCAGCGTTCCTGGATCACGTTGTGCACCTTGTCGAACGCAGGACCTGCGTTGGACGCTTGCGCCGGTGCCGCAGCAGGGGCTGTTGCTGGTGCTGCAGGTGCCGCCGCTTCAGCCGGTTTCGCGCCACCGCCCAGTGCCGTTTCCGGCAGCGGCTGGTACTCGATTTTCGCGGGTGCCTTGGCCACGTCCGGTGCGGTCGGCATCGGCGCAGGGCCGGTGACGTACGCCAGAGTGATCATTCCCACCGCTGCCACGGGCAGGGTCCAGGCAAACTTGTGGCTGTCGTGACGGGTGTTGAAGTAGTGACGCACCAACACCGCCAACACCGCGATCCCGGCCAGGATCAACCAGTTGTACTGGCTGCCATAAGTGCTCGGGAAGTGGTTGCTGATCATGATGAACAGCACCGGCAGGGTGAAGTAGTTGTTGTGACGCGAACGCAGCAAGCCCTTGGCTGGCAGCGCCGGGTCCGGCGTGCGGTTCTCGGCAATCGCCGCGACCAGTGCACGCTGCGCTGGCATGATGATGCGGAACACGTTGCCGACCATGATGGTGCCGATGATCGCGCCGACGTGCAGATACGCACCACGACCGCTGAACACCTTGCTGAAGCCATACGCCGCGCCGATGATCAGCACGAACAGGATGAAGCCGAGCAGGGCGGGTTTCTTGCCAAGGGCCGAATCGCAGAGGAAGTCGTAGATGAACCAGCCGGCGATCAGCGAACCGATGCCGATGGCCACGCCTTCAGGGCCGGTCAGGCCGCTGCCGGGTGCCACGAGGTAGAGCACGGGGTTGGAGTAGAACACCACGCACAGCAGCGCGATCCCCGACATCCAGGTGAAGTAGGCTTCCCATTTGAACCAGTGCAGGTTCTCCGGCATCGACGGTGGGGCCAGTTTGTATTTTTCCAGGTGATAGATACCGCCGCCGTGGATCGCCCACAGATCACCGGCCAGACCGGTTTTCGGGTTGACGCGGTTGAGGTTGTTCTCCAGCCAGACGAAGTAGAACGACGCGCCGATCCAGGCCACGCCAGTGATCATGTGAACCCAGCGCACGCTCAGGTTCAGCCATTCCAACAGATGTGCTTCCACAGTCTTTACCTCTCGCCTGTCACTCTTGTTGTCGAGTGATCAGACCTTCTCTTATTGGTGGGGGGCGAGGATCAAACGCTCATCCTCTTTGAAAAAATGCTCATCGCAGTTATTGCCTGTGCCACTGCGATCAACCACCAGGAAGTCATCCCGCTTTTCGATCGTCAGCACCGGATGGTGCCAGACGCCGCGATGGTAATTGATGCCCTGCCTGCCGTTGGTGACGAAGGCGCGGACCAAGCCTGATACAGGTTCATCGCCAAGTGGCGCGACCACGATCAGAAAGGGGTTGCCGAGCAGCGGAATGAAAGCCTGGCTGCCCAGCGGATGGCGTTCCAGCATGCTCACGGTCAGCGGCATGTCCTGCGCGTCGGCGCGGAAGATGCTGATGATCGCGTTGTCCTCGGGCGTAGCGGTTTCGACCGTCGCCAGTTTGTGGAAGCGCATGGTCGAACCGTTGTTGATCATGAAGTGGTCGCTGCCGTCGGTTTCGATCACGTCACCGAAGGGGGCGAAGGCTTCTTTGGTCAGCGGTTCAATCTGTAGTGTGCGCATGCTGTTCTTCTTATCCGAATTCTGTGTTGTTTGATCTGACGCTTTCGCGAGCAAGCTCGCTCCCACAGGAATTGCGATCAATGTGGGAGCGAGCTTGCTCGCGAATGGTCGCGCCGCTTACTTCGCGACCTTGCCGAGTACGCGCAGGCGACTCACACCACCGTCCGGGAACACGTTCAGGCGGATGTGGGTGATCGGGCCCAGTGCCTTGATCTGCTCGACGAAGGTGTGTTCGGCGTGCATTTCCAGCTTCTGGCTTGGCAGCAGTTCACGCCAGAACAGCGACTGGGTTTCGATCTGGCTGTCGGTGCCGCCCTTGACGAACGCGCCCTGGATCGAGCAGGTGTCCGGGTAGTTGCCCTTGAAGTGCAGGGTGTCGACGATGATTTTTTCGATCTCGCCCGGGTGGCCCAGCGCGACGATCACCCAGTCATTGCCCGGGGTGCGACGACGTGCGGTTTCCCAGCCATCGCCCATGTTGATGCCACGGCCCGGGTTGAGGATGTTGCTCATGCGGCCGAAGTGTTCGTCGGAGCAGGCGAGGGCGCGGCCACCGTTAAGGGCTGCAGCCAGATCGACTTGCTCGTTGTCGCCAACAGCCGACCAGTCGCGGAACGGAATGCCGTACACGCGCAGACGGGCGACACCGCCGTCCGGGTAGATGTTGAAGCGCAGGTGGCTGAACGCTTTGTCGTTGCTGATTTCGTGGTAGTGGTGGCTGTTGCCTTGCAGCTCGACGGCCGACAGCACTTCAGTCCACTGGGTGTTTTCGTCCGGTTCGCCCGACGCCAGGAAGCACGCTTCCAGCGAGGCCGATGGCGGGAAGTTGCCGGTGAAGAATGAAGTGTCGATGTCCACGCCCTTGATCGAACCCGGTACGCCCAGGCGGATCACCGCGCTGTCGTAGCCTTCGAAGCGCTTGCGACGTGATTCCCAGCCGTCCATCCACTTGCCGTTGTCGTCGAACACACCCTCCTTCCACACGGCCGGGGTCGGCTGAAACAGACGATTGGCGTCTGCGAACCAGTCATCGGTGACCGAGATGATTTTGGTGCCCAGACGGGCATCGGCCAGGTTGACGAACTTCTCGAAAGGTACGGCGTAAGCTTTCATTCTTCTTGTCTGCCTTTAAATAAGTGGCTGGGGATGCTTGCGAGGCCCTGGGCGTTCTCCGCGTCTGACACGCTCGGGCCATGCTCGCTAAAGAGTCAGTAAACGGAACAGGGCGATCTTGTTGATCTCCGCCAGCGCGCATTTGAATTCGGTGTCGACCGAGTTGTGAATGCGCGTTTCGAACGCCGCGAGGATCTGATGCCGGTTGCTGCCTTTTACCGCCATGATGAAGGGAAACTTGAACTTGGCCTTGTAGGCGTCGTTCAGCTCGGTGAAGCGCTGGAACTCTTCGGCCGTGCATTGGTGAATACCGGCGCCAGCCTGTTCATTGGTGCTGGCTTCGGTCAGTTGGCCCTGGACGGCAGCTTTGCCGGCCAGGTCCGGGTGAGCGTTGATCAGTGCCAGTTGACTGGCGTGATCGGCGCTCAACAGGATGTCGCTCATGCGCTGGTGCAGGGTTTCGATCTCGTCGATCGAAGCGTCCACGCCCAGGTCGTAGGCCTTCTCGGCCACCCATGGCGAATGTTCGTAGATGTCGGCGAAGGCTTTGACGAAGGCGTCGCGGCTCAGGATCGACGGTTTCAGCGTTTGAAAGGTGCTCATTTGCCAGCCCCTTGGTACGGATGGGTTTCTTGCCAGTGACGTGCGATATCGACGCGACGGCTGAACCACACCTGTTCATGACCTTTGACGTATTCGATGAAGCGTTTGAGCGAGGCGAGACGCCCCGGACGGCCGATCAGGCGGCAGTGCAGACCGATCGAAAGCATCTTCGGCGCTTCGGCACCTTCGGCGTAGAGCACGTCGAACGCGTCTTTGAGGTATTCGAAGAAATCGTCGCCCTTGTTGAAACCCTGCACCTGGGTGAAGCGCATGTCGTTGGTGTCGAGGGTGTACGGAATCACCAGATGCGGCTTGCCGGTCGGGTTGTTCGGTTCCCAGTAAGGCAGGTCGTCGTCGTAGGTGTCGCAGTCGTAGAGGAAACCGCCTTCTTCCATCACCAGCCGACGGGTGTTCGGGCCGGTGCGGCCGGTGTACCAGCCCAGTGGGCGTTCGCCGGTGAGTTCGGTGAGGATACGGATCGCTTCGAGCATGTGCTCGCGCTCTTGCGCCTCGTCCATGTACTGGTAGTCGATCCAGCGGTAGCCGTGGCTGCAGATTTCGTGACCGGCTTCGACCATCGCACGGATCACGTCCGGGTGGCGCTGGGCGGCCATGGCCACGGCGAAGATGGTCAGCGGAATGTCGAATTCCTTGAACAGCTTGAGGATCCGCCAGACGCCGGCGCGGCTGCCATACTCGTAAAGCGATTCCATGCTCATGTTGCGCGCGCCTTGCAGCGGCTGGGCGGCAACCATTTCGGAGAGGAACGCTTCGGATTCTTTGTCGCCGTGCAGGATGTTGCGCTCGCCACCTTCTTCGTAATTGAGCACGAAGGACAGGGCGATGCGCGCGTTGCCCGGCCAGTGTGGGTGAGGAGGGTTACTGCCGTAACCGATCAGGTCGCGTGGGTAGTCAGCGCTCACTGCAGTCTTCCTTCTTATTCGTTGACAGGTTTGTGTAACGGCCTGCACAGGCTGGCGTCACAGCGATGGGCTGATTGTATACAACTTTATTCTCAATTTGTAAGCCTGAATTTTCGCATTTTTCACCGACTGTCATCTTTTGCTGCTAATGGCGTGAACCTGCAAGAAACCTGCCTGACCAGTCAGCTAATGGCTGTGAGGTTCAATAGGCAGACGCTTGAGGGGCAGATCAGGGGTAAACGCCCGAATGGCGGGGGTGATGTGAAAAATGTCGTTTTTATTGTGTACAATTTTTTTGAAAAGTGTCTTAATCAGTCGCTCGCCGCAGCTTTTCGTGCTCCGAATCGGTGCGGTCTCCTTTTTACCTGACTTCGGGAGGCGCGAAGTCTGACTGCTGTTTGCGGCCAGGCGCGCAGAATCAATGGGACGTTTGACAACACACGTTTTGGACGCTGCACACGGTTGCCCGGGCAGCTCGATCAAGGTCGAGCTGTACCGCGTTGAAGGTTCGCATCTGGAATTGGTCGCCAGTGCGATAACCAACAGCGATGGCCGGGTCGATGCGCCGCTGCTGCAAGGCGATGACTACCGCACCGGGGTTTATCAAGTGCAGTTCCACGCCGGTGATTACTACCGCGCCCGTGGCGTACAGCTGCCGGAGCCGGCGTTTCTGGATGTGGTGGTGCTGCGTTTCGGCATCTCCGCCGAGCAGGATCACTATCACGTGCCCCTGCTGATCTCGCCTTACAGCTATTCCACCTACCGGGGCAGCTGACCCCCAAGCAGCTGCCCCCACCGGGAAGCGACTGCGCATATAGCTTCTTTGGTCTTTCGCCCGCTCACACTGCGGGCTTTTTTTCGGCCCTGAAAAAGTGGTGTCTGGTCTGACGCCATCGCTGGCAAGCCAGCTCCCACAGTGTCCGGGTCGTACACGAAAAATGTGAAGACCCCCGAACCTGTGGGAGCTGGCTTGCCAGCGATGCTTTTAACGGCTCAA
Organism: Pseudomonas sp. GM30; assembly: GCF_000282275.2. Lineage (NCBI taxonomy): Bacteria > Pseudomonadati > Pseudomonadota > Gammaproteobacteria > Pseudomonadales > Pseudomonadaceae > Pseudomonas > Pseudomonas sp. GM30. The sequence goes on along the minus strand of NZ_AKJP02000002.1, from coordinate 207,186 downwards.
CAGAGAAGCAGCGCCAGCCCCACTGAACAACCCGGCACTCACCCGGTTGAACCAGCTCTGCCCCTTGCCGCTACGCAGATAGCGCGCCGCGCCATGCGCACCCAGCCCGTAAGCCAGTTTGCAGCACAGGTCGAGCACCACCCAGGTCGCGATCATGATCAGCAGCTGCGGCAGGAACGGTTGTTGCGCGCTGAGGAACTGCGGCAGAAACGCGGCGAAAAACAGGATGTCCTTCGGATTGCTCGCGCCCAACACAAATGCGCGACCGAACAGCGTGCGGAAACGCGGCACCGGCGCGGCTTGCGGTACTTCGGCGCCCACCGACGGCTGACGCGATTGCTGCCAGCTCTGCCAGGCGAGGTAGAACAGGTACAGCGCGCCAACGATTTTCAACGCGCTGAACAATTGCTCCGACGCCATCAGCAGGGCGCCAAGCCCCAATGCCGACGCACTGAGCAGGCAGATCGAAGCAATCACGCCACCGAGAAACGCCGGGTAAGAACGGCGCAGACCGTAATTCAGACTGTTGCTGATCATCAGCAATGACAGCGGCCCCGGGATCAGGATCACCACCAGTGCAGCGCCGCTGAACAGCAGCCAGGTTTCCAGACTCATCACTTTCCTCCTTTTTGTTGTACTGAAAAATGCACAAAAGCCCCACCCCGTGAGGGTGAGGCTGTTTTGAAGCCTGAACCGCGTAGCGCTTACAGGAAGATGAACTTGGCGATGAAGATCGCGCAGAGCACCCACAGGCTCACGGAAATTTCCTTGTACTTGCCGGCACCGGCCTTCAACGCCACGTAGGTGATGAAGCCCAGCGCGATGCCGTCGGCGACCGAGAAGGTCAGCGGCATCATGATCGCGGTGACAATCGCCGGGATGGCGTCAGTGGCTTCGTCCCACTCGATGTGGGCCATGCCGCCCATCATCAGCATCGCGACATAAATCAGCGCACCGGCGGTGGCGTAGGCCGGAATCATCCCGGCCAGCGGTGCGAAAAACATCGCGGCTATAAATAGCACACCTACGGTGACGGCGGTAAGACCAGTCCGACCACCAGCCGCTACACCCGCGGCACTTTCCACATAGCTGGTGACGGGCGGAACACCGACCACCGCGCCGAAGACGCTGGAGGCGCTGTCGGCTTTCATGGCGCGGGAGAGGTTTTCGATACGCCCGTCAGCGTTGACCAGATTGGCGCGCTGGGCGACGCCCATCAGGGTGCCGGCGGTGTCGAACATGTGCACAAAGAGGAAAGCCAGCACCACGCTGATCATGCTGACGTTGAACACACCGGCGACGTTCATCGCCATGAAGGTCGGCGCCAGGCTTGGCGGGGTCGACATAATCCCTTCGTAGTGCACGATGCCCAGGCCCCAACCGGCCAGGGTCACGGTGATGATGCTGATGAGAATCGCGCCGAAGACTTTGTGGTAGCTGAGGATCGCGATCATCAGGAAGCAGATCGCCGCGAGCAGCGGGCCGGGTTCACGCAGGGAGCCGAGTTTGATCAGGGTGGCCGGGCTGTCGACGACAATGCCCGCGGTTTTCAGGCCGATCAGCCCGAGGAACAGACCGACGCCAGCGCCCATCGCAAAGCGCAGGCTGACCGGGATACTGTTGAGCAGCCATTCGCGAATCCGCGAGAAGGTCAGGATCATGAACAGCACACCGGAAACGAACACCGCACCAAGCGCGGTTTCCCAGTTGTAGCCCATGGTGCCGACCACGGTGTAAGTGAAGAACGCGTTGAGGCCCATACCCGGTGCCAGGCCCACCGGCCAGTTGGCGTACAGGCCCATCAGCAGGCAGCCGAGCGCGGCGGCGATGCAGGTGGCGACGAAGGCTGCACCGTGATCGATCCCGGCATCGGCCATGATGTTCGGGTTGACGAAGATGATGTAAGCCATGGTGATGAAGGTTGTCAGACCGGCAATCAGCTCGGTCTTCACCGTGGTGCCATGCAAGCTGAGTTTGAAGATGCGCTCCAGCACACCTGTGCGTAAGGGCGGTGAGAGTTCCAGCGTCGATGCTTCGGATTTGCGGCTTTCCACAGCGAGTACTCCTCAAGAGTTTTATTGTTATTTCCAGGGCCGGACCCATGAGGGGTGGCAGCAGCCCTATGAGGCATACGCGAATTTGTTGACCATGCGGTCAGGAACTCGCACGCAGTGGATTATGCTTTTGTGTACAAATAAAGCAAATATTGTTTTTGGTTTTGTTTACGAAAGGTCAGGCGATAGGGATATATCGCCCGTGCGGGCCCCTTCGCGAGCAAGCTCGCTCCCACATTTGAAATGCGTTCCACTGTGGGAGCGAGCTTGCTCGCGAAGAGGCCGTCTTATTCAATCGAGAGCTGTCTGGCTTTTTCCCAACGCCATATTCACCGCCAACCACCCATTCACCGCCGCCTCCCCAGCTTCAGCAAACACCCGCTCGAGCAACTTCACCTGTTCACGCCGTAACGCCTGCTCAAACTTCGCACCTTCAACGGTCAATTCCAGCAGCCGCTTACGCTTGTCTGCCTCCGACGCCACGCTCTCCACCAGATGCATTTCCTGCAATTGGCGCAACGGCATGTTCAGCGCCTGTTTGCTCACGCCGAGCAATCCCAGCAACTCCTTCACACTCAAATTCGGATAACGCGCGATGAAAAACACAATTCGCTGATGCACTCGGGACAGGCCACGGCGCTCGAGCATTTCATCCGCTTTGGCGGTGAACGCCTGATAGCCGAAGAAAAACGCTTCCATCGCCTGTTGCTGGCTGGCGGGGTTTTTAAGGTCAAGCATGTTGACGTACTCGCTCAAGCTGTCGTAGTTTCGGTCAAGCAGTTTGACTCATTTTTCCCAGGCCTCGCTACCGGTGACTCCCATGGCTTTTTCCGAACGTGTCTCGCGCCTTAAAAGTTCTCTGATCCGTGAAATCCTCGCTGCTGCCCAGCGTCCGGAGGTGATGTCGTTTGCTGGTGGTCTGCCGGCCGAAGCCATGCTGCCGAAAGTCGAATGGGCCGACATGCCACTGTCTCTCGGCCAATACGGCATGAGCGAAGGTGAGCCGGCGCTGCGTGAAGCGCTGGCGGCGCAGGCGCGAGCGTTGGGTCTGGACTGCACGGCGAGCCAAGTGCTGGTGGTCAGCGGTTCCCAGCAGACCCTCGATCTGGCGGCCAAGTTGTACATCGACAAAGGCACCGAAATCCTGCTGGAGGCGCCGACCTACCTGGCTGCGTTGCAGATCTTCCAGCTGTTCGGCGCCGATTGCCTGACCGTGCCGCAAGAATCCGACGGCCCGAATCTCGCGCAACTGCGCAGTCGTCTTGAGCAGCACCGGCCAGCGTTCATCTACCTGATTCCGACATTCCAGAACCCGTCCGCCGTGCGCTACAGCGAAGCCAAGCGCGCAGCCGTCGCCGCGTTGCTGGACGAATTCGGTGTGACCTTGATCGAAGACGAGCCGTACCGCGAACTGACGTTCGATGGCGGCAGTGCCAAACCGATCGCCGGACGTTTGCAGAAAGCCAGTTGGATCTACACCGGCACTGTGTCGAAAACCTTGCTGCCGGGTTTGCGCGTCGGCTACCTGATCGCCAGTCCGGACCTGTTTCCGCATTTGCTCAAGCTAAAACAGTCGGCGGATCTGCACACCAACCGCATCGGCCAGTGGCAGGCGCTGCAATGGATCGGCACGGAAAAGTATCAGCAGCATTTGAGTGAGTTGCGTGGCTTCTATCGCGAGCGCCGCGATGCGTTTCAAGCGGCGCTGGAAAGGCATTTTTCCGATCTGGCGGACTGGAACATGCCGCAGGGCGGGCTGTTTTTCTGGCTGACGCTGAAGCAGCCGCTGGATACGCGAACCTTGCTCAACGAGGCGCTGGCCAACGACGTGGCGTTCATGCCGGGCGAGCCGTTCTATCCCGAGCCGGATAAAAACCTCGGGCACCTGCGTTTGAATTTCAGCCACATCGACCCGGCGCGACTGGATGAGGGGCTCAAGCGTCTGGCGGTGGTGGTGCGACAGGCGCAAATAGACAAAGCGGCGTGAAAAACGAATAAACCGGCTTGAGGGCCGGTTTATTTTTGTCTGAGTAATGTGCTGTTCTTGCGGTCCTTATCGCTGGCAAGCCAGCTCCCACAGGTTTTGTGAACGCCACAGATTATTGTGGGAGCTGGCTTGCCAGCGATGGGGCCATAAGCAACACAACATCAATATCAGACCGCAGCAAACCGCTTATCCAGATAATCAATAATCACCTTGGACTCATACATCCACGTCGTCTGCCCATTCTCTTCAATGCGCAGGCACGGCACCTTGATCTTGCCGCCCTGGTCCAGCAGCGTCTGGCGATCCTGTTCGTTGTTCTTCGCGTCCTTCAGTGCGACCGGCACATTCAGGCGACGCAGGGTGCGGCGGGTTTTCACGCAGAACGGGCAGGCGTGGAACTGATACAGGGTCAGGCCTTTGGCGGCGGCGTTGACTTGCGCCTGTACTTCGGCCGGGCGCTGCTTCTTGCCCGGACGGGTGATGAAGTCGATGAAGATGATCAGTTGGCCAAGGCCGACACGAAGCGCTTTTACGAACACGTTGAAAGCCTCACGGTGCAAAGAGAGAAGGGCGCGCAGCTTACCCGATTTTTCACGGACGAAAAAAAACCGGCGATCAACGCCGGTTTTTTTCTGCAGCCGATTACTTGATCAGGCTGAGGAACTCGCTGCGAGTCGCCGCGTTTTCGCGGAACTCACCGAGCATCACCGAAGTGATCATCGACGAATTCTGTTTCTCGACGCCGCGCATCATCATGCACATGTGCTTGGCCTCGATCACCACGGCAACGCCCAGCGCACCGGTGACTTGCATCACCGCATCAGCGATCTGGCGGCTGAGGTTTTCCTGGATCTGCAGGCGGCGGGCGTACATGTCGACGATTCGCGCGACCTTCGACAGGCCCAGCACCTTGCCGCTCGGGATATACGCGACGTGGGCCTTGCCGATGAACGGCAGCAGGTGGTGTTCGCACAGCGAGTACAACTCGATGTCCTTGACCAGCACCATTTCGCTGTTGTCGGAGCTGAACAGGGCACCGTTGGTGACCTCTTCGAGCGTCTGTTCATAACCGCGGCAGAGGTACTGCATGGCTTTGGCGGCACGCTTTGGCGTGTCGAGCAGGCCCTCGCGGGAGACGTCCTCGCCCAGTTGGCCGAGAATCGCGGTGTAATTCTGTTCCAGGGACATGAAACTACCTGTGGGGATTTTCGCAAAGGGCAAGGGTACGGTGGCGGACACAACCCTGCAAGTTCGGTGTAACGCGATTATTCGTCGCGGCCTTCCATCATCGTGCGTTTGAGCATCACGTACACCGCGCCGGCACCGCCGTGTTTCGCCTGGCACGAGCAGAAACCGAGCACTTGCGGATGCTGGCGCAGCCAAGTGTTGACGTGGCTTTTGATCATCGGCCGCTTGCCGTCCAGGCGCACGGCCTTGCCGTGGGTGACGCGCACGCAGCGGATTTCGAATCTGGTCGCTTCGGCGAGAAAGGCCCAGAGGGTCTCGCGGGCTTTTTCGACGGTCATGCCGTGCAGGTCGAGGCTGCCTTCGAACGGGATCTGGCCGACCTTGAGCTTGCGCATCTGGCTTTCCTGCACCCCGTCGCGGGCCCACATCAACTCGTCTTCGGGGCCGACGTCGATCACGAACTGATCGGACAGGCCATCCACGGTGGTGGTCTCGGTGCGCACGGTGGCGGACTGGCGCAGTTTGGCGATCTGCGCGCGGTCGGCCTTGGGTTTGCCGGTGTCGGCGCGGTCGTGCTTGATCGGCTTGACGCCTTGGATCGCACTTTTGAACAGGGAAAAATCGTCGTCTTGCATGTCAGCCTCCGCGAAGGGCGGCCAGTTTACCCAAGTCGAAACAAAACGGCCCGGCAAAAAGCCAGGCCATCACCTCAGTCGTGTTTTTTCATCAGGTGCGGGGACATGTTCAGTTCCCGCGATTGCCGGGCGCGGCGCCGGCATCGACGCCACAGCGCCACACCGAAGTACAGGAACAACAAGCCGACCGCAAGAATGATCGCCGAACCCATCGGCGTGGCATTCAGGTCGCCGAGCGCCGGTGGGCGCCCCAGCAGGCTGGCGGCCCCGGCCATCGCCAGCAGCACACCGAACGTCGCCAGAATGGCGGCGATCGCTGCGCCGAATCGAAAACGCCAGTTGCTTTGGCCTTTGGGCCGCAAGCGGCGTGCGTCAAATCCATCGGATAACTTCATTCCGACCTTCCTCAATGGGTATCGGCCCTTCGACCGGGAGTTGACCGGGTTGTTCCTGAGGCTAAGGCAATTGCAGCAAATGCGAGGCTTTTGCGGATGAGCGGCGCGGTGAGCCGCTCATCAGAGCAGATCAGATCAGATCTTGCGTCAGGGCGAGGGTGGCGAAGTTGTCGGCCATGATCGCCATTTCCGCTTCCTGCACCACGGCGGCGCTGAGCACGCGGCCCTTGAACGGCAGGTCACGGGTGGCGCAGGCGTCTTCGACCAGCGTGCAACGGAAGCCCAGGTTCTTTGCCGCACGCACGGTGGTGCTGACGCTGGAGTGGCTCATGAAACCGCAGACGATCAGGTCCAGCGAGCCAAGATTCTGCAAACGGTCCAGCAGTTCGGTGCCGTGGAACGCACTCGGCAGCAGTTTGCCGATGATGGTTTCATCGCCCTGTGGTTCAAGACCGGGGATGAATTCGCCGCGTTCGCCCTGCGGGTCGAACAGGCCACCGACGGTGCCGAGATGACGCACGTGCACGATCGGCCGACCGGCTGCACGGGCCGCAGCGACCAGTTGTTTGATGTTCGCGACGGCCGCGTCCATGCCGCTCAGGGCCAGCGGGCCACTGAGGTACTCTTTCTGGGCATCGATGATGACCACGGTGGCATGGCTCAGTGTGGCCGCTGCGTAACCGCGGCCGCTGAGTTGAAACATCGTTTTTGGAACGGACATTCGGGGCTCCTTGGGGTGGGGCTTTTGCGGCATTGTCCTCTGGCTGAGCGGTTCTGTGAACCGCTACCATCGTAGGCAGCGTCGTTATTGGCCTGCAGCCTTGTCAAGTTACACGTTCTGTTCAATAGCTGATGCAAAAAACAGAAAAGTCCTACTGTCGGCCGCGAATGTTTCCCGCGTCGTCGTGACGCGTTTTGGCTGGTAGAATCGCCAGTCGTTTTTTCTGGAGTTCTGCCCCGTGATCACTTCCCGACTTCGTACCCTGCGCGACCACATTCGTTGGGCCGTCAGCCGCTTCCATGGGGAGGATCTGTTTTTCGGCCATGGCACCGACAACGCCTGGGATGAAGCCCGGCAGCTGGTGCTCGGAGCCTTGCACCTGCCGTGGGAGATCGCCGACAGCTACCTCGACTGTGCGCTGGAAGACGACGAACTGGTCAACCTGCAACGCCTGCTCAAGCGCCGCATCGAAGAGCGCATCCCGACCGCATACCTGCTGGGCGAAGCGTGGTTCTGCGGCATGTCGTTCATCGTCGATGAGCGTGTGCTGATCCCGCGTTCGCCGATTGGCGAACTGATCGAAAACCGCTTCGCACCGTGGATCGGTGACGAGCCGGCACGCATCCTCGACCTGTGCACCGGCTCCGGCTGCATCGGTATCGCCTGCGCCTACGAGTTCCAGAACGCTGAAGTGGTGCTGGCGGACCTGTCGTTCGAAGCGCTGGAAGTGGCCAACCAGAACATCGAGCGCCATGGCGTCGATGAGCGTGTGTACACCGTGCAGGGTGATGGTTTCGATGGTTTGCCGGGGCAGCGTTTCGACCTGATCGTGTCGAACCCGCCGTACGTTGACGCAGAAGATTTTGCCGACATGCCGGACGAATACCAGCACGAACCGGAGCTGGGCCTGGCCTGCGGCGATGATGGCTTGAACCTGGTACGGCGGATGCTCGCCGAAGCGGCGGATCACCTGACCGAGAAGGGGCTGTTGATCGTTGAGGTGGGCAACAGCCAGGTGCACGTCGAAGCGTTGTACCCGGAAGTCGACTTCGCATGGCTCGATTTCGAGCGCGGCGGACATGGCGTGTTCATGCTGACGGCGGAGCAGTGCCGCGAGCATCAGGCGCTGTTCGCTTCCCGCGTTTGACCTGACTGACTTCTGTGGCGAGGGAGCTTGCTCCCGCTGGTCTGCGAAGCAGACCCAAAATATGCAATGACGGTGCACCAGACATACCGCATGCGCATGTTTTACGACTGCTTCGCAGCCGAGCGGGAGCAAGCTCCCTCGCCACAGGTCATCGCTGATTTCAGCGGTGCGTAGCAATCCAGATCAACAACCCCGCCTGAAACACCGCAAACGCCACCAGACACGTAATGGTGAAGCGCAGCCCGGCGTCTTCACGCTTGAACTTGCTGACTTTGTCTTCCTGCTTCTTCAGCTTCACTTCCTGCTCGGCCAGATTCTGCTCGGCCTGTTGCAGCATCTGCGCCGCTTCGAGAATCTCGACGATCTGCAGCTTTTCGCTGTTCCAGTCGCCCAGCAGGTCACCGACCTGCACTTCTTTGACGCTGCCCTTCAAATGCTGGGCATCGGCGTACACCACATCAAAACCGTGCACACGCAAGAAGTGGTCGCGACGCAGACGGGTGTCTTCGTTCAGCGCGTCCTTGTTGTTCAGGTCGATGCCGTCGACGGTGTAGGCGGGCCAGCGTTTTTTCGCCCAGTTGATGCCTTGCGCGGCCATGAAGCGGCCGATGCCACGGTTCAACGGTTCGATCTGCAAACCGCTGTCGGGGCCGAAATGCACGCGTTTGCTGGTGTGATTGACCCACACATCCAGATGGTTCTGCTCTTTGCGCACGCGCTGACCGGGCAGTTTGATCGCCATGCGCATCAGGCTGTGTTCTTTGCTGTTGCGCTCGGCATAGCCGAATTCGACGAAGCGCAATGGCCGGCCACCGGTGTGACGGTCAGTCTGCAGCGGGGCCAGGCGGAGCATCTTGTGGTGCTCGACGCTGACGTCCGCCCATGGCAGCTCGACCGCTGGCGGTGCGTCTTTTTCAGCGGTGGTGTCGGGTGAAGTCGGGGTATCAGTCATAACGGCGAGATCCTGTCCAAGCCCTGCTTGTCGCCAGCCGATACGCTGGCGACAAAGGCTTATCGGCCGTTTTTTGCAGGACTGGAGGGCAAACTACGGTTAACGGTTGCGAATGCCGTCAATAAATTCGATGAGTTTGCCGCCCAGTTCCGCCGCCAGTGGCAAATTCGGGTCCTTGTACGAGGCCAATTGCCGCTTCACATCGGCGGGGACGATGCGCATGACGTGGTTCATGCCTTCGATCACCACCAGTTCGGCGTCGGGTTTGGCGGCTTTCAGCGCCTGCGCATCGCCGACGCCGACCTGCATGTCGTTGCTGCCCTGAACGATCAGCGCCGGCATCTTCAGTTGCGCAAAAGCCTTGGCCGGGTCCTGGCGAAACAGCGAAATCAGGTACGGCTGCACGCTCGGGCGGAAGATCGGTTGCAACGGCGCCGGCACGTCGGCATCGGTGTGACCGGCCTTGAGGCTGTCGAGAATCTGGTTACTGCGCAACATCAACGGTGGCGGCAGGCTGCGTGCCAGTTGTTCGCGAATCACTTGATCCACTGGCCTTGCGCTGCCGGACAGGGAAATCAGCGCAGCAGCCTCCGTGCGCGGGGCGGCGAGGATGGCGATGAGGGCGCCTTCGCTGTGACCGAGCAGGATCAGCGGGCCGAAGCGCGGATCACTTTTCAGCTTCTGGCTCCAGGCCACGGCGTCGTCGACGTAGCCCTCCACCGACAGATCGCGCTCGTCAGGCGTGGCTGGCCGGCTCGCAGCCACCCCGCGCTTGTCGTAGCGCACGCTGGCGATGTTGTGTTTGGCCAGCACCCAGGCCAGCCGCTTGAGGCTGTCATTGCGCCCGCCATCGGGGTTGTTGCCGTCACGATCTGTAGGACCGGAGCCGGCAAGGATCAGGACAACCGGCACCGGGCTGTCGGATTTTGGCAGCAACAGCGAGCCGAAAAGTTCACCGTTACCGGTGTCCAGAGAGATCGGGCGCTGCAGGACAGTCGCGTGGGCAAAGCCGGTAAACAGGGTAAGACTCAAGATCAGAACTCGCAGCATCATCACGCCATCATTCGCCAAGGTGCCGGTTGGACTCACCAACACCGCTAAGGTTCGAGGATGAACTACTCGGTTAGCCTGCGTATACTGGCGCGCATCACGAATTCGGGTTTGATTTCACGGAGCGTCCTGCATGTCCGGCAATACCTATGGCAAGTTGTTCACTGTCACCACCGCTGGCGAAAGCCATGGTCCGGCGTTGGTCGCCATTGTCGACGGCTGCCCGCCGGGCCTGGAGATTTCCCTCGACGACCTGCAGCGCGACCTCGATCGCCGCAAGCCGGGCACCAGCCGCCACACCACCCAGCGCCAGGAAGCCGACGAAGTCGAAATCCTCTCCGGCGTGTTCGAAGGGCGCACCACCGGCTGCTCGATCGGCCTGCTGATCCGCAACACCGACCAGAAGTCCAAGGACTACTCGGCGATCAAGGATCTGTTCCGCCCGGCCCACGCCGACTACACCTACCACCATAAATACGGCGAGCGCGATTACCGCGGCGGCGGTCGCAGCTCGGCGCGGGAAACCGCCATGCGTGTGGCGGCAGGGGCCATCGCGAAGAAATTCCTCGCCACCCAGGGCATCGTCATTCGCGGCTACATGAGCCAGCTCGGCCCGATCGAAATCCCGTTCAAGACTTGGGATTCGGTGGAACAGAACGCCTTCTTCAGCCCGGATCCGGACAAGGTCCCGGAGCTGGAAGCCTACATGGATCAGTTGCGCCGCGATCAGGACTCGGTCGGGGCGAAGATCACCGTGGTCGCCGAAGGTGTGATGCCGGGCTTGGGCGAGCCGATTTTCGATCGCCTCGACGCTGAGCTGGCGCACGCGCTGATGAGCATCAACGCCGTGAAAGGTGTGGAAATCGGCGCCGGTTTCGCCTGCGTCGCCCAGCGCGGCACCGAGCATCGCGATGAACTGACCCCGCAAGGTTTCCTCAGCAACAACGCCGGCGGCATCCTCGGTGGCATCTCGTCCGGTCAGCCGATCGTCGCCCATCTGGCATTGAAACCGACGTCGAGCATCACCACCCCGGGCCGTTCGATCGACATCCACGGCAATCCGGTGGACGTGATCACCAAGGGCCGTCACGACCCGTGCGTCGGCATCCGCGCCACACCGATTGCCGAAGCGATGATGGCCATTGTGCTGATGGATCACCTGCTGCGTCACCGTGGGCAGAACGCCGACGTACGCGTCAGCACCCCGGTGCTGGGTCAGCTTTGATGGTTGATCGCCAAGCCGTCGCGGCCTGACCGTGGCGGCGCTCCCGTACTGGCGGCTGTCCAGTTTCTATCTGTTCTATTTCGCCTTGCTCGGTTCGACAGCGCCGTTTCTGGCGCTGTACTTCGATCACCTCGGGTTCAGCCCCGCGCGCATCGGCGAGCTGGTGGCGATCCCGATGCTGATGCGCTGCGTGGCGCCGAACATCTGGGGCTGGCTCGGCGACTACACCGGCAAGCGCCTGGCCATCGTGCGCTTCGGCGCGGTGTGCACGCTGCTGACGTTCTCGCTGATTTTCGTCAGCAAGACCTACGCCTGGCTGGCGATGGTCATGGCGCTGCATGCGTTCTTCTGGCACGCGGTGTTGCCGCAGTTCGAAGTCATCACCCTCGCGCATTTGCAGGGTCAAACCTCGCGTTACAGCCAGATTCGCCTGTGGGGCTCGATCGGTTTCATCATCACCGTGGTCGCGCTCGGCCGACTGTTCGAATGGCTGAGCCTCGACATCTATCCGGCGGCGCTGGTGCTGATCATGGCCGGCATCGTTCTCAGCAGCCTGTGGGTACCGAATGCGCAACCACCGCAAGGTAACCGGCCGAGCGGGGAGGGCTTTCTCAAGCAATTGCGCAGTCCCAGTGTGCTGGCGTTTTACGCCTGCGTTGCGCTGATGCAGATGAGCCACGGCCCGTATTACACTTTTCTGACCTTGCACCTTGAACGCCTCGGTTACAGCCGTGGCGTGATCGGCATGCTCTGGGCCGTGGGCGTGGTCGCCGAGGTGCTGATGTTCATGGCGATGAGCCGGATTCTCGCGCGGTTTTCCCTGCGCCGCGTGCTGATGGCGAGTTTTCTGCTGGCGGCGCTGCGCTGGTTGCTGCTAGGTTCGTTCGCCGAATTCCTCTGGGTGCTGTTGTTTGCCCAAGTGCTGCACGCGGCGACCTTCGGCAGCTTTCATGCGGCTGCCATCGCGTTCGTGCAACGTAGCTTCGGTGCGCGTCAGCAAGGTCAGGGCCAGGCGCTGTACGCGGCGCTGGCCGGCACCGGGGGCGCGCTCGGCGCGTTGTATTCCGGTTACAGCTGGAATGCCCTCGGTGCGACATTGACCTTTAGTATTGCCAGTCTCGCGGCGCTCGCTGCTGCCGTTATCATTGCCACACGTATGCAAGAGGACAGGCCATGAGCCTTACGCGTGAACAGCTCGCCCAGCAGATCGTCGACGCCGGGCGTTTTCTTTATGGTCGCGGCTGGTCGCCGGCCACCAGCAGCAATTACTCGACGCGCCTGTCGCCGAGTCAAGCGCTGCTGACCGTGTCCGGCAAGCACAAGGGTCAGTTGGGCCTGGACGACGTGCTCGCCACGGATTTGTCCGGCAACAGCCTGGAACCGGGCAAAAAGCCCTCCGCCGAAACCCTGTTGCACACCCAGCTCTATACCTGGCGCGCGGAGATCGGTGCGGTGCTGCACACCCATTCGGTGAACGCCACGGTGCTGTCGCGCCTGACGCCGCAAGACTTTATCGAGTTCGAAGACTACGAACTGCAAAAAGCCTTCAGCGGCATCTCGACCCACGAATCCCGGGTGCGCGTGCCGATTTTCGACAACGATCAGGACATTGCGCGCCTCGCCGCCAAGGTGCAGCCTTGGCTCGACGCCCATCCCGATTGCGTCGGTTACCTGATTCGCGGCCACGGTCTCTACACCTGGGGCGCGAAGATGAGTGATGCCCTGCGGCAGATCGAGGCCTTCGAATTTCTGTTTGAATGCGAGTTGAAAACCCGCAGCGTCATGAACCGCCAAGGCTGACTTCACCAGAAGCCGCCCATTTGCCTGATCAAATGCACTGCCCGACCGGTCTGCAAGAACCGGACGGCAAGGCCGATATCGAGGAATTGCCCATGAGCAGCCTGTCCGTTTATCACGTATCCAGCCCCGAGATTCCGAACAAGGTGCTGACCCATTTCGAAGACATCGCCTCGACGCTCGCCGAGCAGGGCGTGCGCTTCGACCGCTGGCAAGCCGCGGCGAAGATCCAGCCCGGCGCCAGCCAGGAAGAGGTGATCTGCGCCTATCAGGAGCAGATCGACAAACTGATGACCGAGCGCGGTTACATCACCGTCGATGTGATCAGCCTCAACAGCGATCACCCGCAAAAAGCCGAACTGCGCGCCAAGTTCCTGGAAGAACACCGCCATGGCGAAGACGAAGTGCGCTTTTTCGTCGCCGGTCGCGGCCTGTTCACCCTGCACATCGACGATTACGTCTACGCGGTGTTGTGCGAGAAGAACGACCTGATCTCGGTGCCGGCCGGCACCAAACACTGGTTCGACATGGGCGAGCACCCGCACTTCGTGGCGATTCGCCTGTTCAACAACCCGGAAGGCTGGGTCGCCAATTTCACCGGCGAAGACATCGCCGGGCGCTTCCCGCGACTGGAGGACTGAGCCAATGTCGATCAAAGCCATTGTCACTGACATTGAAGGCACCACCAGCGCGGTGAGTTTCGTGTTCGACGTGCTGTTCCCGTATGCGGCCAAACACCTGCCGGACTTCGTGCGGCAGAACGCCGAACGTGCCGATGTGGCTGAGCAACTCGACGCCGTGCGCCGTGACAGCAATGCACCGCAGGCCGATGTTGAACGGGTTGTTGAGATTCTCTTGAGCTGGATCGAGGAAGATCGCAAAGCCACGCCGCTCAAAGCCTTGCAAGGCATGGTCTGGGCGCAGGGTTATCACGCCGGGCAGTTGAAGGGGCATGTTTACCCGGATGCCGTTGAAGCGCTGCAACGCTGGCACGCGGCGGGTTATCAACTGTTTGTGTATTCGTCGGGATCGATCCAAGCGCAGAAGCTGATCTTCGGCTGCTCCGAGGCGGGGGATCTGACGCCGCTGTTCAGCGGTTACTTCGACACCACGTCGGGGCCTAAACGCGAAGAACAGTCCTATCGCAACATCCAACAGGCGATTGGCGTCGAGCCGGGGGAGATTCTGTTTCTGTCGGACATCGTCGAGGAACTGGATGCCGCGCAGGCTGCCGGTTTGCAGACCTGTGGCCTGGCCCGCGAGGGTGGAGAACTGGGAAGCCATATCACCGTCGACAGCTTCACCGGCATCGAACCCGAAGCCTTCTGACCACACAAGTCCCTGTAGGAGCTGCCGAAGGCTGCGATCTTTTGATCTTGATTTTGGTATTAAAGATCAAGATCAAAAGATCGCAGCGTTCCGCAGCTCCTACATAAAAAGCGTCCACAAAAAACAGGCCGGGCAGTGAAAGCTGTCCGGCCTGTTTTTGTTTAAAGCTGTTTAAAGCTTCGAATCAATTACAGCGAGTGATACGTTGGCAACGCAAAACGCTGCTGACTTTGCAGCATTGCAATTTGCGGCAGTTCACTGGCTTCTTCCGCCAGGTCACGACGAATCGCGCTGATCGCCCACGACAGTTGGTCGGCATTGTGCATTTGCTGATACGTCAAGGCGCGTTTGAACACTTTGCCTTCACTGCTGCGCAAGGTCAGCAGGATCCCGCCATCGGGGCGTGGCGCAGTGGTAACGGTGAAGTTGGAGAACAGCGAGGTAAATTTCTCTTGGATCAGGCTCATGTCTTTCAGCTCCGTATGCACTTGAATGGCAAGCATGCAAAGGAGGTTGCAGTGATTGTGCCAGCACGCGGAAAAATAAAAACCTATATAAATCAATAGCTTAAAAATCGTGAAATTTGCAGGGGTCGTGCAAACTGCATGAATGGCCATCGTGCATCCTGCATTTTGCGGGATTCTCATGAGTTGCACGGAACCAAACGGCAAAGGCGCAATCTCCACCGCCAGGCGTGACGGAGCGGATACAAAACATTGCAAAAACCGCGTGTACAGGCCGAGAAGCGCTGACGTATTTTCGATCTCGACCCTGCTCACGATGCAGGTCATGCCCACAGCCCGAACAATAAAAAACCGGCCGACCAGGCCGAACGGGGAGCTGCCATGAATCACGCGCCGAGCGACACGATTACCTGGAGCATGATGCTCCGCAAACTGCCGACGATCGCCAAAGCCATCCCGCGGGTGGTCAAGGGCATGAAAGTCGCCAACGTCACGGATCCGACCCAAACGTGTGGCCTCGGCTGGACCTTCGAGCAAGCCACGTTGCGCAACCCCGACGGCGTGGCATTGCTGCAGGACAACGTCTTGCTCACCTATGCGCAGGTCAACCAGTGGGCCAATCGCATCGCCCACTATCTGAGCGCGCAGGGGATTGGCAAGGGTGATGTGGTGGCGGTGTTCATCGAAAACCGCCCGGAACTGCTGGTGACCATTCTGGCGCTGGCCAAGGTCGGCGCAGTCAGCGCGCTGCTCAATACTTCGCAGACCCGCCACACGTTGATCCACAGCGTGAATCTGGTGGCACCGGTGGCGATTGTCCTCGGTGAGGAATTGCAGCCGGCGTTTGCCGCGATCCGCGAGCAGGTGTCGATCCCGGCGCAGCGCACCTGGTTTATCGCCGACCGTGATACCTATAGCCACCCGGGCATTGCGCCCGAGGGCTACATCAACCTGATCAGTGCCAGCGCCGATGCGCCCGGTGACAACCCGCCCAGCAGCGGCGAAGTGTTCTTCGACGATCCGTGCTTTTACATCTACACCTCCGGCACCACCGGTCTGCCCAAGGCCGGCGTGTTCAAGCACGGGCGCTGGATGCGCAGCTCCGCCAGCTTCGGCACGATCGCCCTGAACATGGGCCCCGACGATGTCGTCTATTGCACCTTGCCGCTGTACCACGCCACCGGCCTTTGTGTGTGCTGGGGCTCGGCGATCAATGGCGCTTCCGGGTTTGCGATCCGCCGCAAGTTCAGCGCCAGCCAGTTCTGGCCGGACGTGCGTCGCTACAACGCAACCACCCTCGGCTATGTCGGCGAGTTGTGCCGTTATCTGGTCGATCAACCGGCCAGCGCCGATGACAGCCGTCACGCGGTGCGCAAGATGATCGGCAACGGTTTGCGCCCCGGCGCCTGGGCCGAGTTCAAGACCCGGTTTGCCGTCGAGCACATCTGTGAGCTGTACGCGGCGAGCGACGGCAACATCGGCTTCAGCAATATCCTCAATTTCGACAACACCATCGGTTTTTCGCTGATGGCCTGGGAACTGGTGGCCTACGACCACGACAGCGGGCAGCCGTTGCGCAGCGCCGATGGTTTCATGCGCAAGGTCAACAAAGGCGAGCAGGGTCTGTTGCTGGCGCGGATCGACGAAAAAGCCCCGCTGGACGGTTACACCGATCCGCAGAAAACCGCCAAGGTGGTATTGCACGATGTGTTCAGCAAGGGCGACCGCTTCTTCAACACCGGCGACTTGCTGCGCAATATCGGTTTCGGCCACGCGCAGTTCGTCGATCGACTCGGCGACACCTATCGCTGGAAGGGCGAAAACGTCTCGACCACTGAAGTGGAAAACCTGTTGCTGCAGCACCCGCATATCTCCGAGGCCGTCGCCTACGGTGTCGAAGTGCGTAACACCAATGGTCGCGCCGGCATGGCGGCAATCACGCCCGCCGAGTCACTGGCGATCCTGGATTTCACCGAATTGCTCGCATTCGCCCGTCAGCGCATGCCGGCCTATGCGGTACCGCTGTTCCTGCGGGTGAAGGTGAAAATGGAAACCACCGGGACCTTCAAATACCAGAAGACCCGCTTGAAAAACGAAGGCTTCGACCCCGGCCAGACGGGCGATGATCCGATCTACGCGTGGCTGCCCGGCACCCAGACTTACGTGCAGGTGACGGACGCAGTTCTGGCCGATATTCATCAGGGCAAATATCGTTATTGAGATTGGCTATGGCATGACTTTAGAAAAAGGGGGTGACAGCTATGGTCGCGCTCGGGAAACTGTCGGCTTTGCGAATAACCGAAAGTGGAGTTGCCCCATGTCTGACCAAAGCCGCCAGATGACCCCTGAAGAAGCTGCCGAATTCACCGAGCAGGTGTTCAACAAGGCGCGCGAAGGTGATGCGCTGATGCTCGATCGGCTGATCAGCGCCGGTTTGCCGGTCAACCTGAAAAACAGCAAGGGCGACACCCTGCTGATGCTCGCCAGCTACTACGGTCACGTCGATGCGGTACAGGTGCTGCTCAAGCACAAGGCCGATCCGGAAATGCGCAACGGTAATGGCCAGAGCCCGATTGCCGGTGCAGCGTTCAAAGGTGACCTGGCGGTGGTCAAGGCGTTGGTGGAGGCGGGCGCGGAGATTGAAGGTTCGTCTTTCGATGGTCGTACCGCGTTGATGATGGCAGCGATGTTCAACCGTGTTGAAATCGTTGATTACCTGATCGGCAAAGGTGCGAACCCGCAAGCCAAGGACGCCAACGGCGTCACCGCGCTGGACGCGGCCCGCACCATGGGCGCGGTCGATACCACGGCGCAGCTGGAAAAATTGCTGGCCTGAACTCGATTCTCCAGTTGATGTGAATCCTGTGGCGAGGGAGCTTGCTCCCGCTCCAGTGCGCAGCGCTGGTAAAAAATGGTGAACTCACTGTTTGGGGCCGCTTCGCGCCCCAGCGGGCGCAAGCTCCCTCGCCACAGTTGTTCTGTGTGCAGCCTGAGGCTGCAATGCGCTATCCTCCGCGCCCTCATATTCACCTGCCACAGGATCTACCCTCATGAAAGCCGCCCTCGTCGAACTCATCAGCAAAATCAGCTCCGGCTGCATGGGCGAGGACGAGATCCTGAACGTGGCCGACGAAGCGGCGCAGGCCTACGCCGATGCCGATGCCTTTCTGGCGGCCAATCCGGATATCAACTACGACGACAGCTTCCCGATCCCGCTGGGTGAATGGGTCGTGGTCGGCAGCCTACCGGAAACCGTGCTGTTCCAGGCCGATACCTACGTTGACCTGTTCGCGCAGATCGTCGCCTCGTTTGGCCCGGGCGTGGATTTCAACCTCAAGCCCAAGCAACTGGCCAAGACCGAGGCGCTGACCGCACTCAACCGCATCCAGGTGCAGATGAGCAGCCTGAACAAGGAAAACGGCGGTTACACGCTGATGAACTTCAGCCAGTTGCTCGACGACGAGCTGCAAGTGGTGCTGGTCTACGGCAACGACGTGCCGCGCGTGCTGGAACTGTGCGCCGAAGTCGGCATCGCTGCCGCGCCGTCGCTGGAAGCGCTGAAAGTCGCCGTTCACGTCTGAACGCAATAAAAGGGAACCCTGCGCGCGACCGTCTATCCTAAAAGTGCATGCCACTATTCTGGAGCGACACCATGGGTTCCACGTTCAACGGTCTGATTGGCCTGATCATTCTTGCCCTCGACATCTGGGCCATCATCAACGTACTGAAAAGCGGCGCCGAGACCGGGATGAAAATCCTCTGGGTCCTGCTGATCATCCTCCTGCCGGTACTGGGCCTGATCATCTGGGCGATCGCCGGGCCGCGGGGCAACGTGCGGGTCTGACCACAACTTTGAAAGTACCCCATAACCTGTGGGAGCTGGCTTGCCAGCGATAGCATCGCAGCGGTTTCACTGACAGACCGCGTTGATTGCATCGCTGGCAAGCCAGCTCCCACAAGGTTATGCGGATTGCCGATGAACAGAGGTTCGACCTGTCATCTTCGGCAACGTAGAATGCGCGCCTTTCCCGGGCAATCGTCCCCACGATCGACGCCCGCGCATTCATCGGAGCACTTGACCATGACCGTCACCAAGACCAGCGAGTACCTGGAAACCCTCTACGAAGGCTACGGCCAGCGTTTTCGCATGGAAAAACTGCTGCACGAAGTGCGCACCGAACACCAGCACCTGGTGATTTTCCAGAACCCGCGCATGGGTCGGGTAATGGCGCTGGACGGCGTGATCCAGACCACCGAAGCCGATGAATTCATCTACCACGAAATGCTCACCCACGTGCCGATCCTCGCCCACGGCACCGCCAAGCGCGTGCTGATCATCGGTGGCGGCGACGGCGGCATGCTGCGCGAAGTGACCAAGCATGCCGGTGTCGAACACATCACCATGGTCGAGATCGACGGCACCGTGGTCGACATGTGCAAGGAATTCCTGCCGAACCACTCCAAGGGCGCCTACGACGATCCACGCCTGAACCTGGTGATCGACGACGGCATGCGTTTCGTCGCCACCACCACGGAAAAATTCGACGTGATCATCTCTGACTCCACCGATCCGATCGGCCCGGGCGAAGTGCTGTTCTCGGAGAACTTCTACCAGGCCTGCCACCGTTGCCTGAACGAAGGCGGTATCCTCGTGACCCAGAACGGCACGCCGTTCATGCAAATCGACGAAGTCAAAACCACCGCCGGTCGCCTGCGCAGCCTGTTCCCGGACTGGCACTTCTATCAGGCGGCCGTGCCGACCTACATCGGCGGTTCGATGACTTTCGCCTGGGGCTCGACCAACCCGGCCTACCGCAAGCTGAGCCGTGAAACCCTGCAACAGCGCTTCATCGGCAGCGGCATCGTCACCCGCTACTACAACCCGGAAATCCACATCGGCGCGTTCGCGCTGCCACAGTACGTGCTGCAGGCGATCAACAAGCCAAGCAACGACTGACCAGGTCGATGGATTCCTTGTGGCGAGGGAGCTTGCTCCCGCTTGAGTGCGCAGCACTCACAAACTGCGATTTCTAAATATTTTGGGGCCGCTTCGCAGCCCAGCGGGAGCAAGCTCCCTCGCCACAAAATTTTTCCAGTCATGAAAATGATGTTTTTTTCATGTTCGTCCGCTGCAATCCTTTTGAACGATCAATCTCGCCAAAAGTCGAGATAGATGTAAGCCCATTTGCGGGTTTGATCGAGGAGGCACCGATGCAAAAGTGGAAAGTCACTTTCGTGGACGATCATGGTGAAATTGTCGATGAGGTGTTCGAGCGCGCGGAATGCCCCAGCGATGACGAGGCTGCACGCCTGATCAAGGAACGGCTTCTGCCCGTGGCCGCCGAACTGGATCTGAACGATCTGGAAGGGCGCACCCCCGACGCCGGGGCGAAAAGCCTGAAAACCCAGAACAGCATCGAAATCCGCAGCATCACTCCAATCTGAAATCTTCCTTTCATCCGAAGCAACCAGGCCTTGGCAGCAGCTCTATCTTGGGGCTAATCTGCAAGCGAGATCAGCGAAACGATCGCTAAGGTCTGGTCTTGTCAGCTACATGCTTGTTTCCCGCCGGCAACCCGTTTGCCGATGTACTTTTGGCCTGTAAGGCCCGGGGCGGGAATACGGAAAGTCTATCCATCTATCCGAGGGGGACGATTCATGAGCACAGCCTATCAAGAAGACATAAGCAGCAATGTTCTGCGCCGCATGAAAGAAGGCGGTTTCGACTTTTCCCGATTCCATCCCATCGAGTTCTACGCCATTTTCCCGGACGAGGAGCGGGCGCGCAGAGCGGCAGGCAAATTTCGTGGTGAATCCATCAATGCCCAGGTCAGTGCGCGCGACGATGGCGCCTGGTCGCTGGAATTGAGCAAAGTGATGTACGCGACCTATGACGACATTGGTGACTTCGAGCAGGGTTTCTCTGCCGTGGTCGAGCCGCTGGGCGGCATCATCGAGGGGTGGGGCGTGAAGCAGGAGGTGCGCAACCGCCATCGTCTGAACTGATCTCTGGTTTAGCTTTTTTAAAGTCAAAAGGTCGCAGCCTTCGGCAGCTCCTACAGGTGATTGGTAGGAGCTGCCGGAGGCTGCGATCTTTTGCTTTTGCTTTCAAAACATTTCAGAAAGGCAAAAAAAAGCCACCGGAGAGGGTGGCTGAAAGGGAAGACCGATAAGGAGAGGAAACCGGTCAGGGTCACGGCCTGCGGGGACTGCACGGGCAGTCCGGATCAGGTGGGCTGCAGCCTTCCTTGTGAGAAGTTTGCAGCGGATGCGCGGATTATCCGCAGCCCGGCGCAAGCAGTGAAATCAACTCTGACTATGCTGGTGATAGGCGATGCAATGCGTCGCAATGAAGCGGGGGCAATCCGCTTGGGGCATTTGCCGCACAGGAATGGTGCGGTGTTGCCGAGGTGATTATCCAAGCGATTGAAATCAAAGCGTTTATGCCGATGGCACGGGCCTTGCGAAGGCCTGTAGGTCCGGGTGACAAGGAGTACGGCATGATCCGCACCTATTTTGATGAAATGTACGATGCCGGCGGCCAGGTCCGCCCGCATTACCGCGAGTTCGCCCGCTGGCTGGCGGACACGCCTGACGAGTTGCTGGCACAACGGCGACGCGAGGCTGATCTGCTGTTCCACCGGGCCGGCATCACCTTCACGCTCTATGGCGACGAGCAGGGCACCGAGCGCCTGATTCCATTCGATACCATTCCGCGCAGCATTCCCGCCAGCGAGTGGCGGATCGTCGAGCGCGGCTGCATCCAGCGGGTCAAGGCGTTAAACATGTTTCTCGCCGACCTTTATCACGAGCAGCGCATCATCAAGGCCGGGATCATCCCCGCCGAACAGGTGCTGGCCAACGAGCAGTACCAGTTGGCGATGCAGGGCCTGGATCTACACCGCGACATCTACTCGCACATCTCCGGCGTCGATCTGGTGCGCGATGGCGACGGCACTTACTACGTGCTCGAAGACAACCTGCGCACCCCGAGCGGCGTGAGCTACATGCTCGAAGACCGCAAGATGATGATGCGCCTGTTCCCCGAACTGTTCGCCGCCCAGCGCATCGCGCCCATCGACCACTATCCGAACCTGTTGCTCGACACGCTGAAAAGCTCCAGCCCGATCGACGATCCGAGCGTGGTGGTGCTGACGCCGGGGCGTTTCAACAGTGCGTTCTTCGAACACGCCTTCCTCGCACGGGAAATGGGCGTTGAACTGGTGGAGGGTGCCGACCTGTTCGTGCGCGACGACAAGGTCGTCATGCGCACCACCGACGGGCCGAAAGCGGTGGACGTGATCTACCGCCGTCTCGACGACGCGTTCCTCGATCCGCTGGCATTCAACCCCGACTCGATGCTCGGTGTGCCGGGGCTGCTCTCGTCCTATCGTTCCGGCAACGTGGTGCTGGCCAATGCCATTGGCACCGGCGTGGCGGATGACAAATCGGTGTACCCGTTTGTCACCGAGATGATCCGTTTCTACCTCGACGAAGAACCGATCCTGAAGAACGTGCCGACCTGGCAGTGCCGCAACCCCTCGGAACTTTCCCACGTGCTGGCCAATCTTGCGGATCTGGTGGTCAAGGAAACCCAGGGTTCCGGCGGATACGGAATGCTGGTGGGGCCGGCCTCAACCACAGCGCAGATCGATGCGTTCCGCGAGCGCATCAAGGCCAAGCCTCATGCCTATATCGCGCAACCGACGCTGTCGCTGTCGACCTGTCCGACCTTTGTCGAAAACGGCATTGCGCCGCGTCATATCGACCTGCGTCCGTTTGTACTGTCTGGCCGCGAAACCCGGGTTGTGCCCGGCGGTTTGACCCGTGTCGCCCTGCGTGAAGGCTCCCTGGTGGTGAACTCCTCTCAGGGCGGCGGAACCAAGGACACCTGGGTGGTCGAGGATTGAAGGAAGCTTGCCATGTTAAGTAGAACTGCCTCGGATCTGTACTGGATGTCGCGTTACCTGGAGCGGGCGGAAAACCTCGCGCGGATGCTCGATGTCAGCTATTCGCTGTCGCTGATGCCGCAGGACGGTCGCGGCGACGGTCTGCACGAACTGGCCATGCCGCTGTTGATCACCGGCACCCTCGACGATTACCTGGAGCGTCACGGCGAACTGCATGCCGAACGCCTGCTGCATTTCTTCGCCCTTGACGCCGCCAACCCGGCGAGCATCTACAGCTGCCTCGGCGCCGCGCGAGCCAGTGCGCATGCGGTGCGCGGGCGCATCACCGCGGACATGTGGGAGAACATCAACGCCACCTGGCTGGAGATTCGCGGCATTGCCGAGCAGGGTCTCAGCCGTTACGGCATGAGCCGTTTCTGCGAGTGGATCAAGGAACGCTCGCACCTGTTCCGGGGCGCGTCCTACGGCACGATCATGCGCAACGATGCATTCCGCTTCATTCGCCTCGGCACTTTCATCGAACGTGCGGACAACACGCTGCGCCTGCTCGATGCGCGCTATGAAATGGCTGGTGATCAGGCCGAGGCCGTCAGTGACGGTACGGCGCACGCCTATTACCAGTGGAGTGCACTGTTGCGAGCGCTGTCGTCATTCGAGGCCTACACCGAAATCTACCGCGACGCCCCCGGCGCCCGGCATGTCGCCGAACTGCTGCTGTTGCGCGCCGATGTGCCGCGCTCGCTGCGCGCCTGCACCGAGGAAATCGACCAGATCCTCGCCCAGTTACCCGGCGCCAATGGCCGTCCGGCACAACGCCTCGCCGCCGAGATGGACGCGCGTCTGCGTTACACCGGGATCAACGAAATCCTCGCTGAAGGCCTGCATGCCTGGCTCACCGAATTCATCCCGCTGGTGCGCCAGTTGGGCAACGCCATTCACAGTTCATACCTGGAGGCTGCATGAGACTTTCCATAAGCCACGAGACCACCTATCACTATGAAGATCAGGTGCGAGCGAGCATCCAGTATTTGCGCCTGACCCCGCACGACAGCGAGCGTCAGCACGTATTGAGCTGGCAACTCGACCTGCCGCGTCCGGTACGCGCCCAGCTCGATCCGTTCGGCAACATCCTGCATGTGCTGACCATGGACGAGCCGCACGAAGCGATCATCATCGGCGCCCGGGGACAGGTCGATATCGATGAGTTGCGCGAGGCCGAGCATGAGAGCCAGTCGGCGCTGCCGTTCCTGCGTTTCACCCGCCTGACCGAGGCGGACGAAGCGCTACGGGCGTTTGCCGACAAGTCCTGCAAGCAGCGACGTGATCGCACCGCGCTGATCGACCTGATGCACGGTTTGAACCAGCATATGAGCTACACGCCGGGTTCCACCGAAGTCGACACCAGCGCTGCCGAAGCCTTCGCCGGGCGTGCCGGGGTTTGTCAGGATCACACCCATGCCTTTCTCGCCTGTGCACGTAGCCTGGGGATTCCGTCGCGTTATGTGTCGGGTTATCTGTACAGCGAGGACGCCGAACATCTGGCCAGTCATGCCTGGGCCGAAGCGTGGCTGGATGACGCCTGGTACAGCTTTGACGTGACCAACCAACTCGCTCGACCCGAGCGCCATCTGAAGCTGGCGGTGGGTCTGGATTATCTGGACGCCTGCCCGGTACGCGGCATGCGCCGGGGCGGTGGGAGCGAGCAGATGCATGCGAAGGTGTTCGTCTCGCCGACGCCAGTCATCTCCGTGCAACAACAGTAGATCCGGGATATCGCTATCGCTGGCAAGCCAGCTCCCACAGGATTACCGCGAATTCAGAGTCAGCGCGAACCTGTGGGAGCTGGCTTGCCAGCGAAGAGGCCGGTGATATCACCGCAACGCTTATGGCTTAACCTTGCGCCCAGCCATGTGCTGCAGATAACCGATCAGCAACTGCAAATCCCCCTCCGGCAATACATCCACCGAAAACCCCGGCATCTTCGCCTGCGGCCACTGGCGCAAACTCTGCGGATCACGAATGTAGCGTTTAAGGAAATCCGCGCCGAAATACTCGGTCGGGTTATACGGAATATTCAGATCCGGCCCGAACTGCGCATCCCCGGCACCGTTCAACCGGTGACACGCCAGGCAATTCTTCTGAAACAGGGCAAAACCCTGATTCACCGGGTCATCCGCTTTCAGCTTGGGATCCGGCAGCAGCGCAGGGAAGCGCTCGGCCACCGGCGCCATGCGCTTGATGCTAGCTACTTGGAACGGCCATTGCTCTGGGCTGATATTGCCGGCCTGCGGATCGGTCCAGACCAGATAGAACGGCCCCGCACTGTGCTTGCCTTCGGACAGCGGCGGCCACGGCTGCGCCGGGTCTTCGATCGCCAGCCACGCCCGCGCGCCTTTTGTGTTGAGCAGCGGTGCAGCGCTCAGCTCGGCGGCAAAGCCGTCCAGCGCCACTGCCTGCAAGTGATCGTCCGATTTGATCCCGGTGAGCAGTGCCGCCACGGGCACGACGCGATAAGTCATGTCCTTCTTGTAGGACACATCGTTCTTGATGGTGAGGTTTTGTACCTGAGGATGCTTGAGCAATTCCGCGGTTTGCCAGGTGCGATGGGTTGTGCCCAGCTGTAATTCCAGCTGCGCGGCAGACAAGGGCATGCTCAGCAGCAGGGCCCAGAACACAATGAGCGTTTTCAAAAAATCGCCGTCCATGTCGTGCAAGTGCGCAAAGGTTGGCACAGCCACGCTGGCCCGGGTAGCGGGCCAGTCACATTTTTGATGGCGATGAAGTGCACCCGGCCGTTAAGTCAGCCAATGACCTTGGTCAGGTTCGGCAAAATCAGCAACAGCGTGGTGGCGAAAAGAATGAGTCCTGCTTGACGAACTTTCGGTTGTTTGAACATGGCTTGACCGCCTTTATTGTTATTTCCTGATGTCTGCCTGCATATCCATGACGGCAAACGCTGCACTTCCTGTTGGAGAACATCGGCCCGGCAAAACCCGACGACCCTGACGTACATGTACTACCTTAGAGGCCACGTCACGCTTGGCTTAGATCCATTTCATATGTATTTGCTACTGGTTGCGATAAAAACGGCATGAGGCGTATTGCCAGCTTCTTCGCCGCCCGCTGGTTAGACAACTCGCCGACCTGAACCGGTTCACCTGAGGGGGAATGACCGTCCGTCTGAGCGTGCACGTCAACGTCATTGAGCGCTGTGGTCATTGAATCTGCGACGGCACGGGACAACAGTGACAGCACGAAATTCACTCACCGCACAGGTTCGAGGACGTCATGACCCAAGCTTTGATTTTCGATGCGCTACGCACGCCCCGTGGCAAAGGCAAGGCCGATGGCGCACTGCACAGCGTCAAACCGGTGAATCTGCTCGCCGGGTTGTTGACCGCTTTGCAAAGCCGTACCGCGCTGGACACCAGCCAGGTCGATGACGTGGTGCTCGGCTGCGTCACGCCGATCGGAGATCAAGGCTCGGACATCGCCAAGACCGCGGTGCAGGTGGCGGATTGGGATGTCAGCGTGGCTGGCGTGCAGATCAACCGCTTCTGCGCCTCCGGTCTGGAAGCGGTCAACCTCGGCGCGATGAAGGTGCGTTCGGGCTTCGAGGATCTGGTGGTGGTTGGTGGTGTCGAGTCGATGTCGCGGGTGCCGATGGGCAGTGACGGCGGCGCCTGGGCGCTGGACCCGCAGACCAACCTGCACAGCCACTTTACTCCGCAGGGCGTCGGCGCCGACCTGATCGCCACCCTTGAAGGCTTCAGCCGCCACGACGTCGATGCCTACGCACTGCACTCGCAACACAAGGCTGCGCGGGCGCGGGCCAACGGTTCGTTCAACAAGTCACTGGTGCCGGTGCAGGATCAGAATGGCATCATCCTGCTCGATCACGACGAATTCATTCGCGCCGAATCGACGATGGAAGGCCTGGGCAAACTCAAGCCAAGTTTCGAAATGATCGGCCAGATGGGCTTCGACGCCACGGCGCTGCGGGCCTACAGCCACGTCGAGCGGATCAACCACGTGCACACACCGGGCAACAGCTCCGGGATCGTCGACGGTGCGGCGCTGATGTTGATCGGTTCCGAAGCCAAGGGTCGGGCACTGGGCCTGCAGCCACGGGCGCGGATCGTCGCCACGGCGGTGACCAGCACCGACCCGACCATCATGCTCACCGGCCCGGCACCGGCCACCCGCAAGGCCTTGGCCAAGGCCGGCTTGCGCGTGGAAGACATCGATCTGTTTGAGGTCAACGAGGCGTTTGCCTCGGTGGTGCTCAAGTTCATCAAGGACATGGCGGTCGACCCGGACAAGGTCAACGTCAACGGCGGCTCGATCGCCATGGGCCACCCGCTGGGCGCCACCGGTTGCGCGATCCTCGGCACCCTGCTCGATGAACTGGAAGCCCGGCGCCTGCGCTACGGCCTGGCGACGCTGTGCGTCGGCGGCGGCATGGGCATTGCCACCATCATCGAACGCCTCTGAGCCCCGAATTCAAGGAACCTTGTTATGAGCCAAGCCATTCGTTACGAAAAAGGCCAGGACGGCATCGTCGTGCTGACCATCGACATGCCGGGCCAGAGCGCCAACACCATGAATGCCGTGTACCGCCAGGCCATGGGCGCCTGCGTGGCGCGGCTGGTGGAGGAAAAAGACAGCATCGCCGGGGTGATCATCACGTCGGCGAAGAAAACCTTCTTTGCCGGCGGCGACCTCAATGAACTGATCAAGATCGGCAAGCCCGAGGCCAAAGCTTTTTATGACATGGTGCTGAGCCTCAAAGCGCAATTGCGCACCCTGGAAACTCTCGGCAAACCGGTGGTCGCGGCGATCAACGGCGCCGCGCTTGGTGGTGGCTGGGAAATCTGTCTGGCCTGCCATCACCGGGTGGCGCTGGACGATGCGGCGGTGCAACTCGGTCTGCCGGAAGTGACGCTGGGCCTGCTGCCGGGCGGCGGCGGGGTGGTGCGCATGGTGCGCATGCTCGGTATCGAAAAGGCCTTGCCGTACCTGATCGAAGGCAAAAAGGTGCGCCCGCAACAGGCATTGCAGGCCGGTCTGATCGATGAACTGGCGGCGGATCGCGACGAGTTGATGGCCAAGGCGCGCGCCTGGATTGTCGCCAACCCGACTGCAGTTCAACGTTGGGACGTGAAGGGCTATCAGATCCCAGGTGGCACGCCGTCGAATCCGAAAGTTGCGCAGATGCTGGCGATTGCGCCGTCGATCTTGCGCAGCAAGACTCAGGGCACGCTGCCGGCGCCGGAGAAAATCCTCTGCGCGGCGGTGGAGGGCGCGCAGGTCGATTTCGACACCGCGCACTTGATCGAAACCCGTTACTTCACCGAACTGACCACCGGGCAGATCTCGAAAAACCTGATCGGCACCTTCTGGTTTCAGCTCAACGAGATCAACGCCGGCGGTTCGCGCCCGCAGGGCTTTGCGCCGTATGTCACGCGCAAGGTCGGTGTGCTGGGCGCGGGCATGATGGGCGCCGGGATCGCCTTCGTCAGTGCCTCGGCTGGCATCGATGTGGTGCTCAAGGACATCAACCTGGCGGCGGCCGAGAAAGGTAAGGCCCATTCGGAGGCATTGCTGGACAAGAAGGTTGCCCGCGGGCAGATGGATGCTTCGAAGCGTGAGGCGGTGCTGGCGCGGATTCACGCCACTGAAGATGATGCGGATCTGGCGGGTTGTGATCTGATCATCGAGGCGGTGTTCGAGGATCGTGAACTCAAGGCCAGGGTCTCGTCCGCGGCGCAAAAGATTGTTGGACCTGACGCGGTGATTGCCTCCAACACTTCAACGTTGCCGATCACCGGCCTGGCAACGGCAGTGCCGGATCAAAGCAAGTTCATCGGTCTGCATTTCTTCAGCCCGGTGGACAAAATGCCGCTGGTGGAAATCATCAAAGGCACGCAGACCAGTGCTGAAACCCTAGCGCGAGGTTTCGACTTTGTTCTGCAAATCAAGAAAACCCCGATCGTGGTCAACGACAGTCGCGGCTTCTTTACCTCGCGGGTATTTGGCACCTTCACCAATGAAGGCATCGCCATGCTCGGCGAGGGCGTGAGCGCGCCGATGATCGAGACTGAAGCGCGCAAGGCCGGGATGCCAGTCGGGCCGCTGGCGATCTCCGACGAAGTTTCCCTCAGCCTGATGAGCCATATCCGTCAGCAAACGGCCAAAGACCTGCAAGCGGAAGGGAAAGCGCTGACAGATCATCCGGCGTTCGCTGTGATTGACTTGTTGCTCAACGAATACAAGCGTCCGGGCAAAGCCGCTGGCGGTGGTTTCTACGATTACCCGGCCGGTGGTCAGAAACATCTGTGGCCGGAGTTGAAGACGCGCTTCGAGCAGGCCGACGGGCAGATTTCGCCGAAGGATGTGCGTGATCGTCTGCTGTTCGTGCAGGCCCTGGAAACCGTGCGCTGCGTGGAGGAGGGCGTGCTGACCTCGACGGCGGATGCCAACGTCGGCTCGATCTTCGGCATCGGTTTTGCGCCGTGGACCGGCGGCGCCTTGCAGTTCATCAATCAGTACGGCGTGCAGGACTTCGTCGCGCGTGCGCAGTACCTGGCCGAGCAGTACGGCGAGCGCTTTGCGCCACCGGCGCTGCTGCTGGAAAAAGCCGCGAAAGGCGAGCTGTTTTAAGTGATCGGCTGAACGCTGCGGGGCTTGCCTTGCCGGGGTGTTTCAAGGCAGGCTCTGGGGTGTTCATTATTCCCATCACGTGTCAGGTATTTTTTATGTCGCTACGCATCTGCATTCTGGAAACCGACATCCTGCGTCCGGAACTGGTCGATCAATATCAGGGTTACGGGCAGATGTTTCAGCGCCTGTTCTCGCAGCAACCGATTGCCGCCGAGTTCACCGTGTACAACGTGATGCAGGGCGAATACCCCAGCGACGACCAGACTTTCGACGCGTACCTGATCACCGGGAGCAAGGCCGATTCGTTCGGCACCGACCCGTGGATCCAGACCCTCAAGCAATACCTGCTGACCCGTTACGAGCGCGGCGACAAGCTGCTCGGCGTGTGTTTCGGCCATCAATTGCTGGCGCTGCTGCTGGGCGGCAAAAGCGAGCGCGCCACCCAGGGCTGGGGCGTCGGCACCCACAACTACAAACTGGCGGCCAAGGCGCCGTGGATGAGCCCGGTGCGTGAAGAGCTGACGCTGCTGATCAGTCACCAGGATCAGGTCACCGCACTGCCGGAAAACGCCACGGTTATTGCCTCCAGCGATTTCTGCCCGTTTGCCGCGTACCACATTAACGATCAGGTGCTGTGCTTCCAGGGCCACCCGGAATTCATTCACGACTATTCGCGGGCGCTGCTGGATCTGCGCCAGGACGCGCTGGGTTCGCAGATCTACTCGAAAGGCGTGGCCAGCCTGGAGCAGGAGCACCATGGCACCACGGTGGCGGAATGGATGATGCGGTTTGTGGCGCACAAGCCAGAAGCTGAAGCGATTTAAGACCTGACATTTACCTATGTGGCGAGGGAGCTTGCTCCCGCTCGGATGCGCAGCAGCCGTAATTTACGGCAACTGATTTTTGTATGGGGTGCTTTGCACCCCAGCGGGAGCAAGCTCCCTCGCCACAGGGACTACAACCACCCCGACCTCTTGAAACTCGCCCACAAACTCACACACCCCACCGTGATAAACCCCAACACGGCGAAATAGCCGTAATGCCAGCTCAGCTCCGGCATGTTCTGGAAGTTCATCCCGTAAATCCCCGCCACCGCCGTCGGGAACGCCAGAATCGCCGCCCATGCGGCAAACTTGCGCTGCACCACGCTCTGCCGTGACGCCTCCAGCAACACACCGATCTCGATGGTCTGGCTGGCAATGTCCGCCAGCGTGGTCAGGTCTTCCATCTGCCGCGTGACGTGAATCTGCACATCGCGGAAGTACGGGCGCATGTTCTTGTCGATGAACGGGAAACTCAGCTTCTGCAATTCCTCACCGATCTCCACCATGGGCGCTGCATAGCGGCGCAGGCGCAACACGTCGCGGCGCAAGCCGTGGAGTTTCTGAATGTCATGCTCGTTCAATGCACTGCACAGCACGTTGCGCTCCAGTTCATCGATCTCGGCATGGATCGCTTCACCCACCGGCTGATAGTTTTCGATCACGAAATCAAGAATTGCATACAGTACGAAATCTTCCCCATGCTCCAGCAACAGCGGTCGCGCCTCACAGCGCTGGCGCACATGCGCGTAGGACGCCGAGTGACCATTGCGGGCGGTGATGATGTAGCCCTTGCCGGCGAAGATGTGCGTTTCGATGAACTGCAAGATCCCATGTTCGCGGATCGGCGAGTAGGTGACGATAAACAAGGCGTCACCAAAGGTTTCCAACTTCGGCCGGCTGTGTTTCTCCAGGGCGTCTTCGATGGCCAGCTCATGCAAGTTGAACTGTCGTTGCAGTTTGGCCAGTTCCTGAGCGTCCGGCTCTTCCAGGCCGATCCAGACAAAGTGCCCGGTTTTCGCGGCCCAGGCGGCGCCTTCGTCAAGCGTGATATTGGTGACTTTCTTACCAGCGCTGTACACCGCAGCAGCAACAACTCGACCCATGGTGGTGGTTCACTTCTTCTTGGCAGATGGCAGGGAATACAAGGCTTCAGCTTAGCCGTGTCGTTGCTTGAGAGTCAGTGAAATCTGTACAGTTCAGCCGGCAAAAGAAAACCCGCACAAGGCGGGTTTGTTTTTCACGCAGCCTGCAGCTGCTGATCCATCGCGGCGATGCATTCGCGCATCTGCTCGCGGCACTGGGACATGAGCATGGGCATGTCATCCATGGTCAGCCCGGCTGTAGGAATCGCCGGCAGCGAGCGTATGAGAATTTTCCCGCTACGCCAGCGATTCAGGCGCATGTGCTTGATGTAGCTGCTGACACACACCGGCACGATCGGCACACCGGCGGCGATCGCCATCTGGAACGCGCCTTTCTTGAACGGCAGCAGCTCTTCTCCGAGGTTGCGCGTGCCTTCCGGAAATACCCAGATCGACGTGTCTTCGTGTTGCAGGGTTTGGGTGGTGGTGAGCATCGACTTGCGCGCCTTGTGCGCGTTGCCACGATCGATCAACACGTTGCCCGCGAGCCAAAAAAGTTGCCCGAACAGCGGCACCCATTTCAGGCTTTTCTTGCCGATACACACGGTTCGTCGCGGCACCACGTTGCCGAATACGAACAGGTCATAGTTGGACTGATGGTTGGCGACGATCACGCAACTGGCGGGTTTGTTCATCAACGGGCCGACATCGGCTTTTACCCGCAGGCGCAGAATGCACATCGCCGGAAGCGCATAGAGGCGGGCGCACAGTCGGCTGTTGTCCGGGTTGAACGGACGGCACAGCCCGAGGATCACTCCCAGCACGCCGGCCAGAATAAAGTGCAGGCCCATCAATAACATACGAAACACAAACAGCATTTTCAGGCCCCACCGGGACAAAAGGTGGCGCAGTGTACGGATGTGCACTGTTTTCGGCAATTGCTGCTATAGAGTCCGGAGATAGGCGATGTTTAAGCGCATGTTTCCGAGTTGATTGTCAGACCCGTACTAGAGCAGTCGACGCTCGATCAACCGAACGCGCAAGAAAAAGCCCGACACGACGGTCGGGCTTTTCTTCGGCTTCGGAAGCGCGGGCTTAGCCCAGATGTTCCTGATCCTGGATGATCGCGTTGTCGAGGGCTTCGAGCAGCGCCTTGCGCACTTTGAGCTTGGTGTTCTTGTGTGCGTTCATGTTGATCTTCTTCAACTGACGCGCCGCGGCCAGGGCTGCGCCTTGAAGCTCTTCGGCAGCCACCACCTTGTCGAGGAAACCGGCATCCACCGCACTTTTCGGATCAAACATCTCGCCGTTGATCACCGAACGATGGAACGCCGAGCGGCGCAGGCGATCCCGTGCCAGCTCGATGCCGGCGTGGTGCATGGTCATGCCGATCTGCACTTCGTTCAGACCGATGCTGAACGGGCCATCAACGCCAATGCGGTAATCGGCAGACAGCAGCAGGAATGCACCTTTGGCTACGGCGTGGCCCGGGCAGGCAACGATCACCGGAAACGGGTGAGAGAGCAGGCGACGGGCGAGTGTCGAACCGGCGGTCACCAGCGCCACGGCTTCTTTCGGGCCGGCGGTCATCACCTTCAAGTCATAGCCGCCGGAGAGGATCCCCGGCTGACCGGTAATGATCACGATGGCACGATCAGTCACCGCCTGATCCAGCGCCGCGTTGAACGCCGCAATCACGTCCGGGGAAATGGCATTGACCTTGCCGTTGTTCAAGGTCAGGGTCGCGATACCGTCTTCGAGGTGGTAGGCAATCAACTCACTCATGACGCTATTCCTTGTAAGAAAGATGGGCAGACGTTACCCACCGCCGTAGGCCAGGTAAAGCGCTGTGACTGACTCGCCGGTCACCGTTTCCGGCCGCGCCCGGCGTAGCACGCCGTTCTGCTTCTATATAGAAGGGTGGCCGTCACCAGAGATTGGCCGGTTTGCCATCGCCCAGGGTGGGGCGAAACGCCTTTTTGTCTTAACCGCATGAAAATTCTGAAAAAAAGTTTGCCATCAGAACAGCTTTCGACTACATTAGCGCGCCTCGACAGACAGAACATGTTTGAAGAGATACGGTGAAGTGTCCGAGTGGCTTAAGGAGCACGCCTGGAAAGTGTGTATACAGGAAACTGTATCGAGAGTTCGAATCTCTCCTTCACCGCCACATTCAATACGCAAAACCCCTGATTTCGAAAGAGATCAGGGGTTTTGTGGTTTCTGGCGTCTGGATTTTAATCCGTCACGGAAGTCATGTGCGCAGGTGCTCGGTCTGATTTGCCATAGCGCATTACAATCGCCGCTTTATTCGTAGAAAAAAGGATTGCTCCCATGATCATCTCCACCACCCACGCCATCGAAGGCCGACAGATCACCGCGTACCTGGACATTGTCAGCGCGGAGTCGGTGCAGGGCGTCAACGTGATCCGTGACCTGTTTGCCGGCATGCGCGACTTTTTCGGTGGGCGCTCGCAAACGCTGGAGCGTGCGTTGAAGGAGGCGCGGGTTCAGGCGACGGACGAGATCAAGGAAAGGGCGCGGGCGTTGCAGGCGGATGCGGTGGTCGGGCTGGATTTCGAGATCAGCATGCCGGCGGGTAAGGGCGGTATGGTTGTGGTGTTTGCGACGGGGACGGCGGTCAAGTTGCGTTGATGTAATCGCCTGTTCAAGGGAGCCCATTCAGACGATGAATGGGCTTTTTGCGTTTTGCTTTCGGTCAGTCCTGAGGCTTGAGGATGACAAGTCCGTGGGCGTCATAGATCAGGGGCGTATCGATTGCCACCAGAGGCGGGGTGCCGGTGGAGGGCGTTGGATCGGCAGGCTGACTCGGGTGGTAGATAACGCCGGGGGTCAGAACCGGTTTGTTCGGATAGGTGATGGTGATGTCGCCCGAAGCGAGCTTTTCCTTGAATTTCTCACCGGCGGCTTTGCCGGCAGCGATTTGTTCGTCCGTGAGTTTTACGACCGGCATTTCCGGAAATCCATTGATTTTCATGTTCTCTCCTTGAGATTCATTTGTATGAAAAAGGGCAACGGCCTGTGGCCGGGAATCTTTAGCGTTGTGAGATCAACGGTTCCTGCGGATGTTGAATTTGCATAGGCCATTCGTCGGGCATCGGTCGAACTGAACCGCAAGTCCGGTAATGACCGGCTAGTCTCAAAAGCCTTGGAGGTCGATATTTTTTCAGGCAAAAGGGCTTTGCCGGTGTCGATCCATTGCAAAGGGGAGAGGCTATGACTGATCCGTATATCGAAGATGATGGAGCCGAATTTTCATTCAACAACTGTGTCCGTTGCGGCCAGACGGAGTACCAATCGGGCTTTGGCGAGGATCCGGTGCAGACCGGCAAGATCAAGTCCACAGCGCCCAAGGGGCCAAAGGCCAAATTCCTTCCAAAGGTGTCGGCCCGCTCAAGAAAGTAAAGTGAGACCGAACGACCCCGTCTATGAACGGGGTTTTTTATGCCTGATGTTTATGAAGGGAAATCTCCTACAAGTGATAGGACGGATTCTGTTTTTTTTCACAAACTTTTCACGTCCACGGACGTAGGGTGAAGCCATCCGTTAGAAAGCAAGTCTCCAGCCCGTCTCCCCAGCGGGCTTTTTTTTGCCTGCGATTAAACCTTTTGCCAAATCGCTGTCCAATCGGCGCCAAGTGCGCGGCGACAGCTGATTTATCTGGACTTCAGCGCGTCGGCAGCTTTCAATCTCGGCCCCTTTTGATCCCCCTATTTTTGAGGTTTTCGTCATGCGTCTAACATTGCCTGCTCTGGTTCTGGGGCTTCTGGTTGCTCAAGGTGCGGTCGCCGGTGAAGGCACTGCTGCACTCGGTGGCGGTCTGGGTGGTGCGCTGGGTAACGTGGTCGGCCAGAAAATGGGCGGCAGCACCGGCGCAGCGATTGGTGCCGGTGTTGCCGGTGCGGCCGGCAGTGCCATGGCAGCCGGCAAAGGCAGCCGCACCAAAGCCGCTATCGGCGGTGGTGTTGGCGCGGCCGGTGGTTCGGTGATCGGCAACAGCCTGGGTGGCCGAAATGGCGCGACCATTGGCGCCGGTCTGGGTGGCGCTGCGGGTGGTGCCGTCGGCGCCAACCTGTCCAAGGGGCACAAGCGTCACTGATAGCGAACGTTTGTCAGAAATAGCCCGGCTCGATGTTGGGCTTTTTCATGGCTGAACGTTTTCCCGAAAAATGTCTCCAATCTGACATAGGCCCTATGGGCATACCCTCCCGATTCGGGAACTGTGAGGTTCAAATGCGCTTGTCATTGTCTGCACTGTTTTTCGGATTACTCATCGCTCAAGGTGCGATGGCCGCCGGAGATGGCAGCGCCGCCGTGGGTGGCGGTTTGGGCGGTGTGCTCGGTAATGTGGTCGGTGGTCAGCTCGGTGGCAGCACCGGTGCCGCGGTTGGCGCAGGCGTCGGTGGCGCGGCGGGCAGCGCGGTCGGGGCGAATAAACACAATCGCACCGAAGCCGCCATTGGCGGTGGTCTCGGCGCTGCCGGCGGCTCGGTGGTCGGCAACAGCCTGGGCGGCTCCACCGGTTCGGCCATTGGTGCCGGTTTGGGCGGCGCAGCGGGTGGTGCGGTGGGCAACAACCTGGGTGACGACGGTGGTAGAGCTCATTCCGGTGGTGGTCACAAGCACAACAAGTACAAACACAAAAAACGCCATCATTGATTGAATATTCGAAAACAAACCCGGCCTGGTGCCGGGTTTTTCGTGTCTGGTGGTCGGACACTGGAACGATTGGCTGTAGGGCTTTTCGAACGTTATACAACCCACCAGACGTAGAGGTTTGCCATGACGCCCGAAACCGAAGGCAAGGAAGAAAAAGGCCCGAGTGGTCTGCCGTATATCAATGATCCGGGAAACGAGGATCCGGGGTCGCTGATGGACGATGCGACGGTGCCGTTGAATGATGCGGATGAGGCAGATATGGAATATGAGGAGGATGAGGATGAGCAGTGATTGCTTGTTCTTTTGATTGAGTGCGGTGTTACTGCTTTCGAAGCTTCAGGGCCTGAGGTCTTTCAGGCCCTTTGCCAAGCGTGAGATGGATGGTGAGCAGAAGAACCACGATATATGAGAACCGCCTGAGTATCCGTTACCTTTGACCCTCTTCACATTATTCAAATGTTACTCTGTTGGAGACTTACAAGTATGTGCTTAAGCCATGTACATCCGTCTTGCCATTCATGCCAATAACAGTAACTACATCCCATCTCCTTTAATAAAAAATCTCGGATCTCTTCTTCTGTTAGATCAAGCGCCAATACAGCTTCAGCTTCCTTTATCACATCCAGAATTACGCTGGCTTCAGAGTCCGTTACGAACGATTTAACGACATCATCAGAGACATCGAATTCGCTCATCCAGTCCTCATGAAAATAAGCTCCGAGGAACTGAAACAGCTGAGGAAACTCTTCATTTGTCATTTACAAATCCCGTCAAAATATAATATCCAAGCGGCGACTTCACATCTCGCTGAAGCACTAACCTGATGCTAAACAAAGGCTCTAATTTTCCACTCTTTCGCACAACACCCACGCCTGCAGGGACCGAAACCTGCTCATTGATAACAAGCTTCTTCGCTTTGCCTTTCAAAAAATCATCAATTTTTTTCTGATTACTTCGCATCACATTTGACAATGCGGCTTCAGCTTCAAATCGATTAGGAAACGTTGATGCGATAGGTATGTTCGGCTCTGCCTTTAGTCTAGCTCTCAGTTGCGCCTCAGACCTTTCTACATGCTTCGCTATCACATGCCCACCTCGAGACTCGTGAGCCTCTAACCCACCTCCGGGGACTATCTCACTATATGGCCCATCAGCTTGTATCGCCCCCGGACACGGTGCGCAAGTCAACCCCAACGGATCCACCCACCCCGTCGGATTCGGCACGTACCGGTACTGATTCAACCCACCCGCCAACTTCACCGGATCCGGCGTCAGATACCGCCCCAACCTCGGGTCGTAATATCGATGCCGGTTGTAGTGCAGCCCGCTTTCCGCATCGAAATACTGCCCCTGAAAGCGCAGCGGCTGGTCCAGGTAGTCCTCGCCGGCGAGGGTGATGGCGGCGACCTTGCCGTAGGCGTCGTATTGCGCCGACCAGACGATTTCGCCGCTGTAGTCGGTGAGTTCCTGCGGGGTGCCGAGGTGGTCGAGTTGGTAGTAGAACGGGCAGGCCTTTTTCGGGCCTTTGCCGTCGAGCAGCGCCAGCGGGCGGAAGGTGCCGGGTTCGTAGACGTAGCTGCGGTAATGCGTCGAACTGCTTTCGGCGACGAGGTGGTCGCCTTGCCAGAAGAACTCGGTGATCTGGCCGTCGACGGTTTTGCGGAGGCGTCGGCCGAAGGCGTCGTATTGGTAGGACGCGGTTTGGCCGTCGGCGCGGGTCAGGCCGATCAGGCGGTGCTGGCAGTCGTAGCGGTATTCGGTGACGAGTTGCTGGTCGCGGCCACGGCGTTCGCGGATCAGGTTGCCGAAGGCGTCGTAGTCGTAGTGCCGGTCGCCCTGCATCAGCAGGCGGTTGCCCTTGATCCGCGTGGGGCCGGGGCGATCCTGCATCAGCAGGTTGCCGGCCGGGTCGTGGGCGAAGGATTCCGGCAGTTCGTCGCGCGAGTGACGGACGCGAGTCAGCCGGTCGAGGGCGTCGTAGTAATAACTGCGCTGGCCGTGACGGCTGTCGGCGATACCGGCCAGATTGCCGTTGACCGCATAGCTGTAGTGGCGCAAGTACAAGGGGCGCGTTTGCTGATTGACGGTATGCAGCTGTAATCGGCCCTGATCGTCGTAGGCATAGTCGCTGCGCAGCAGGCCTTGTTGCCGTTGTTGCTCGCGACCGGATTGGTAGACGTGGCTGCTCAGCCGCGTGCCATTAAGATCGATGGCGGTCAGCGCACCGCCCTTGGCGTAGTGATAGTCGAGCTTGCTGTTGTCCGGCAGACGCTGGCGTTTGAGCTGGCCGCAGGCGTCATACGCGTAACGCAAGGTGCCCCAGCCCTGGTGCTCGGTGATCAGCCGATCCTGCCGGTCGTATTCAAAAGCCAGCGGATGTTGCTGGCCGTCATCGACCCCGGTCAAACGGCCCAGGCGGTCGTAGGTGTAAGCCACCTCAACCCCGTCGGGCAGGGTCTTGAGCAGCAGACGCCCGGCCGCATCACGCGCGTAAGTGGTGACCAGCGTCGAGCCGTCATCGCCGAACTCGGTCTTCTCCAGCAGGTGCCCGTTGCGGTCGTAGGCGTAAGCGGTGCGCCGGCCGTCGAAGCCGGTTTCCTGTCGGATCAATCCGGTGGGTGTGTAGTCCAGGCAGTACTTTTCCCCGGACTCGTTCTCGATTTCCGTGAGCAACAACTGCGCATGGTCGTAGCGGTACTGCACCCGCGTGCCGTCGGGATTGATCTTGCGCGAGACCAGATGCAGGTCGTCGTCATACTCGTAGCGGGTGATGTGCCCGAGCTCGTCGCGCTCGGCAGTGATCTGGCCGTAGGCGCCGTAGCTGTAGGCGCGAGTGCTGCCTGTAGGAAGCGTTGTCTGGACCAGTCGGCCAACCGCATCCCACTGCT
Source organism: Pseudomonas sp. GM30 (assembly GCF_000282275.2). Lineage (NCBI taxonomy): Bacteria > Pseudomonadati > Pseudomonadota > Gammaproteobacteria > Pseudomonadales > Pseudomonadaceae > Pseudomonas > Pseudomonas sp. GM30. The sequence goes on along the minus strand of NZ_AKJP02000002.1, from coordinate 168,195 downwards.
GGTGGGTGACGGCACCGTGTTCGTCGCAAGTGGTGGTCCGTCGCCCCAGCGCGTCGTAGGAAAAGCGCCGCACACCACCGTCAGGCAGGGTTTCCTCGATCAGTTGCCCGAGGTCGTTCCACGACAACTTGTGCCGGCTGCTGTCCGGGTAGCGGATCGACAGCAACTGCCCGCGAACGTCGTAGTAGTAATGGGTGACCTGACCGTCAGGATCGACCGCCTCGGTGACATCGCCCTCGGCGTTGCGCCGAAACGTCCACACCGCCTCGTCGCGAGAACGGCTGTGCAGGAAACCGTTGCGATACTCGTAGGACGTTGGCTCATCGTCTGGCGGAAGCAGCGCGATCAGCCGTCCGACGTCGTCGTAGCGGTATTCGGTGACCGCGCCCAGCGGATCCTGCTCGGCGATCAGCCGGCCCGCGTCGTCGTAGGCCTTGAGGTGCTCACCACCATCGGCCTCCACCTTGCGCACCAGCCGTGCGCTGTCATCGTGGACGTAGGTTTCTTCGGTGCCATCGACGTAATGCACCGTGACACGACCGTCGTCGTCCCAGACATACCGCGTGTTCATCTGCGCGAACGAGGCCCAATGGCGCACGCAACGCGCGGCCTTGCCCGAGCGTTCCCATTCCCAGAAAAAGCTCGCGCCGCCGGTCAGCTGCCGCTGCAGGATGACGTGCTGATCGTCGTAGTCGTAACGCTCACTGTCACCGACCGCATTGGTCGCAGCCAACAAACGCTGACGGGCGTCGTAGCAATAACTGACCAGCGTTTGCTCGGTGCGCCAGCCATCAGCCTCGAACACCTGGTAATCAACCGCGACCAGATGCGCCCGGTCATAGCGCAACAGCAGCGAGCGCCCGGCGCCATTGTCCAAACGAACAACGCGCTCCTGATGATCGCGAGAAACCGTCAGCCGATTGCCATACGCATCACTGATCGCCACCAACCGCCCAGCACGAAAGTGATAAAACCGCGCCGCATCCCCGGCCAGCGCGAGGATCAGTTCCTCTGGCTCATCGCCGAGAAAAATCGCCGCCCGCGACAGGCTGTTGTGAATCGCCGGGCGCTCAACGCTGGGCAACGGAAACCGCGTGCGGCGGTTCTCGTGATCGACCCAGACCACCGCATCGCCATCGAACTCCAGCCGATGCGCCAGCGAATGGCTCCAGCCAAACCCCAGCCCGACATCAATCTCAACCGCACTGGTGCGGTACAAGCGGATGAACTCGAACGGCAACAAGCCATCGAGCGTGGCGTCGGTCAGGGTCAGTAGTTCTTCGCCAGTGACCATCGACACCGGACAGCCGTTGGTGCAGGTCAGCGGCGCGCAATCGGCGCTGTCACCGTTGGGGTTTTTCGCCTGGTTCGAAGCGTCGTCGTGAGGTTCGTGACGCTCCATCCGGGTCGTGCCACGGGACTTGTCACGAACCATCAGTGCCGGATTCGGCACGGTGAAAACCACAGCATCCGCCTGACGAATGTTCAGCGGGATCGCCGGCGTTGGCTTCAACGGCACATCGCGAGCGTTGACCAGCAACGGCTTCAACGCGCCGGCGTGCTTGCTCAGATCGGCAGGGGAGGACAGCTCGCTCAGGCGCAACGCCGACGTCGCCAGCCATTCCCGCGCCCGGGGCGACTTGATCTTGCTCAGCACCTTGCTGCTCAGTCGCACGGGCACACCAACGCCGCCGCAAACGCGCATCAGCAAAAAGCTGATCAACAGCTCGACCCGAACTTCTGCCACCACTTCTGCCAGGTACTGCGGCGGCAGCATCTTCAACCAACTGTTAAACGCGGCCAGCTGGATAAACAGCAACGGCTCGTCACTGAGGATCAGCAAGCCATTGGCGATGGCCTCACTGGAGGCGTCGAGCAGCGCTTGCAGCTCGACATCGCTCAAGTACTGCAGAAGTTTTTCGCTGTTGGCCTGCAGGTCGGCGAGCAGGCCGAACAGCTGTTTAACGTCATCCCAGATGGCGTGCAGGGCTTTCTCGAAACCGCGCCAGTCGGCCTGTTGCAATTGCTGGTAACGATCAGCCAAACCGGCGCCGGAAAACTCCGCCCACAGCGGCTGAAACCCGTCCCACTCCTGACGAAGCCAGACCTCAAGCCCATCCACAATCCCGTCGTAGGAGGCATACAGCGCTTGGATATGGGTGCTGGAAACATCAGGAAAGAAGGTGATGCGATAACGCTGGCCCCGGTCGCAGTCGCGCACTTCCAGAATGCCGCTCGGGCCGATGGTATGGCGCAGTGGTTCACCGAAACTCAATACCCCGTCGACTTCTCCGATCACCGGTTCCAGCAGCACCGGGGTATTGCCGATCGGTACGAACCGCGCCGCCTCGAACAGGTGCACCAGAGTCAACGGGCCGCTCGCGGGGCACATGACCACCGAGGGCTGGATCGGCTGGCGGGATTTGACCGGAGCGCTGAGGTGGACGTCGTCGCCGACCTTGAACACCTGCTCGACCTCCAGCGCCGTCCCGGTCCAGAACTGCTCGGCCCAGGCCTCGTAGTTGTTCAGGCACAGGCGGAACTCGCGGATCAGCGTTTCGAAGTCCGGGTGTTGCGGGTTCAGGGCGGCAACCACCAGCAGGCCGATGCTGTTGTTCAGGGCCAGGAGCCGATCGGTTTGGAACATTCGCAGGCACTCGCGCATGTGAAAGAGGTGCGCGGACTTTGCGGGGGATCAAACGGGAAAGAAGTCGGGAAAGTAGGCGTTATCTGTAGGGCATTTCGCTAAATACCAGCGAGTCATTCCATGGCCCTTAAACATTGCCCGTTGCTCAATGTCCGCCGGCCTCGTTATGCTGCTGAACCCATTAATCAGATCCGCGTAGCGGCGCCGGCTGGGCCGCCCGGGATGTTTTTGATAACGGATCCGATGATGAATGCACCGATGAAGACGTTTGGCCCGATCAAGGCCGTGATTTTCGACATGGACGGTTTGCTGCTGGACACCGAAGGCATCTACACCGAGGTCACCTCGCTGATTGCCGAGCGCTACGGGCGGACCTTCGACTGGAGCGTTAAACAGAACATCATTGGGCGTGGCGCCAATGATCTGGCGAACTACGTGGTGCAGGCGCTGGATCTGCCGATCAGCGCCGAAGAGTTTCTGCTGATCCGCGAACCGCTGATGCGTGAACGCTTCCCCAAGGCCCAGGCGATGCCGGGCGCGGAGGAGCTGATTCGCCATCTAAAGGCGCACAACATTCCGATCGCCGTGGGCACCAGCTCGTCGCGACAGTCGTTCGGCCAGAAAACCACGTTGCACCGCGACTGGTTTGCCCTGTTCGATTTCATCGTCACCGCCGACGACCCGGAAGTTGGTGCAGCGAAACCGGCGCCGGACATCTTCCTCACGGCGGCCCGGCGTCTGGGCGTCGCGCCTGAGGATTGTCTGGTATTCGAGGATTCGCCGTTTGGCGTAACCGCAGCGAAAGCGGCGGGGATGACGGCCATCGCGATTCCCGATGCGGCCATGGCCGACGAAAAATACGCACACGCCGACGGGATTTTGCGCACGCTCAAGGCGTTCACCCCGAGTGCCTGCGGTTTGCCGGCGCTGGACTGGGCTTGATCAGCCAATAAGCACTCAAAAAAACGCCGCCCTCTGCAAAGAGGCGCGGCGTTTTTTGTATCCGGGATTCAGCGCAATCAGGCGCCAAAACCACCGTCGATGGTCAGGCTGGCACCGGTGATGTAACCGGCTTCCGGGCCGACCAGATAAGCGACGAAACCGGCGATTTCATCAGCAGTGCCGTAACGGCCCACCGCCATCAGCGGGATCAGGCTCTCGGCGAAATCGCCATGGGCCGGGTTCATGTCAGTGTCGACCGGGCCGGGTTGCACGTTGTTGATGGTGATGCCGCGCGGGCCGAGATCACGGGCCAGGCCTTTGGTCAGGCCGACCAGCGCCGATTTGCTCATTGCGTACACGCCACCTCCGCCGAAGGGCATGCGGTCGGCGTTGGTGCTGCCGATGTTGACGATGCGCGAGCCTTCGCCCATGTGTTTTGCCGCTTCCTGAGAAGCGATGAATACGCTGCGCACGTTGATCGCCAGAGTCTGGTCGAAGTCTTCCAGTTTGAAGTCTTCCAGCGGCGCGATGGCCAGTACACCGGCGTTGTTCACCAGAATATCCAGGCGGCCAAAGGCTTCGACGGTGGCGCTGACCGCGTTGCGGATGGCTGTTTCGTCGGCGCTGTCCGCTTTGATCGCCAGGGCTTTGCCGCCCTTGGCGGTGATGCTGTTCTGCAGTTCTTCGGCCTTGGCGGCGGAGCTGACGTAGGTGAACGCGACGGCGGCGCCTTCTGCAGCCAGGCGTTTGACGATAGCGGCGCCGATGCCGCGGGAACCGCCCTGAATCAGAGCAACTTTACCGCTGAGGTGTTGAGTGGTCATGTTCGATCTCCAGGAAGTTGAAGGCGGGGTGCCTTGGTGTTGGAGCCGAGTATCGGCCTCGCCTCGACAACCGTGTAGACCATGATTGCTATAGTCTGTGTAAACCAGAAGTTTATAGTGACGATCATGGAAACGTTCAGCAGCATCGAATGCTTTGTACGCAGCGCCGAAGTCGGCAGTTTCGCCGAAGCCGCCCGGCGCTTGAGCCTGACCCCGGCCGCCGTCGGCAAGAGTGTGGCGAAGCTCGAGGTGCGCCTCGGGGTAAGGCTGTTCCAGCGTAGTACACGCAGCCTGACCCTGACTGAGGCCGGTCAGCTGTTTTTGAGTCAGGTCAGTGGCAGTCTGACCACCATTCAGAATGCCGTGGCCAATCTGTCGAGTGTCGAAGGACTGCCGGCGGGGTCGCTGAAGGTCAGCATGGGCACGGCTTTCGGCTGCCTGCACATCGTGCCGATGCTCGGCGAGTTTCTACGGCGCTACCCGGCAATCAGCCCGGATTGGCATTTCGATAACCGTCAGGTCGATTTGATCGGCCAGGGTTTCGATGCGGCCATCGGTGGCGGTTTCGAATTGCCCCAAGGGGTGGTGGCACGCAGGTTGAGTCCGGCGCATCGAGTGTTGGTGGCGTCCACGGATTATTTGCAGGGCAATCCGGCCATTACAGAGCCGGACGAACTCAAGTACCACGACGGCATTCTGATTCGCTCGCCGCAAACCGGGCGCGTACGTTCCTGGCAGTTGACCGGTCGTGATCCTCAGGTCTGTCGCCCTTTGACGCTCAAGGCGCGCATGACCATGAGCGACTCCGAAGCCGCTTGCATCGCGGCCTGCCAGGGCCTGGGCATTGCCTTGGTGAGCATGCCGTTTGCCTCGGGGTATCTGGAGTCGGGCCGGTTGCAGCGGGTGCTGCCGGACTGGTACATCGACGACGGCTACACCTCGATCTATTACGCCGAACACAAGTTGCTGCCGGGCAAAACCCGGGCGTTTGTCGATTTTTTGATTGAGCAGTTTGCGCAGCGGGGGTTGGCGCAGCGGTTCAGTGCTGTCTGAGCAGGACTTTGGTACCGAGGTGATGCCATCGCGGGCAAGCCACGCTCCCACAGGTTCTTCGTCGTTCACATGATGGTGATACAACGCGAAACCTGTGGGAGCGTGGCTTGCCCGCGATGAACGATAACCCGGTCTACCGGGCAAACCGCTGCGCCCAGCCAATGATCTGCTTCGGTCGTGGCGTCGCGTAAGTCCGCACCTTGGACGTCGATAACCCCAATCGCACCAGCGATTCAGCGATGGTCACCGCCGCCGTCACACCATCCACCACCGGCACCCCGGTGCGGCGACGGATCTGTTCATCCAGCCCGGCCATGCCGCCGCAGCCCAGGCAAATCACTTCGGCCTTGTCCTGAGTCACCGCCAGTTCCGCCTGCTGCACGATGGCTTCCAGCGCGCGCTGCGGTTCATGTTCCAGCTCCAGCACCGCCAGGCCGCTGGCCCGCACCGAGGCACAGCGATCCCACAGGCCCGAGAGTTTCAGCCGATCCTCGATCAGCGGCACGGTGCGATCCAGCGTGGTCACCACCGAATAGGCGTGGCCGAGAAACATCGCGGTACTGGCAGCGGCGTCGGTGATGTCCACCACCGGTACGTTGAGCAGCTCCTGCAAGCCTTCGCGCCCGTGTTCGCCGTAGCCGGCCTGAATCACCGCGTCGAACGGTTGGTCGTAGGACATCACTCGGTCCATCACGGCGATGGCCGCAAGATAGCTTTCGAAATTACCTTCCACCGAGTCCGCGCCGAAGAACGGCGTCAGGCCGACGATTTCCGTACCGGGGGCGGCGACCGCTTGCGCCGAGCGGGCGATGGCCTGGGTGATGGATTCGGTGGTGTTGACGTTGACCACAAGAATACGCATGAGAAGTCCTTATTGCGGGCAGTTCAGCGGCCCGAAGTCCGGGCCGCGAGGAAGTTAATGGCTGACGTTGTCGACGGCGATCGATTCGCCGCTGACGTCGGCGTAGTGCGGCTGACGTTTGGCAATGATCAGGTAGAGCATTCCGGCAATGCCGGCGCCCACCAGCCAGGAGAACGGCGAGATGCTGTGGAAACCCGGCACCAGCGCCAGGACGATGGCGATCAAAGCCGCAGGAATGAACGCCGCCACCGCGCGGAAATTCACCCCGCGGCTGTAGTAATAGGCGCCATTGGGGTCTTCGCTGTAGAGCTGCGGGACATGGATCCGGCCTTTGCGGATCAGCCAGTAGTCGACCATGATCACCCCGTACAACGGGCCGAGCAGGGCGCCGAGACCGGACAGGAAATACACGATCACCAGCGGGCTGTTGTAGAGGTTCCACGGCAGGATCAGCACGGCGAGGGTCGCGCTGATCAGCCCAGCGCGGCGGAAGGTCAGGTACTTCGGCGCCAGGTTGCTGAGGACGAAGGCCGGGGCGACGAAGTTGGCCATGATGTTCACCGCCACGGTGACGATCAGGAACGCCAGGCAACCCAGCACCAGAAAGAACGTGTTGGGGATCGAAGCGATGATCTCGGTCGGGCTTTCGATGATCCGCCCGTTGATCTGGAATTGCGCACCGCAGAGCAGGACGGTGATGGCGGCGAACACCAATATGTTCACCGGCAGGCCCCAGAAGTTACCGATCTTGATGGTCTTGCGGCACGGCGAGGAGCGGGCGAAGTCGCAGAAGTTCAGGATCAGCGTGCCGTAGATCGCCAGCCACAGCGCGCCGCCGGCAAAGATGTTGCGCCACATTTCGCCGCCGGTCAGCGGTTCGCGGATTGACCAGGCGATGGTTGCGTTGGCCTGGGTGTACATCCACGCGGCGAGGGCGGCGACGGTCAGCAGAATCACCGGGCCGGCAAAGGCCTCGTAACGGCGGACCATTTCCATGCCGTAGGCGAGGATCGCCAGTTGCACGAACCAGATCGCCACGAAGCATACCCAGCCCAAAGTCGACAGACCGAGGATCGAGTTGTGGTCGTAATCGGCGAAGCCAGGATGAATCGCCGTCAGCAGCACGCGAAATACCACCGACGCCAGATACGTCTGAATGCCGAACCAGGCGATGGCGATCACCGCCCGGATCAATGCCGGAATCTGCGCGCCGTGGATGCCGAAACTGATCCGGCTGATCACCGGAAACGGCACCCCGGTTTTCTGTCCCATGTAGCCGGACAGGTTCATGAAGAAGTACACCAGCGCCGCGCCGATCCCCAGCGACAGCAGAATCTGCCAGCCCCCCAGACCCAACGCATACAGGCCGATGGCGAACGAGTAGTTGGCGATGTTGTGCACATCGTTGGTCCACAGGGCAAAGATGCTGTATTTGCCCCAGCGCCGACCTTCGGCGCGGGTCGGTGCCAGGTCGCGGTTGTGCAGGCGCGGGCTGAGTTGTAACGGTTGAGCCAGACCCGTGTCGGGCAATGGCTGGTCGAGGGCAGAGGCGGGCAGATTCAGCGCGATGTTGTTGGAGAGACTTGTACGCATTCCGGCAGGCTCCTGATGGGCGGGCCGCGATGACTGTGCATGAGCCCAGGGCTCGACAAATCTTCGGCGCGGCCAGCAGACATCACTGGTTACGGGGCATCTGCAGCCTGTACGGGATAGGGCGCTTCAGGCTTGCGGATCGAAAGTGTGTGGTCATGTTTTGCGGTTTTGTATACAAAACATGTATGCACTCAAGCGAGATCTGTGCCAGTCAGCGATCTATGCAGCGCTACGCTCATTTCGAAAAGTTATCGATGAGCGCTAAGTATTTGAAAATAAGTGGTTATAAATTGACCGATTGAACAGGTATTTATTTTTTGCGGGGGATTTTGCGGAGGGGGCAAAGCGCAGGGATATTCATAGGAGATGTAACTTTTCAGGGCGTGAAAACAAAAAGTGCACACATAAATGGCACCGATGGTGACATTCTTGTGTACACATTTTTTCATGGCACCACGAAGCAAATGTGGGAGCGAGCTTGCTCGCGAAGGCGTCTTTCCAGTCAACAAATCCGGTGACTGTCAGACCGCTTTCGCGAGCAAGCTCGCTCCCACAGGGGGGCATCATTGAGGCAGAGATTTACGCCTTGCTGATGATATTCCCCGCATGCAGCCCGCACTCTTTCTGCGTCGCTTCTTCCCACCACCAACGGCCTTCGCGCTCGTGCTGGTTCGGCAGCACCGGGCGGGTGCAGGGTTCGCAGCCGATGCTGATGAAGCCGCGTTCATGCAGGCTGTTGTACGGCAGCTCGAGCATGCGGATGTAGCCCCAGATCTCTTCGCTGGTCATCTGCGCCAGCGGGTTGAACTTGTAGAGCGTGCGTTCCGGGGTAGAAAACGCGGTGTCGATCTCCAGCACGGCCACGGCGCTGCGGGTGCCCGGGCTCTGGTCGCGGCGCTGGCCGGTGGCCCAGGCTTTGACGCCGGACAGTTTGCGCCGCAGCGGTTCGATCTTGCGGATGCCGCAGCACTCGCCATGGCCGTCCCTGTAGAAACTGAACAGGCCCTTTTCCTTCACGAACGGTTCGAGTTTCGTGTAGTCCGGCGACACCAGTTCGACGTCGATCTTGTAGTGCTCGCGCACCTGATCGATGAAGCGGTAGGTCTCCGGGTGCAGGCGGCCGGTGTCGAGGCTGAACACCTTGACGTTCTTGTTCAGCTTCCAGGCCATGTCCACCAGCACCACATCCTCGGCGCCACTGAAAGAGATCCACAGCTCATCACCGAACTCGGCAAACGCGAGTTTCAGGATGTCCTGGGCGGATTTGTTGGCATAGGTCGTGGCGAGTTCCACGACATCGAACGTTGGGCTCATCAGGGCGGCTTCCTACAGGTCGGTGGCGCTGGGCGCTCTATATGGCGGCGATGTTAACAAAAAGCGGCGGGGTACGGGGCGCCCGCTGCGTTGCGCGGTGGCGGGGGAGTCGCTAGAGTTCGGGCTCGCTCGACTCAATAATCACTACAAACGGGAGTGTCTTGTGGAAATTGCTTGCCTGGATCTGGAAGGGGTACTGGTGCCGGAAATCTGGATCGCCTTCGCCGAAAAAACCGGAATCGACTCCCTCAAGGCCACCACCCGGGACATTCCCGATTACGACGTGCTGATGAAGCAGCGCCTGCGCATCCTCGACGAGCACGGCCTGAAACTCTCGGACATTCAGGAAGTGATCGCCACCCTCAAGCCGCTGGACGGCGCGGTGGAGTTCGTCGACTGGCTGCGCGAGCGCTTCCAGGTGGTGATTCTCTCGGACACTTTCTACGAATTCTCCCAGCCGCTGATGCGTCAGCTGGGCTTCCCGACCTTGCTTTGCCACCGCCTGATCACCGACGACAGCGGGCGAGTGACCGGCTATCAATTGCGTCAGAAAGATCCCAAGCGTCAGTCGGTGCTGGCGTTCAAGAGCCTGTACTACCGGGTGATTGCGGCGGGGGATTCGTATAACGACACGAGCATGCTCGGCGAGGCGGATGCGGGGATTCTGTTCCACGCGCCGGACAATGTGATTCGCGAGTTCCCGCAGTTCCCGGCGGTGCATACGTTTGCCGAGTTGAAGCAGGAGTTTCTCAAGGCCTCGAACCGGGATTTGAGTTTGTAATTACAACATTGTGGCGAGGGAGCTTGCTCCCGCTCGGCTGCGCAGCAGTCGTAAGATTTTGGGGAGCGCTTCGCACTCCAGCGGGAGCAAGCTCCCTCGCCACAAAAAGTTATAGGTTTTGCAGGGTGTCGAGGAGGATTCTTACCTTGGTAATCGACTCCTGATACTCCGCCTGCCAGTCCGAGTCGGCCACGATCCCGCCGCCACCCCAGCAGCACACCCGCCCATCCTTGACCAACAGACTGCGAATCGCGATGGAGCTGTCCATCTCGCCGCGCACATCCAGATACAGCAATGAACCGCAGTACAACCCGCGCCTTGTTGGCTCCAGTTCATCGATGATCTGCATCGCGCGGATCTTCGGTGCGCCGGTGATCGAGCCGCCGGGGAAGCTGCCGGCAATCAGGTCGAGGGCGTCGCGGTCATCCGCCAGTTCACCGGTCACGCTGCTGACCAGGTGATGCACGTTGGGATAGCTTTCCAGGCTGAACAGCTCCGGCACCCGCACCGAGCCGATGCGGCAGGTGCGGCCGAGGTCGTTGCGCAGCAGGTCGACGATCATCAGGTTTTCCGCGCGATCCTTGGGGCTGGCCAGCAGTTCGGCGGCGTTGGCAGCGTCTTCGGCAGGTGTCAGGCCACGGGGGCGGGTGCCTTTGATCGGGCGGGTTTCCACCTGACGCTGGCTGACTTTGACGAAGCGCTCCGGCGACAGGCTCAGCACCGCGTCGCCGTCGGGCAGGCTCTGAAAACCGGAAAACGGCGTCGGGCAGGCCTCGCGCAACGCGCAATAGGCCAGCCACGGATCGCCCTGACACGGTGCGCGGAAACGCTGGGCGAAGTTGACCTGATAGCAGTCGCCGGCCTGGATGTATTGATGAATGCGTTCCAGCGCCTGGCGATAGTCGTCCGGCGACAGGTCGGCGGTCATCGGTGTGTCCAGCTTGAATGGCGTCAGCGTTGCTGAAGTCGGTTGGCTGAACAACGCGATCAGTCGTTGCCGCTCGCTGTTGGCCAGCGACGGGTGAAACACCAGTTGGCTGGTGGCGCTCTGGTGATCGCTGATCAGCGCCCAGTCGTACAGGCCGAACCGTGCGTCGGGCAATTGCAGATCGTCCCGGGCCTGGCTCGGCAGGTGTTCCAGATGCCGGCCAAAGTCGTAACTCAGATAGCCGATCAGGCCGCCGGCGAAGGGCAGGTCATATTCGCCAGGCAGCTGCGCTTCGCCCAGACGGCTCAGATTATCGCGCAGGCGTTGCAGGAAAACGCTGCCGCTTTCGTCAGGCAACACCGCCAGGTGTTCCAGCGGCCAGGCGCTGAGCAGGTCATAACGGCCACGGTCGGCACTTGGCCGGCCGCTGTCGAGCAGCACGGCGCCGGGCGCATGGCGGATGGCCGCGAAGTAATCGGCGGGGTTGGCGCGGTAGGGCAGCGGGTGTACGGAACAGGTCAACATGGGCGGGGCAGATCGGCCATCGAGGCGGGGTGGGGATTGTAGTCCTCTCAGGGAATTGCTCCTAGAGGGGATGTCGGGGATTGGCAGATCCGCAGCGGCTGACGAGCAACCTGTGGCGAGGGAGCTTGCTCCCGCTGGAGTGCGAAGCGCTCCCCAAAATCTTACGACTGCTGCGCAGCCGAGCGGGAGCTAGCTCCCTCGCCACAGGGATCAGCCCTCGACCGCCGGAATATGCCCAAACATTTCCTGAGTGAACGCCACCCGTTCCTCAACCGACTCGGTCACCCCAAGCGCCTTCAGCTCTTCCAGATGCGCCTCGACCGCATGCGTACGCTGGGTCAGCCCGCAATCGTTGGCAATCTGGATATTCAGCCCCGGCCGCGCGTTCAGCTCGAGAATCAGCGGGCCTTTCTCCTGGTCCAGCACCATGTCCACACCGATATAGCCCAGCCCGCACAGTTCATAACAACCGGCGGCGAGTTTCATGAAACCGTCCCAGTAGGGCAGTTGCACGCCATCCACCGCATTGGTGGTGTCGGGGTGTTTGTTGATGATGTTGTTCAGCCAGGTGCCGCGCAGGGTCAGGCCGGTGGCGAGGTCGACGCCGACACCGATGGCGCCCTGGTGCAGGTTGGCCTTGCCGCCGGACTGGCGGGTCGGCAAACGCAGCATGGCCATCACCGGATAGCCCATCAGCACGATGATGCGGATGTCCGGCACGCCTTCGTAGCTGATGCTTTTGAAGATCTGGTCGGGGGTCACCCGGTATTCGATCAGCGCGCGGTCGCGGTGACCGCCCAGCGAATACAGGCCGGTGAGGATGCTCGAGATGTGGTGCTCGAGTTCTTCGTGAGCAAGGATCTTGCCCGACACCGTGCGATAGCGGCCCTCGAAGCGGTCAGCGATGACGATGATGCCGTCACCGCCCGCACCTTGAGCCGGCTTGATCACGAAGTCGTTACGCCCGCCGATGATCTCGTCGAGCTTGTCGATTTCCTTCTCCGTGGAGATCACGCCGTACAGCTCCGGCACATGAATGCCGGCCTCGATCGCGCGCTCCTTGGTGATGATCTTGTCATCGACGATCGGGTACAGGCTGCGCTTGTTGTACTTGAGCACGTAGTCGGCGTTACGCCGATTGATGCCCATGATGCCCCGCGCCTCCAGAGCCTTCCAGGTCTTCCAGAAACCGAACATCAGGCGTCAGCCTTCTTCAGGAAAGCCTTGAAGCGCACCAGCTCGGTCAGGCGATAGCCGCGATAGCGACCCATCGCCAGCATGAAACCGACCAGAATCAGCAGGATCGCCGGGAAGGTGAACACGAAGTACACCAGCTCGGGCACGGTCATGATCAGGTGCGCCAGCGATGCCGCGAACAGCGTGCCGATCGCCACTTTCATGGCATGGCTGGCACCGCGTTCTTCCCAGGTGATCGACAGGCGTTCGATGGTCATGGTCAGAATCACCATCGGGAACAGCGCCACCGACAGACCGCGCTCCAGGCCCAACTTGTGGCTGAACAGACTGATGGCGGCAATCAGCACCACGACGAAGGTCAAGACCACCGACAGGCGCGGCAGCATCTGCAGCTTCAAATGTTCCAGGTACGAACGTAACGACAGGCCCAGCGCGGTGATCACGGTAAACAGCAGGATGCCGAAGCCCAGTTGCGTTTCGCGGAAGGCCAGGGCGATCAGCACCGGGGTGAAGGTGCCGAGGGTCTGCAGGCCGATCAGGTTGCGCAAGATCAGGATCACCAGCACGCCGATCGGGATCATCACCATGATCATGAACGTCTGCTGAGTCTGCAGCGGCAGGCCGTAGAGCGAGTATTCGAGGAAGTTGGCGTCGGTGTTTTCGTCGGTCAGCTTGGCCAAACGAATCGCGTTCATTTCGCTGTTGTTCAGGCTGAAGGTCACGTTGGCTTTCTTCGCGCCCTCGATGGTGATCAGGTTTTCATCACCGGTCCACCACAGCAGGCGGTCGGTCGGCAGGCCTTGCTCGCCGGTTTCCGGGTTGAAGTACAGCCAGTCGTTACCGTTGAAACTGCGCAGCCACAGTTCCGGGGTTTGTGGTTGATCGGCAACGAGGCGGATGGTGTGGACTTTTTCTACCGGCACGTGGGCGATCGACAGCAGCAGTTCGACGATCTTCGCCTTGTGCGGTGTCGACGGGTCGCCGGCCAGCAGCAGTTTGACGTTGTCGTCGTTGGCGTTGTTGACGCGTTTGATCGCTTCGCCAATGAAGGTCTCGACGTCGGCCGAGTGCTGGCGGATCGGCGCGAGCAGGGCTTCGGCGGCGATTTTTTCCGGGCCTTCGATGGCGATGCTGTCGCGGAAGGTCGGGCCTTTGATCTTGGATTTTTCCGCGGTGTAGCGCTTGGTCAGCACCAGACGGTAATACAGGGTCTGGTTGCCCTTGGCCCGGCGCGCCGACCAGGTGACCTTGCGGTTGCCGTCGACCCGGTTGACTGCCACGCCGTAGTTATTGGAGATAAAGCTTTCGTTGAGGCTGACGTAATCGCGGCTCAGCGGTGGCACGAACATCTGGACCTTCACCGGGTCCTTGGTGCTGGCGACGAACTCGACTTTGGCGTCGATGTTCCACAAGTCGTCGGTGGCGTCTTCGGTCACCGGGATGCCGAGCACGAAAATCTGATAGGCCGTAACCGAAACGCCCAGGAGCACCAGAATGGTGATCAGGATTTTCAGGTGGAAGGTTAGAGAACGCATGGAAATTACTCGGCGGTATGAGCGGCGATGGTGCAGGCAGGTTTGCCGGCAGCGTATTTAAGACTGGGGTCGACCAGCGCGTCGAAGCGTTTCAAGGCTTCGGAGCCGATCAAAAGCGGGTATTGGAACGCACTTCGGTCGGTCAGGTTCACTTCGATGCTGCGCAGCGCCGTGCCCATGCAGATATCCAGCTCGATCACCGGGCGCGCGGTGTATTTCTTACCTTCTTCCGGGTCGTAGTCGCCAGCGCGGCGTTTGATCTTGCTGACCCGGGCCAGCGGCCGCTCGATCGGGTGCGAGTGCGCAGCGTCGATCGCCAGGTAGAAACGCACCCAGGACTCGCCGTTGCGTTTGAAGCGTTTGATGTCGCGGGCGCTCAACGAGGCGGTTTTGGCGCCGGTGTCGAGTTTCGCCGCGACTTGCAGATTGATGCCGTCAAGCGCTGCATATTCGTTGAGGCCGTACACGGTTTTTTCCCCCGCCGCGGCGAGGCCGGGCAGGCAAAACAGCGCAAAAAATGTGGGGAAGGGCTTGAGTCTCATAAATCCTGGTGCGCAGCGTTCCGTTTTCGGTTCAGGTTCCTGGCAATACTGCGCAAGCTCCTTCGTGTGCCTATCAGCTTTTTATGACAAGCCGTACAAATGGCCAGCAAATGCGGGCGGCATTCTAGCACGGTGGTTTTATGGCGCCAGCGCTTGGGCCGGTCTATAACCCTTCGCAATTCCTGTGGGAGCGAGCTTGCTCGCGAAAGCGGTAGATCAGTCGACATTGATGTTGAATGTCAGTACGTCTTCGTCGGAACGCCGCCCGGAGCAAGCTCGCTCCCACAGGGTCAAGCGCTAATGAAGGGTCGCTTAGGGTTATTAGACGATTGTCGACAATATCCATTTATCCTTTGACTGATGCCGGCTAATTGGCTAATTTTTGCCGCATTGGATTTAAAGGTGTCGACAATCATGCTGGATCAACTCGATCCCCCGGTCATCAGCGGCGACGATTCCGAGACGCTCTCGGAAAACGTCTTCCGGCGCATTCAGGCGGCCATCGTCAAAGGCGAGATCGCCCCGGGCAGCAAGATCTCCGAGCCTGAACTGGCGCGTACCTACGGCATCAGTCGCGGGCCGCTGCGCGAGGCCATTCATCGGCTTGAAGGTCAGCGACTGCTGGTGCGCGTACCGCATGTCGGCGCGCGGGTGGTGTCGCTCAGCCATGCCGAATTGCTCGAACTCTACGAAATCCGCGAATCCCTTGAAGGCATGGCCTGTCGGCTGGCGGCCGAACGCATGAGCGTCGAAGAAATCGACGAACTGCGCCGGGTGCTGGAAACCCACGAGCGCGACGCGGCGTTCCAGGCTGGCGTCGGCTATTACCAGCAGGAAGGCGATTTCGACTTTCACTACCGGATCATCCAGGGCAGCGGCAACCGCACGCTGACGCAGATGCTCTGCGGCGAGCTGTACCAACTGGTGCGTATGTACCGCATCCAGTTTTCCACCACGCCCAACCGCCCGCGTCAGGCCTTCGCCGAACACCACCGGATTCTCGATGCCATCGCCGACCGTGACGGCGAACTCGCGGAATTGTTGATGCGCCGCCACATCGGCGCCTCGAAACGCAATATCGCCCGTCATTACCAGGACGGCGCCGACAATAAGACAGCCACTGAACGAGGTGAGTCATGAGTTCCAAGCAGAACACTCCAGGCCAGCGTTTCCGCGATGCGGTCGCCAGCGAGCATCCATTGCAGGTGGTCGGCGCGATCAACGCCAACCACGCGCTGCTGGCCAAGCGCGCCGGGTTCAAGGCGATCTACCTGTCCGGTGGCGGGGTGGCCGCAGGCTCGCTCGGCGTGCCGGATCTGGGCATCACCGGCCTGGATGACGTGCTCACCGACGTGCGGCGCATCACCGACGTCTGCGATCTGCCGCTGCTGGTGGATGTCGACACCGGTTTCGGTTCGTCGGCGTTCAACGTGGCGCGCACCGTGAAGTCGATGATCAAGTTCGGCGCGGCGGCGATTCACATCGAGGACCAGGTCGGCGCCAAGCGCTGCGGCCACCGTCCGAACAAGGAAATCGTCAGCCAGCAGGAAATGGTCGACCGCATCAAGGCAGCGGTCGATGCCCGTACCGACGACAGCTTCGTGATCATGGCGCGGACTGACGCGCTGGCGGTGGAAGGTCTGGAGTCGGCGCTTGATCGCGCAGCGGCGTGCATCGAGGCCGGCGCCGACATGATCTTCCCGGAAGCCATCACCGAGCTTGAGATGTACAAGCTGTTCGCCAACCGCGTGAAGGCGCCGATCCTCGCCAACATCACCGAGTTCGGCTCGACACCGCTGTACACCACCGAGCAACTGGCCGGCGCCGACGTGTCGCTGGTGCTGTACCCGCTGTCGGCGTTCCGCGCGATGAACAAGGCCGCGGAAAACGTCTACACCGCGATCCGCCGCGACGGCACCCAGCAGAATGTCATCGACACCATGCAGACGCGCATGGAGCTTTACGATCGCATCGATTACCACACGTTCGAGCAGAAGCTTGATGCGTTGTTTGCACAGAAGAAAGGCTGAATCAAACCCTGTGGGAGCGAGCTTGCTCGCGAAAGCGGTGGATCAGTCAATATCGATGTGACTGACACGACGCATTCGCGAGCAAGCCCGCTCCCACACGTTTCCCCTACAAATTCAAGAAAATTGGAGACAGCAATGGCCGAAGCAAAAGTACTCAGTGGCGCCGGGCTCCGGGGCCAGGTTGCCGGGCAAACCGCACTGTCCACCGTGGGCCAGGCCGGTGCCGGGCTGACCTATCGCGGTTACGACGTGCGTGAACTGGCAGCCGACGCGCAGTTCGAAGAAGTCGCGTACCTGCTGCTGTACGGCGAACTGCCGACCCTGGCACAACTCGACGCCTACCAGCAAAAGCTGAGCAAGCTGCGCGACCTGCCGCAGGCACTGAAAGAAGTGCTTGAACGCATCCCCGCCGACGCTCACCCGATGGACGTGATGCGCACCGGTTGCTCGTTCCTCGGCAACCTTGAACCGGAGAAGGATTTTTCCGAACAGCGCGACAAGACCGACCGTCTGCTCGCCGCATTCCCGGCGATCATGTGCTACTGGTATCGCTTCAGCCACGACGGCAAACGCATCAACTGCGTCAGCGACGAGCCATCGATCGGCGGCCACTTCCTGCACCTGCTGCACGACAAGAAGCCGAGCGAACTGCACGTCAAAGTGATGAACGTGTCGCTGATCCTTTACGCCGAGCACGAATTCAACGCCTCGACGTTTACCGCTCGCGTTTGCGCATCGACCCTGTCCGACCTGTATTCCTGCGTCACTGCGGCTATCGGTTCGCTGCGTGGCCCGCTGCATGGCGGCGCCAACGAGGCGGCAATGGAAATGATCGAGCGCTTCTCGTCGCCGGAAGAGGCGATCAAAGGCACCCTTGGCATGCTCGAGCGTAAGGACAAGATCATGGGCTTCGGCCACGCGATCTATAAGGACAGCGATCCGCGTAACGAGGTGATCAAGGGCTGGTCGAAAAAACTCGCCGACGAAGTCGGTGACAAGGTGCTGTTCCCGGTCTCCGAAGCCATCGACAAGACCATGTGGGAGCAGAAAAAACTGTTCCCCAACGCCGACTTCTACCATGCCTCGGCGTACCACTTCATGGGCATCCCGACCAAGCTGTTCACGCCGATCTTCGTCTGCTCGCGCCTGACCGGCTGGGCCGCGCACGTGTTCGAACAGCGCGCCAACAACCGCATCATCCGTCCAAGCGCCGAGTACGTCGGCGTCGAACAGCGCAAGTTCGTGCCAATCGAACGTCGCTGAATGGGGAGGGCCAATCATCGGCATTGAAATTACCCAGATCCTGTGGGAGCGAGCTTGCTCGCGAATGC
The DNA here is from genome assembly GCF_000282275.2 of Pseudomonas sp. GM30. Lineage (NCBI taxonomy): Bacteria > Pseudomonadati > Pseudomonadota > Gammaproteobacteria > Pseudomonadales > Pseudomonadaceae > Pseudomonas > Pseudomonas sp. GM30. Next base: position 150,091 of record NZ_AKJP02000002.1, on the reverse strand, counting down.
GGTAGATCAGTCGACATTGATGTTGAATGTCAGTCCGTCTTCGCGAGCAAGCTCGCTCCCACAGGGTTCAGTGTGAATTTCAGGGTTGATGTCCGGCCCCTCCCTTTGAAACTACCGTGACCCGAGTCCTGACCCGATGAACACAGCATTCCGCAAAAACCTGCCCGGCAGTTCCCTGGATTATTTCGACGTCCGTGCGGCGGTCGAGGCGATTCAGCCCGGCAGCTACGACACCCTGCCGTACACCTCCCGCGTGCTGGCGGAAAACCTCGTGCGTCGCTGCGATCCGGCCACGCTCACCGATTCGCTGAAACAACTGATCGAACGCAAACGCGACCTCGACTTCCCGTGGTTCCCGGCGCGTGTGGTGTGCCACGACATTCTCGGCCAGACCGCGCTGGTCGACCTCGCCGGCCTGCGTGACGCGATTGCGCAACAGGGTGGTGACCCGGCGCAGGTCAACCCGGTGGTGCCGACGCAACTGATCGTTGACCACTCGCTGGCGGTGGAAGCGGGCGGTTTCGACAAGCAGGCGTTCGAGAAGAACCGCGCCATCGAAGACCGGCGCAACGAAGACCGTTTCCACTTCATCAACTGGACCAAAAAGGCCTTCAAGAACGTCGACGTGATCCCGCCGGGCAACGGCATCATGCACCAGATCAACCTGGAGAAAATGTCCCCGGTGATCCAGGTGCGCGACGGCGTGGCGTTCCCCGACACCTGCGTCGGCACCGACAGCCACACCCCGCACGTCGATGCGCTGGGCGTGATCGCCATCGGCGTCGGTGGCCTCGAAGCCGAGAGCGTGATGCTCGGCCGCGCCTCGTGGATGCGCCTGCCGGAGAGCGTCGGCGTCGAACTGACCGGCAAGCTGCAACCGGGCATCACCGCCACCGACATGGTGCTGGCGCTGACCGAATACCTGCGCAAACAGAAAGTCGTCGGCGCCTGGCTGGAGTTCTTTGGCGAAGGCGCGTCCGCGCTGACCCTCGGCGACCGCGCGACCATCTCCAACATGGCCCCGGAATACGGCGCCACCGCGGCGATGTTCTACATCGACCAGCAGACCATCGACTACTTGAAACTCACCGGTCGCGAAGACCAGCAAGTGCAGCTCGTCGAGCAGTACGCCAAACTCAACGGTCTGTGGGCTGACAGCCTCAAAGGCGCGCAATACGAGCGCGGCCTGACGTTCGACTTGTCGTCGGTGGTGCGCAACATGGCCGGCCCGAGCAACCCGCACGCCCGCGTGGCGGTGGCGGATCTGGCGGCCAAAGGCATCTCCGGGCAATGGGATGACGTGCCGGGGCAAATGCCTGATGGCGCGGTGATCATCGCTGCCATCACCAGCTGCACCAACACCAGCAACCCGCGCAACGTGATCGCCGCCGGTCTGCTGGCGCGCAACGCCAACAAGCTCGGCCTGACCCGCAAGCCGTGGGTCAAATCCTCGCTGGCACCGGGGTCGAAAACCGTGGCGCTGTACCTCGACGAGGCAGGGCTGACCACCGAGCTGGAGCAACTCGGTTTCGGCGTCGTCGCGTTTGCCTGCACCACTTGCAACGGCATGTCCGGCGCCCTCGATCCGGTGATCCAGCAAGAGATCATCGACCGCGATCTGTATGCGACGGCCGTGCTCTCCGGCAACCGTAACTTCGACGGCCGAATTCACCCGTACGCCAAACAGGCGTTCCTCGCGTCGCCGCCGCTGGTGGTCGCGTACGCCATCGCCGGGACCATCCGTTTCGACATCGAGAAGGATGTGCTGGGCGTGGTCGACGGCAAGGAAATCCGCCTGAGAGACATCTGGCCGAGCGACGAAGAAATCGACGCGGTGGTGAAGTCATCGGTCAAGCCGGAGCAGTTCCGTCAGGTCTACATTCCGATGTTCGCCGTCCACGAAGACACCGGCCCGAAAGTCACGCCGCTGTACGACTGGCGCGAGATGAGCACCTACATTCGGCGTCCGCCGTACTGGGAAGGTGCGCTGGCCGGTGCGCGGCCGCTGAAGGGCATGCGCCCGCTGGCGGTGCTGCCGGACAACATCACCACCGATCACCTGTCACCCTCCAACGCGATCATGCTCGACAGCGCCGCCGGCGAATACCTGGCGAAAATGGGCCTGCCGGAAGAGGACTTCAACTCCTACGCCACGCACCGCGGCGACCACTTGACCGCGCAACGCGCGACCTTCGCCAACCCGAAACTGTTCAATGAAATGGTTCAGGAAAACGGCAAGGTCAAACAGGGGTCGCTGGCGCGGGTCGAGCCGGAAGGCAAAGTCATGCGCATGTGGGAAGCCATCGAAACCTACATGGAACGCAAGCAGCCGCTGATCATCATCGCCGGTGCCGACTACGGTCAGGGTTCGTCCCGCGACTGGGCGGCCAAGGGCGTGCGTCTGGCGGGTGTGGAAGCGATCGTCGCCGAAGGTTTCGAGCGTATCCATCGCACCAACCTGGTGGGCATGGGCGTGTTGCCGCTGGAGTTCAAACCGGGCACCGACCGCCACACCTTGGCCATCGACGGCAGCGAAACCTACGACGTGATCGGTGCCCGCACCCCGCGCGCCGACCTCAGGCTGGTGATCCACCGCAAGAACGGCGAACGCGTTGAAGTGCCGGTGACCTGCCGTCTGGATACCGCTGAAGAAGTGTCGATCTACGAGGCCGGCGGCGTGTTGCAGCGCTTCGCTCAGGACTTCCTTGAAGAGTCGGCGGTTGCCGTTTAAATCAACTGATGTGGGCAGGGGACTTCAAGTCCCATGTCTTCGTTAAGGAGCACCATGGCTCACGCAGCTAAGTTCGCACCGCAGATCAAGATCCCCGCCACCTACATGCGCGGCGGCACCAGCAAAGGCGTGTTCTTCAGCCTCAAGGATCTGCCCGAAGCGGCGCAGATTCCCGGTCCGGCCCGCGATGCCTTGCTGTTGCGGGTGATCGGCAGCCCCGACCCGTACGACAAACAGATCGACGGTATGGGCGGCGCCACGTCGAGCACCAGCAAAACCGTGATCCTGTCGAAAAGCATCAAGGCTGATCACGACGTCGATTACCTGTTCGGTCAGGTGTCGATCGACAAGCCATTCGTCGACTGGAGCGGCAACTGCGGCAACCTCTCGGCGGCGGTCGGTTCGTTCGCCATCAGCAACGGTCTGGTGGAGGCCAGCCGCATTCCGCACAACGGCGTGGCGGTGGTGCGCGTGTGGCAGGCCAACATCGGCAAGACCATCATCGCCCACGTGCCGATCACCAATGGCGAAGTCCAGGAAACCGGCGATTTCGAGCTCGACGGCGTGACCTTTCCGGCGGCCGAAGTGCAGGTCGAATTCATCGATCCGGCGGCGGAAGAAGAGGGCGGCGGCGGTTCGATGTTCCCCACCGGCAACCTGATCGATCAGCTTGAGGTGCCGGGTGTCGGCACGTTCCAGGCGACCATGATCAACGCCGGGATCCCGACGATTTTCGTCAACGCCGCAGACATCGGCTACACCGGCACCGAGCTGCAGAGCGCGATCAACAGTGATCCGCAAGCGCTGCAGATGTTCGAAACTATCCGCGCCTACGGTGCATTGCGCATGGGCCTGATTGCGAATCTGGACGAAGCGGCCAAGCGACAGCACACGCCGAAAGTCGCGTTTGTCGCCAAGCCTGCGGATTACGTCGCGTCCAGCGGCAAGGCAATTGCTGCCGCTGATGTCGATCTGTTGGTGCGTGCATTGTCGATGGGCAAACTGCACCACGCGATGATGGGCACGGCAGCGGTGGCGATTGGCACGGCGGCGGCGATCACCGGCACCCTGGTGAACCTCGCCGCCGGCGGCGTTGAACGCACCGCAGTGCGCTTCGGCCATCCGTCCGGCACCTTGCGCGTCGGTGCCGAGGCCAGCCTGGAGAACGGTGAGTGGGTGGTGAAAAAAGCCATCATGAGCCGCAGTGCACGGGTGCTGATGGAAGGCTACGTCCGTATTCCAGGTGATTCTTTTTAAGTAACACGCAATCCCGGTGGGAGCGAGCTTGCTCGCGAAGGCGTAGTGTCAGTCGGCATTTTCGCCGGCTGACCCACCGTCTTCGCGAGCAAGCTCGCTCCCACAGGGATTGCATTTCAAATATAAGAAAATCAGCCTGAACCGAGGTCCCATCAACGAACCACTGCAAGAGTGAATCGAACATGAGCGCCAACGTCGACCAGAATAACCGCCCCGACTACGACCGTGTCCTGCAGGACATCGCCGATTACGTCCTCACCTTCAACGTCGAATCTGCCGAAGCCCTCGACACCGCCCGCAACTGCCTGATGGACACCTTGGGCTGTGGTCTGCTGGCGCTGCGTTTTCCCGAATGCACCAAACACCTCGGACCCATCGTCGAGGGCACCGTGGTGCCGTTCGGCGCACGGGTGCCGGGCACCTCCTATCGCCTCGACCCGGTGAAAGCCGCGTGGGACATCGGCTGCATCGTGCGCTGGCTCGATTACAACGACACCTGGCTCGCTGCCGAGTGGGGCCATCCGTCGGACAACCTCGGCGGGATTCTTGCGGTGGCCGATCATCTTTCGCAGAAGCGCATTGCCAATGGCGAGAGTCCGCTGACAATTCGCGATGTGCTGGAAGCGATGATCATGGCCCACGAGATCCAAGGCGTGATCGCCCTGGAAAACTCGTTCAACCGCGTCGGCCTCGACCACGTTCTGCTGGTGAAAGTCGCCTCGACTGCGGTCACTGCGAAACTGATGGGTGCCAATCGCGAGCAACTGCTGTCAGCGTTGTCCCATGCCTTCGCCGATGGTCAGGCGCTGCGCACCTATCGCCATGCGCCGAACGCCGGCTCGCGTAAATCCTGGGCGGCGGGGGATGCCACCAGTCGCGGTGTGCGTCTGGCCGACATCGCGCTACGCGGCGAGATGGGGATTCCCGGGGTGTTGACGGCCAGACAGTGGGGCTTCTACGACGTATCGTTCAGCCACACCAATAACGATCTGGCGCTCAAGCCGGAAGGCAAACGCACCTTCAGTTTCTCGCGGCCCTACGGCAGTTACGTGATGGAAAACGTGCTGTTCAAGATCAGCTTCCCCGCCGAGTTCCACGCGCAGACGGCCTGCGAAGCGGCGGTGACCTTGCATCCGTTGGTGCGCAACCGCTTGCATGAAATCGACCGCATCGTCATCACCACCCATGAGTCGGCGATACGCATTATTTCCAAGGTCGGGCCGCTGGCCAACGCCGCCGACCGCGATCACTGCCTCCAGTACATGACCGCCGTGCCGCTGGCGTTCGGCAATCTGCTGGCCGAACAATACGAGGACGACTTCCATGCCGCGCACCCGATCATCGATGTGCTGCGCGAGAAGATGGTCATCGTCGAAGATCCGCGTTTCACCCGCGAGTATCTGGAGGCCGACAAGCGCTCGATTGCCAACGCGGTGCAGGTGTTTTTCAAGGACGGTTCCAGCACCGAGAACGTGGTGGTCGAATACCCGATCGGCCATCGGCGCCGCCGGGTTGAAGGCATTCCATTGCTGGAGGACAAGTTGAAGGCCAATCTGCTGACACGATTCACCGGGCAGCGCAGTGGCGAGATCTTCGCGTTGTGCAAGGATCAGGCGCAGCTGGAGGCCACCCCCGTGAATCGTTTTATCGACCTGTTTGTCATCTGACAAAGCGAGCATTGAAGACCCATTGCGGGCGTGAGCCTGCTCACGCTAGCGGTGTGTCAGGCAACATCAATGCTGGATGTGCCGCCGCCTTCGCGGGCAAGCCCGCTCCCACAAGGTTTTGTGCCTGGCACAACATGCATCAACACTTTGAAACCCTGTGGGAGCGAGCTTGCTCGCGAAGGCGCCAAAGCAGACGCAGCAAATCTATTTGAAACGCCGCTCCACGCCTTTCTCCACCAGAATCTTCGCCGAAATCTCTTCCACCGAAAAATGCGTGGAGTTGATGTGCGGGATGTTCTCGCGGCGGAACAGGTTTTCCACTTCGCGCACTTCGAATTCGCACTGGGCATAGCTCGAATAGCGGCTGTTGGGTTTGCGCTCGTTGCGGATCGCGGTGAGGCGGTCGGGGTCGATGGTCAGGCCGAACAGCTTGTGCTGATGGGCGCGCAGGGCGGTCGGCAGGGTCAGGCGCTCCATGTCGTCTTCGGTCAGCGGGTAGTTGGCCGCACGGATGCCGAACTGCATCGCCATGTACAGACACGTCGGCGTCTTACCACAACGCGACACGCCGACTAGTATCAGGTCGGCCTTGTCGTAATAGTGGGTGCGCGCGCCGTCGTCGTTGTCGAGGGCGAAGTTCACCGCCTCGATGCGCTCCATGTAATTGGAGTTGTGGCCGATCGAGTGAGACTTGCCGACGGTGTAGGAAGAATGCTCGGTCAGTTCCTGTTCGAGCGGGGCGAGGAAGGTCGAGAAAATGTCGATCATGAAACCATTGGACGTTGCGAGAATCTCACGGATGTCCTGATTGACGATGGTGTCGAAGATGATCGGACGGAAGCCGTCGGTTTCGGCGGCTTTGTTGATTTGTTGTACCATGGCCCGCGCTTTGTCCGCGTTGTCGATATACGGCCGCGTGAGCTTGGTGAAGGTAATGTTTTCGAACTGCGCCAGAAGGCTTTGACCCAGGGTTTCGGCGGTAATGCCGGTGCCATCGGAGATAAAGAAAGCAGATCGTTTCATTTGCACCTTGGGCCTTAAGCTAAAGAGTATTTCTGGATATGATAGGCGCGATTTGCCGGCCGCCATTGGCCCGCATTCTCACTTATTTTCCAGGTCCAGGCCATACAGCCGGCCAACGCTCCCCCGAGCCGCCGGTTTCTGAGCTTTTCCAACACAGTTAGTGGAGAGATCACCTTGGTAGAGTACGTAGTTTCCCTCGATAAGCTCGGCAAACACGATGTTGAGCATGTGGGGGGCAAGAACGCATCCCTGGGCGAGATGATCAGCAACCTGGCGGGTGCCGGTGTGTCGGTCCCCGGCGGCTTTGCCACCACCGCGCAGGCCTATCGCGACTTTCTCGAACTGAGCGGCCTCAACGACCAGATCCACAAGGCTCTCGACGCCCTGGACGTCGATGACGTCAACGCGCTGGCCAAGACCGGTGCGCAGATCCGTCAATGGATCATGGACGCCGAATTCCCTGAAAAACTCAATACCGAGATCCGCACCGCGTTCGCCGCGCTGTCGGCCGGTAACCCTGACGTGGCCGTGGCCGTGCGTTCTTCCGCCACCGCCGAAGACTTGCCGGACGCATCGTTTGCCGGCCAGCAGGAAACCTTCCTGAACATCCGTGGTGTGGAAAACGTTATCCGCGCCGCCAAAGAGGTGTTCGCTTCGCTGTTCAACGACCGTGCAATTTCCTACCGCGTGCACCAGGGCTTCGACCACAAACTGGTCGCCCTGTCGGCCGGCGTGCAGCGCATGGTGCGTTCGGAAACCGGTACCGCCGGCGTGATGTTCACCCTCGATACCGAATCCGGTTTCCGTGACGTGGTGTTCATCACCGGCGCTTACGGCCTGGGCGAAACCGTCGTACAAGGCGCGGTCAACCCCGACGAATTCTACGTGCACAAAGGCACCCTGGACGCCGGTCGTCCGGCGATCCTGCGCCGCAACCTCGGCAGCAAAGCGATCAAGATGATCTACGGCGACGAGGCCAAGGCCGGTCGTTCGGTGAAGACCGTCGATGTCGACAAGGCCGAACGTGCACGTTTCTGCCTGACCGATGCTGAAGTCAGCGAGCTGGCCAAGCAGGCGATGATCATCGAGAAGCACTACGGCTGCCCGATGGACATCGAGTGGGCCAAGGACGGTGACGACGGCAAGCTGTACATCGTGCAGGCCCGTCCGGAAACCGTGAAGAGCCGCACCCAGGCCAACGTCATGGAGCGTTACCTGCTGAAAGAAACCGGCACCGTGCTGGTTGAAGGTCGTGCCATCGGCCAGCGCATCGGCGCCGGTAAAGTGCGGATCATCAAGGACGTCTCGGAAATGGACAAAGTCCAGGCCGGCGACGTGCTGGTTTCCGACATGACCGACCCGGACTGGGAACCGGTGATGAAACGCGCCAGCGCCATCGTCACCAACCGTGGCGGGCGTACCTGCCACGCGGCGATCATCGCCCGTGAACTGGGGATTCCAGCGGTCGTGGGTTGCGGCAACGCCACCCAACTGCTGAAGGATGGCCAGGGCGTAACCGTGTCCTGCGCCGAAGGCGACACCGGTTACATCTTCGAAGGTGAGCTGGGCTTCGACGTCAAGAAAAACTCCGTGGACGCCATGCCGGAGCTGCCGTTCAAGATCATGATGAACGTCGGCAACCCGGACCGCGCCTTCGATTTCGCGCAGCTGCCGAACGCCGGTGTCGGCCTGGCCCGTCTGGAATTCATCATCAACCGCATGATCGGCGTCCACCCGAAAGCGCTGTTGAACTACGACGGCCTGCCGCAGGAAATCAAGGACAGCGTCGACAAGCGCATCGCCGGTTACAACGATCCGGTCGGCTTCTACGTCGAAAAACTGGTGGAAGGCATCAGCACCCTCGCGGCAGCGTTCTGGCCGAAGAAGGTCATCGTGCGTCTGTCGGACTTCAAGTCCAACGAATACGCCAACCTGATCGGCGGCAAGCTGTACGAGCCGGAAGAAGAAAACCCGATGCTGGGCTTCCGTGGCGCTTCGCGTTACATCAGCGAATCGTTCCGTGACTGCTTCGAACTCGAGTGCCGTGCGCTGAAACGCGTGCGCAACGAGATGGGCCTGACCAACGTCGAAATCATGGTGCCGTTCGTCCGTACCCTCGGCGAAGCCAGTCAGGTAGTCGATCTGCTCGCCGAAAACGGCCTGGCCCGTGGCGACAACGGCCTGCGCGTGATCATGATGTGCGAACTGCCATCCAACGCGATCCTGGCTGAAGAATTCCTCGAATTCTTCGACGGTTTCTCGATCGGTTCCAACGACCTGACTCAGCTGACCCTGGGCCTGGACCGTGACTCCGGGATCATCGCGCACCTGTTCGACGAGCGTAATCCAGCGGTCAAGAAGCTGCTGGCCAACGCGATTGCCGCGTGCAACAAGGCCGGCAAGTACATCGGCATCTGCGGCCAAGGCCCTTCGGACCACCCGGATCTGGCCAAGTGGCTGATGGAACAGGGCATCGAAAGCGTGTCGCTGAACCCGGACTCCGTGCTGGAAACCTGGTTCTTCCTCGCGGAAGGTCAGGCGCAGGCTTGATCCATATGTGAACGGCCATCCTCCCCTGTGGGAGCGGGCTTGCTCGCGAAGACGGAATAAGATCCGCCACAAATGTTGGCTGATACACCGCTTTCGCGAGCAAGCCCGCTCCCACAAAGGTCGGGGGCTTTGAGATTGAAGTAGGGCGGGCTCCTGTAGATGCCGCCCTTTTTTGTGCAAGAGCATTATGCAAAGCAGCAGCAACCTGTTTCCTGTCGCTCTGATCAGCGCCGAACGTCGCGGTGATCTGAGCGAAGACGTGTATCGACTCAAACCCGGCAACAGCCCGGACTGGTCCGTGGAGATCGCCGTGACCCGTTTGGGCATGGCCGATGACACGGCACCTCGCGGTGTGCCGGTGATTTTGCTGCACGGCAGCTTTTCCAACCGGCGCTTCTGGTTTTCCCCCAAAGGCCTGGGACTGGGCGCGTACCTGACGCGTCTGGGCTTCGACGTGTGGATCCCGGAGATGCGCGGACACGGCCTGTCGCAGCGCAATGAGGACTACCGGCGCAACCGCGTGGCCGACTACGCCCGTTACGATCTGCCGGCGATTGCTGCATTCGTCCGCGAGCAGAGTGGGCAGGTGCCGCACTGGATCGGCCATTCACTGGGTGGCATCACCTTGGCAGCGGCGCTGGGTGGCGAATACCTTGGCGAACCGGCGGTGGCTTCTGCGGCGTTTTTCGGCACGCAAGTCAGCCGCACGTACTGGCCGCTGAAGATTCCACCGGTGGAGTGGAGTGGACGCTTCATTCTCAAGCGTTTCGCGCAGTTGTCTGGCTCGCGCCTCAAGCGCGGCCCGGAAGACGAGCCGATCGGTCTGGCGCTGGAAAGCATGCGCTGGTACGGCTTGTTCGGGCGGTTTGGCGACAAGGACAAGGACTGGTGGGCCGGTCTGGGCGAGGTTCAGGTGCCGGTGCTGGCCGTGACCGCAGCGGGCGATCATCAGGATCCGGCGTGGGCCTGTCGCAAGCTATTCGAGCAGATCGGCTCCGAGCACAAACAGTTCGTCAATCTGGGGCGCGAGCAGGGCTTCAGCGACAACTTCGGGCATGTCGAGATGCTGGTGAGCAAAGCGGCGCAGGCCGAAGTTTGGCCGTTGGTGGCACGCTGGCTGAACGATCAGCAGACGCCGTTACTCGGCGACAAGCCCGATCTGGCCGCTGCGGTCTGAGCCGCAGTCTCTGAAAAGGGCATTTCGTTCAGGTCGGCTTGCGGCTAAGATATGACGCATTGTGCGGTTCTGGTCATATTTAGTGGCTGTTTAGCTATTACGTTTCAGCGTTTGTTCAGGTTCGTTCAGCGACCATTGCATGAACTAAGGTAAACAGCGACCGCCGGGACTCGTTTCAAAAGAGTGCGACATCCTTGATCGTCTTCCTTTTTACAGGAGTTTTTCGATGAACCATTACCTCACGCCTGACCTGTGCGACGCCTATCCGGAGCTGGTGCAGGTGCTGGAACCGATGTTCAGCAATTTCGGCGGCCGTGATTCCTTCGGCGGCGAAATCGTGACCATCAAATGTTTCGAAGACAACTCGCTGGTCAAGGAGCAGGCTGAACTCAAGGGGAATGGCAAGGTGCTGGTGGTTGATGGCGGCGGTTCGCTACGGCGCGCGTTGCTGGGCGACATGATCGCCGAGAAAGCCGCGAAAAACGGCTGGGAAGGGATGGTCATCTACGGTTGCATCCGTGACGTCGACGTTATTGCCCAGACCGATCTCGGCGTTCAGGCGTTGGCCAGCCATCCGATGAAGACCGAAAAACGCGGCATCGGCGACCTCAACGTAGCGGTGACTTTCGCCGGCGTGACTTTCCACCCGGGCCAATACATTTATGCGGACAACAACGGCGTGATCGTCTCGCCGAGTCCGCTGCAGATGCCTGAATAAGTTTTCGACAAAGGGATGCGGATGTTCGAGGAAGAAAACGCGCAGTGGGGGCTGGTGCATGCCCTGGTGCTGGACGGAAAAGGTGGCGCGCGCGCGATTGCCCGGACTGACCTCGACGATCTGCAGCTGCAGGCCCATGAGAGCCTGTGGCTGCATTGGGATCGCAGCCATCCGCAAACCCAGACCTGGCTGCGCAAATCCAGCGGCCTGAATGAATTTGCCTGCGACCTGCTGCTGGAAGAAAACACTCGGCCGCGCCTGTTGCCGTTGCCGGATGCCGAGCTGTTGCTGTTTCTGCGCGGGGTCAATCTCAATCCCGGTGCCGAGCCGGAAGACATGGTCTCGGTGCGGATTTTCGCTTCGGCGCAACGGGTCATCTCTCTGCGTTTGCGTCCGCTGCGCGCCACCGATGAACTGTTGGCGCTGTTGAGTGAAGGCAAAGGCCCGAAAACCTCCTCTGAACTGATCCTGTATCTGGCGCAATTCCTCACCAACAAGGTGCAGGATCTGGTCACGTGCCTGTCGGAACTGGTCGATGAAGAGGAAGAAAAACTGGATGCCGACGAACGGTATACCCCCGAGCATGGCTCGATTTTGCACATCCGCCGCAGGGCGGCCGGACTGAAGCGTTTTCTGGCACCGCAGCGGGAAATTTTCGGACAGCTCACGCGGATAAAACTGCCGTGGTTCGTCGACGATGACGCCGACTACTGGAACGAATTGAACAACAGCCTGACGCGCTATCTCGAAGAGCTCGAATTGACCCGAGAGCGCATGGGGCTTGTGCTGGAGGCTGAAGACCGGCGTTTGAACGTGCGCATGAATCGCACGATGTACCGCTTCGGCATTATCACCTGCATCTTTTTGCCGATGAGTTTTCTCACCGGCCTGTTGGGCATCAACGTGGGCGGGATTCCGTTCTCGAGCAGCCCCTATGGTTTCCTGATTGCCTGTCTGACGGTGCTGGCGATGGCCTTCGGTCAATGGTGGTTATTCCGCCGTTTGCGCTGGGTGTGAATATGCAACATGTGACCCGACCAAATTTGCCCGCGTCTTTCACAGACATCACGAGAGGTGCGTATGCACGATCCGTTTGAACAGTCTTTGCGCGACATGCTCAACGCCTCGCCGTCCAGCCGTGACGACGACGCATGCCTGGGTCGCGTACTCAAAACCGCCAACCGCCAGGTGGGCGCCGGTGATCTGTTCAGCCTGCTGGGCCGCTGGCTGCCCGCGCTGATGATCGCCCTGAATAACGGATCGGCCCACGTTTCGCCGGTTTCCCGTCTTCGTAAAACTACTGCACGCACTGCTGATAAGGCTGATTGAATATGGAACTTGATCTCTGGACTCAGAGCCTCGTCACTGCAATGACTGCGTTGTGGACCAAAGTCGCCAATTTCATCCCGAACCTGTTCGGCGCACTGGTGGTGCTGCTGTTGGGTTTCGTGGTGGCCAAGCTGCTCGATACCTTGCTGTCCAAATTGCTCGCCAAACTGGGCCTCGATCGCCTGATGGGCGGCACCGGTCTGACCAAGTTGATGTCGCGGGCCGGCCTGCAAGTGCCGATCTCGACCTTGATCGGCAAGATCGTCTACTGGTTCGTTCTGCTGATTTTTCTGGTTTCTGCAGCAGAGTCCCTTGGACTTGAGCGAGTTTCAGCTACGCTGGACATGCTGGCGTTGTATTTGCCGAAAGTTTTCGGCGCCGCGCTGGTGTTGCTGGTGGGTGTTTTGCTCGCGCAACTGGCCAACGGCCTGGTGCGCGGAGCGGCAGAAGGCGTAGGGCTGGACTACGCTTCGGGTTTGGGCCGAATTGCACAGGGGCTGGTGATCATCATCAGCATCTCGGTTGCGATCAGTCAGCTTGAGGTCAAGACTGACCTGCTGAACCATGTGATCGTCATCGTATTGATTACCGTTGGTCTGGCCGTTGCGCTGGCCATGGGTTTGGGAAGCCGGGAAATTGCCGGTCAGATTCTTGCGGGAATCTATGTGCGTGAGTTGTATCAGGTTGGGCAACAAGTGCGTGTTGGCGAGGTCGAAGGCCAGATCGAAGAGATCGGCACGGTTAAAACCACATTGCTGACCGATGAGGGTGAGCTAGTCTCACTCTCCAATCGGATCCTGCTGGAACAGCATGTGAGTAGCCGCTAACCCGGCAAACCCTGCTAATGTATGCCGCCGCAAAATGCCCTGAGAGGGGTGCGGCGGACATTGACCTGACTGTCGGCACGACTTGTTTTGAATAAAGCCCAAACGCTATCCACGCGCTATGACCCCCGTGAGCTCTCTGATGAGGAGTTGGTCGCGCGCTCGCATACCGAGCTGTTTCACGTGACGCGCGCCTATGAAGAGCTGATGCGGCGTTACCAGCGAACATTATTTAACGTTTGTGCGAGATATCTTGGGAACGATCGCGACGCAGACGATGTCTGTCAGGAAGTGATGCTTAAGGTGTTGTACGGCCTGAAGAACTTCGAGGGGAAATCGAAGTTCAAAACCTGGCTCTACAGCATCACGTATAACGAATGCATCACGCAGTATCGGAAGGAACGGCGAAAGCGTCGCTTGATGGACGCCTTGAGTCTGGACCCGCTGGAAGAAGCGTCGGAAGAAAAGGCGCCGAAACCCGAGGAGAAGGGCGGACTCGATCGCTGGCTGGTGTATGTGAACCCGATTGACCGTGAAATTCTGGTGCTACGATTTGTCGCAGAGCTTGAATTTCAGGAGATCGCAGACATCATGCACATGGGTTTGAGTGCGACAAAAATGCGGTACAAACGTGCTCTAGACAAATTGCGTGAGAAATTTGCAGGCATTGCTGAAACTTAGTTCAGCGCAAATATCTCTTACGTGTAGGCAAGTTCTGATAGACTTGCCGCCGAGTTGTCCCCCGGTTTGCGGGACTGCTTCACAATCACCAGATGGGGATTTAACGGATGAAACTGAAAAACACCTTGGGCTTGGCCATTGGTTCTCTTATTGCCGCTACTTCGTTCGGCGCATTGGCACAAGGCCAAGGCGCAGTTGAAGGCGAGATCAACTACAAGAAGCAGTACAACGACAGTGTTGATCACGTCGAAGACGGCTTCAACCCAGGCGCCAAAATCGGTTACTTCCTGACCGACGACGTCTCGATCAACTTCGGCTGGGATCGTAACAACCACACCCGTTCGAACGACGGTACCGGCAGCCAGAAACTGCGCGGTGACAACTTCGGTCTGACCGCTCAATACCACTTCAACAACGCTGGCGACGCTCTGCGTCCTTACGTTGAAGGTGGCGTTAAGCACGGCAACCTGACCAACGTAGCTGCTGACGGCCACACCGGTCGCGACCAGTCGACTTTCCTGACTGCTGGCGCTGGCGTTAAGTACTACTTCGCCGAAAACTTCTTCGCCCGTGCTGGCGTAGAAGCTGACTACAAACTGGACAACGGCCGTTGGGACTACGCTCCATCGGTTGGTCTGGGTGTGAACTTCGGTGGCGGCGGCAAGCCAGCTGCTGCTCCAGTTCCAGCTCCGGCTGAAGTCTGCTCCGACAGCGACAACGATGGCGTTTGCGACAACGTTGACAAGTGCCCGGACACCCCAGCCAACGTAACTGTTGACGCTGATGGCTGCCCAGCAGTTGCTGAAGTTGTTCGTGTAGAGCTGGACGTGAAATTCGACTTCGACAAGTCGGTCGTCAAGCCAAACAGCTACGCTGACATCAAGAACCTGGCTGACTTCATGAAGCAGTACCCAGCCACTCACACCACTGTTGAAGGTCACACTGACTCCGTCGGTCCTGACGCTTACAACCAGAAACTGTCCGAGCGTCGTGCAAACGCCGTTAAGCAGGTTCTGACCCAGCAGTACGGTGTTGAGTCGTCCCGCGTTCAGTCGATCGGCTACGGCGAATCCCGCCCAGTTGCTGACAACAAAACTGAAGCTGGCCGTGCTGTTAACCGTCGCGTAGAAGCGCAGGTTGAAGCTCAAGCTAAGTAATTAGCTGCCGCTACGAGAAAAGCCCGGCTCAGGCCGGGCTTTTCTTTGCCTGCGATTTGAGCAACAGGGCATTGGCGCCTCGCGCCAGGGACCGTTGGCCGGCTATAATCGCCGCCTCTTTTCGCCGCCCGAGTCATCGCCGCCCATGTACACCCTGGCCCGTCAGCTGTTGTTCAAACTTTCCCCGGAAACCTCCCATGATCTGTCGCTGGATCTGATCGGCGCGGGTGGGCGTTTGGGCCTCAACGGCATGCTGTGCAAGAAACCGGCGAATGTGCCGGTGACGGTCATGGGCCTGGACTTCCCGAATCCGGTGGGTCTGGCGGCCGGTCTGGACAAGAACGGCGCGGCCATCGACGGTTTCTCGCAACTGGGTTTCGGTTTCGTCGAAATCGGCACCGTGACCCCGCGTCCGCAACCGGGCAACCCGAAACCACGGATCTTCCGTCTGCCGGAAGCCGAGGCGATCATCAACCGCATGGGCTTCAACAACCTCGGTGTGGATAACCTGCTGGCGCGGGTCGCTGCAGCCAAATACAAGGGCGTGCTGGGGATCAACATCGGCAAGAACTTCGACACCCCGGTCGAACGCGCCGTGGATGACTACCTGATCTGCCTGGACAAGGTGTATGCCCACGCCAGCTATGTCACGGTCAACGTCAGCTCGCCGAACACCCCGGGCCTGCGCAGCCTGCAGTTCGGTGATTCGCTCAAGCAATTGCTGGCCGACCTCGCCACGCGTCGCGCCGAACTCGCTCTGCGCCACGGCAAGCACGTACCGCTGGCGATCAAGATCGCTCCGGACATGACCGACGAAGAAACCGCGCAAGTGGCTCAGGCGCTGATCGAAACCGGGATGGACGCGGTGATCGCCACCAACACCACCCTCAGTCGCGTCGGCGTCGAAGGCATGGAGCACGGTGACGAGGCGGGCGGTCTGTCCGGCGCCCCGGTGCGCGAGAAGAGCACGCATACCGTGAAGGTGTTGGCGGCTGAGCTGGGTGGTCGGTTGCCGATCATCGCGGCCGGTGGCATCACTGAGGGCAAGCACGCGGCGGAGAAGATCACCGCGGGTGCGAGCCTGGTGCAGATTTACTCGGGCTTCATCTATAAGGGCCCGGCGCTGATTCGTGAATCGGTAGACGCGATCGCCGCGCTGCGCTGAGGTTTTTTGAGGGCTCTGTGGCGAGGGGATTTATCCCCGATCGGCTGCGCAGCAGTCGTAAAATTTGCTTCCGCCGTTCGCCTGGCACACTTGGGTGGATGGATTCGGGGCCGCTTCGCAGCCCATCGGGGATGAATCCCCTCGCCACAGGGAGTCTGTATCGTCCGGGGCAGGCATAAAAAAGGGCTCCTCGAAGGAGCCCCTGGGCCGTAGCCCGCCGTCCGGGAAGGACGTGCATGGTAAGTCGCTAAAAATTCAGATTGTCGTGTTGCAATAAGTGCCCTGTGTCAGCCGACGGCGTGAAGTTCGTTGAGTCTGTGGATCCCCGCAGTGCCGGTCATACCGTCCCAGTTGTCGCCGCGTCCTTCTCGCCAGCCGTTGATCCAGGCTTGACGTACCGACGGTAGAGTAAATGGGCAAAGCTCGCGGGATTTGCCACCAACGCCATATTGATATCCGCGCAAAAATGCTCTTTCCAACGGATCACGCTTAAGTCTTCTCATAGGGTGTTTCCCTCACTTGTTGACTGTTTGTGTCGCGTCGACCTCAACCGAGGTCCTGGCAGAAAAACTCTGCCGTGGTGCGGCTCGCTGCCGGCGTGGCGAGCCAAGGTGTTGACGCCGTTGCGACGTCAACCTGTGGTCAGTTCTAACCAATGAGTCACACCGAGGGAATGATCGTTTTGTCATAAGGACGTAACGAAAATAGTGCTACAGCCATAAGTAACCACCGGTTTCATGAACTTTTTTTCAGCAAACCCCGGTATGATCGGCCCCGCACTGGATGATGGGGTTAATCCTTTAGTGAGAATGACCCACGTTTACGCTGGGGTAATATTCGACGAAGGGTTGCTTTGAGTCATCTTGTTTCATCAACTTTAATAACTGTCCTTGCATCTAAGCTCTTTCAACCCGAGCAGCGGGGATGGAACGGCACACCTTCGTGCCACGCGGGCGCTCTTTTAGAAAAGCGCCTGATTGAAAACCGGATCGGCAATGCGTTGCCGGTTCACTAGCCAAAGGCTCTGGAAATACCATGTCCGACCGTTTTGAACTCTTCCTCACTTGCCCCAAAGGCCTTGAAGGCCTGCTCATCGAGGAAGCCGTCGGGCTTGGCCTTGAAGAGGCCCGCGAGCACACCTCCGCCGTGCGTGGCATGGCGACCATGGAAGCCGCTTATCGCCTGTGCCTGTGGTCGCGTCTGGCCAACCGGGTGTTGCTGGTGCTCAAGCGTTTCCCGATGAAAGACGCCGAAGACCTGTACCACGGCGTGCTTGACGTCGAGTGGCAGGATCACATGCTCTCTGACGGCACTCTGGCCGTTGAATTCAGCGGCCACGGCTCGGGCATCGACAACACCCACTTCGGCGCGCTGAAAGTCAAAGACGCCATCGTCGACAAGCTGCGTACTCCGCAGGGCGACCGTCCAAGCATCGACAAACTCAACCCGGATCTGCGCATTCACCTGCGCCTGGATCGCGGTGAAGCGATCCTGTCCCTCGACCTTTCCGGCCACAGCCTGCACCAGCGTGGCTACCGCCTGCAGCAGGGCGCGGCACCGCTGAAGGAAAACCTCGCGGCAGCGATCCTGATCCGTTCCGGCTGGCCGCGCATTGCGGCCAAAGGCGGCGCGCTGGCTGACCCGATGTGCGGCGTCGGCACCTTCCTGGTCGAAGCGGGGATGATCGCCGCCGACATGGCGCCGAACCTGCGTCGCGAGCAGTGGGGCTTCACCGCCTGGCTGGGTCACGTTCCGGCGCTGTGGAAAAAGCTCCATGAAGAAGCGGTTGAACGTGCCGCTGCCGGTCTGGCCAAGCCACCGCTGTGGATTCGCGGTTACGAAGCCGACCCGCGCCTGATTCAACCGGGCCGCAACAACGTCGAGCGTGCCGGTCTGAGCGAGTGGATCAAGATCTATCAGGGCGAAGTCGCGACTTTCGAGCCGCGCCCGGACCAGAACCAGAAAGGTCTGGTGATCTGCAACCCGCCGTACGGCGAGCGTCTGGGTGACGAAGCCAGCCTGCTGTACCTCTATCAGAACCTTGGCGAGCGTCTGCGTCAGGCCTGCCTGAATTGGGAAGCGGCGGTGTTCACCGGTGCGCCGGATCTGGGCAAGCGCATGGGCATTCGCAGCCACAAGCAGTATTCGTTCTGGAACGGCGCGCTGCCGTGCAAACTGCTGCTGATCAAGGTGCTGCCGGACCAGTTCGTCACCGGCGAACGGCGTACCCCGGAACAGCGTCAGGCCGAGCGTGAGCAAGCGGCCTACGATCAGGCGCCGAACGAGCCGCAAGAGCGCAAGTTCAACAAGAACGGCAACCCGATCAAACCGACGCCAGCCCCGGCGCCAGTGATCGAGCAGCCGCGCCTGAGCGAAGGCGGGCAGATGTTTGCCAACCGCCTGCAGAAAAACCTCAAGGCGATGGGCAAGTGGGTCAAGCGCGAGGGCATCGACTGCTACCGCGTCTACGATGCCGACATGCCGGAATACGCCATGGCCATCGACCTGTATCACGATTGGGTGCACGTGCAGGAATACGCCGCGCCGAAGTCGATCGATCCGGAAAAGGCCTCGGCGCGCATGTTCGACGCCTTGGCGGCGATCCCGCAGGCGCTGAACGTCGACAAGAGCCGCGTGGTGGTCAAACGCCGCGAGCGGCAGAGCGGCACCAAGCAATACGAGCGTCAGGCGGCGCAGGGCAAGTTCAATGAGGTCAGCGAAGGCGGCGTCAAGCTGCTGGTGAACCTCACCGACTACCTCGACACCGGGCTGTTCCTCGATCACCGGCCGATGCGCATGCGCATTCAGAAAGAGGCGGCCGGCAAGCGCTTCCTCAATCTGTTCTGCTATACCGCGACCGCCAGCGTGCACGCGGCCAAGGGCGGTGCGCGCAGCACCACCAGCGTCGACCTGTCGAAGACTTACCTCGACTGGGCGCGGCGCAACCTGTCGCTGAACGGCTTCTCCGACAAGAACCGTCTGGAGCAGGGCGACGTGATGGCGTGGCTGGAAAGCAGTCGCGACGAGTACGACCTGATCTTCATCGATCCGCCGACCTTCTCCAACTCCAAGCGCATGGAAGGCATCTTCGACGTGCAGCGTGATCAGGTGCAGTTGATCGACCTGGCCATGGCACGTCTGGCGCCGGGGGGCGTGCTGTACTTCTCCAACAACTTCCGCAAGTTCCAGCTGGAGGAGAACCTGGCCGAGCGTTACGCGGTCGAGGAAATCAGCGCGCAGACCATCGATCCGGATTTTGCGCGTAACACCAAGATCCACCGCGCCTGGAAAATCACGGCTCGTTGACGCTTGGGCGGGTTGGATCCACAGAGCCTTGATTTTTAAAGGCTCTTGGATCCGATCAGCGCTAGCCAAATTAATGGCTAATAGCTATAACTCAACTCATGGCCAATGGGGTTTTCCCCCCGAAACAATGGCGTCGTGAGTTGCCCCTATGTCGTTGCACCCCGTGCGCCCAAAGATTCTGGGTTTTATCAGCGAAGACGTCTCGGCCTGGCTGGTCGCGCTGCTGGTATTGCTCGCCGGCGGGATTCTCACGGGGCTGCTCGCCTGGGCCACCCTCAATCAGTTTCACCATCAACTGCGCCAACGCTTCCAGCTGCTGGCCAATGAGCGTTACAGCCGCATCGAAGAACGTTTCCAGGATCAGGAACAGCGTCTCGACGGCCTGCGCCGTTTCTTCGCCAACTCCGATTCGGTCTCACGCAGCGAATTCGACGGCTATGCCAAACCGCTTCTGTTACGCACTCAGGCTTATTCCTATGCGCCGCGGGTCAGCCGTGCCGAACGCGCGGCGGTCGAACAGGCCGTGCGTAACGAAGGTTTCAGCACCTTCACCTTTCGTGAGCTGACCGCTGACGATCAGTTGCAGACCGCCGCTGATCGCCCCGAATACGTCCCGGTGATCTACACCCAGAGCCTCAGCCGCTTGCCCACGCCGCTGGGTTACGACTTGCTGGCGCAACCGTTGCGCCGGGCGACGCTGGAACGCGCCGACCGCAGCGGGCACATGGTGGTGTCGCAGCCATTGCATCTGGTGGGGATTGATCCGGCGTATGCCCGGGGCGTCTTGCTGCTGGCGCCGGTCACCCGTGAAGAGGCGCCGAAAGGGCCGCCGCAAGGCTATGTGATGGCGGTGATCAGCATGCAGCAGTTGCTGGCCGACGGACTGCCGGAGGAGCACCAGGATTTCCTCAACGTACGCATTCTCGACCTGTCCACCGACGATCAGCATGAAGTGCTTTACGAGTCGGCCAACAAAGCGGGGGCCAGTGATCTGTCGGCTACGCAGTTGTTGCGCATGGCCGACCATGACTATCAAGTGGACATTCAGCCCAGCGAAGCGTTTCTGCAGGCCAACCATTCGTCGATCAGCAGCCTGGTGGTGCTCGGGGCGCTGCTGAGCCTGTTGCTCAGCGCACTGCTTTACGTGCTGGTCAGTCAACGCCAGCGCGCCTTGCGCATGGTCGAACTGCGCACCCAGGAACTGCACGCCCGCGAGCAGGAATTGCGCGGCACCCACGGTCAGTTGCGCGGCGTGCTGAATGCCGCGACCCAGGTGGCAATCATCGCCACCGACCTGCGCGGGGTGATCAACACCTTCAACCCTGGCGCCGAACAGATGCTCGGCTACAGCAGCGCCGATGTGGTCGGGCACATGACCCTGGAAAACCTGCATCTGCCGCGAGAGCTGGCCGCGCGTTCGGCGGAGTTGAGTGCGCGTTACGGCAAGAGCATTCCGACCTGCCACGCGATGCTGGTCGAGGGCGGCGAGGTCGGCGGTCACGAGGCGCGCGAGTGGACGCTGGTGCGCAGCGACGGCAGTCATCTGCCGGTGAACATGCTCGCCACCCCGGTGCTCGATGAGCAGGGTTTGTGGGTCGGGCATCTGGCGATCTGCATCGACATCACCGAGCGCAAGCGCGTGCACGAAGCGCTGGCGGCGCGCGATGTATTGCTGAAAAAGCTCAGCGCCCATGTGCCCGGCGGCATCTACCAATTCAAGATGGAGTTCGACGGGCGCTTCAGCGTGATCTACGCCAGCGACGGCATCCGCGAGATCTACGAGCTGGAGCCGGACGTGCTGCTGCTCAATGCCGAGGCGATTTTCACCCGTATCCATCCACAAGACGTCTCGCGAGTGCGCAGCTCGATCCGCGCCTCGGCGGACAGCCTCAGCCCATGGCGCGAGGAATACCGTGTGCAGTTGCCCGAGCGTGGCCTGCGCTGGGTGCGCGGCGAGGCGACGCCCGAAGAGCTGCCGGGCGGCGGCGTGCTGTGGCACGGCTACATCTCGGACATTTCCGACTTGAAACGGGTGGAAGAGGAATTGCGGGCGCTGTCGGTCACCGACTCGCTGACCGGCATCCATAACCGCCGCTACTTCCAGGAACGCCTGACCACCGAAATGGCCCGGGTCGAGCGCGGCGGCGGCGAGCTGTCAGTGATCATGCTCGACATCGACCACTTCAAACGGATCAACGACCAGTACGGCCATGCCGTGGGCGACCGGGTGCTGCAGGCGGTGTGCGAGCGCATCGGCCATCGTTTGCGGCGTACCGATGTGTTCTGTCGTCTGGGCGGCGAAGAGTTCATGGTGCTGTGCCCGGACATCGACGGCGAGCACGCGTACATCCTGGCGGTGGAGTTGTGGCAAGGCCTGCGCAGTGCGCCGGTGGATGTGGTCGGGGTGGTGACGGCCAGTTTCGGCATCGCCAGCTGGCGCCCGGGGGAGGGCGCGGATGCGCTGCTGCTGCGCGCGGATTCGGGGGTGTATGCGGCGAAGCAGGGCGGGCGTGACCGGGTGGAGCAGATGAGCTGATCAGATCTGACAAGTGAGCCGCGTGAGCCCTTGTGGCGAGGGAGCTTGCTCCCGCTTGAGTGCGTAGCGCTCACAAAATCATTGGGGCCGCTGCGCAGCCCAGCGGGAGCAAGCTCCCTCGCCACAGAGAGTTGCTTCCACAGGTTTAAGGGTGGCTTACAGCGCTGAAGCGGTCTGCGGCAGGCGCGGCTGCTTGTACAGATCCAGCAGCACCTGATCCAGCACCGACGACGCGCCGAACGGGGCCTTGTCGTTGAGGATCGCCACCACCGCCCAGGTGTTGCCGTTGACGTCGCGGCTGAAGCCGGCAATCGCGCGCACGGTATTCAGGGTGCCGGTCTTGACGTGGGCTTCGCCGCGCATCGCGGTGGTCTTCAGGCGTTTGCGCATGGTGCCGTCGGTGCCGGCAATCGGCAGCGAGCTGATGTACTCGGCGGCGTACGGGCTGTGCCAGGCGGCTTGCAGCATGTTGGCCATTTCGCGGGCGCTGACGCGTTCGGCACGCGACAGCCCGGAACCGTTCTCCATCACCAGGTGCGGCGCGGTGATGCCTTTCTTCGCCAGCCACTGGCGGACTACGCGTTGTGCGGCCTTGGCGTCGTCACCGTCGGCTTCGTTGCGGTATTTCTGACCAAGGCTCAGGAACAGCTGCTGGGCCATGGTGTTGTTACTGTATTTGTTGATGTCGCGGATGATTTCCGCCAGATCCGGCGAGTAGGCACGGGCCAGCAATTTGGCGCTGCTCGGGGTCGCGGCGAGACGATCCTTGCCCTGGATGCTGCCACCCAGTTCTTTCCAGATCGCGCGCACGGCGCCGGCGGTGTAAGTCGCGTGGTCGAGCAGCGACAGGTAAGTCTGCGAGCTGCAGCCATCGCCCAACTGGCCGGCGACGGTCACGGTCACGCTGCCGTCAGGCTGGGTCACCGGGTTGTAGCGCACGCCGCCGGTGCATTGCTTGGAGTTGAGCGCCTTGACCGTGTTTTCGATGCGCACGCTGGCAATCGGCGGCTCCACCGAGATCAGCACCCGGCCACCGTCATTGCGCGCGACGAAGCGCAGGGCCTTGAGGTTGACCAGCAGCGAGTCGGGTTTGACCAGGAACGGCTTGTTCTCGTCATTGCCGTCGTCGTTGAACTCGGGCAGTTGCGGCTGGATGAAGAAGCTGCGGTCGAGAATCAGGTCGCCGGTGACCTGGGTCACGCCGTTGGCGCGCAGGTCGCGCATCAGCAGCCAGAGTTTCTCCATGTTCAGCTTCGGATCGCCGCCGCCCTTGAGGTACAGGTTGCCGTTGAGGATGCCGCCACTCAGGTCGCCGTCGGTGTAGAACTCGGTTTTCCATTGATGGTTGGGGCCGAGCATTTCCAGCGAGGCGTAAGTGGTGACCAGTTTCATGGTCGAGGCCGGGTTGACCGAGACGTCGGCGTTGTAAACGGTCGGATTGCCCGGGCCGTCGAGCGGAATCATCACCAGCGACAGCGCAGTCTGCTGCAGCTTGCTGGCCTTGAGGGCTTTTTCGACGTTAGGGGTGAGGGCAGTGTTGATGGTGGCCGCAGAAACCGGCAGGGCCAGGGGTAGAATCAGGCCGGCGAGAAACAGTGGACGCAACGATTTGATCATCTGAAATAAAACCCTGCACAAGAGGGGGAAAATAACGAGGACATGGATGAAAAAGCCCTCAGTGGTCATGAAAGTGTCGGCATTATGCCCCAAGGTGTAACAGCTTGTGCCTTGCCCGGGGCGGCCATTTCGTTATTTTTTTTACAGGCGGTCGGCCACCGTACCCAGAGAGTCGGGCAATTGACCGCTTAAACTGGTAAAGTGCCGGCCGTTATTACTTAAGAGGATTGTTCCAATGGCGACTAACCGTTCCCAGCGTCTGCGCAAAAAACTGTGCGTTGATGAATTCCAAGTTTTGCTGATTAGCGAAAAATAGTTAAAAAGTTGTCAAAAACGATTCACGCTCTATCTTCGTAATCTGCCCTCTCCTTTCCCAAGATCCCCCCGCAAGCATCAAATCATCTTCAGCTGATCACGCCCTTGGGGTATGCTCCGGTAGCCCAGCCAGCTCCGCATCCTCAGCGAGCATCACATCCCTAATCTCTGTACTCTGGGAAGACTTACTGCCTCATCTAGACTCAACGCTGTTGCGAACTACTCCTTGTGTTAGTCGCAGCAAACACGGTGACAGACAGCATCGCTTCACTGCTTCTACCGATGCCCACGCCCATGTCCATGCAAATGCCCATGCAGGCGTATCTCATGCAATCCCGGTTGCCGGGCTTTGTGAACGTCTAAACGCGTCATTCACACGAGGGCCTTGTCGGACGGCGCTCTGCCCTGTGCCATATCTCCTCGTCGACTCACTAACCTCTCAGGGCAGGGAGCGTCGGTAATGGATGGCTGCTTGGCAGAGCGAAAATGATTTGTGGAATTGAGGGTGAGTGAGTAAGGTTTCCCACGTGACATCACAAGGGAGTCCTTATGGACGATCACTCATCATCAGTACGACCTGTACGCTTCAGGCGACACGGTCGACGTAGACTGGACGCCGTTACGGCTCAGTTGAAAGCTGAATTCGCCTGGCGTGCGCGTGAACGGTTACGGGCTCATATGGCCCAGTTTATTGAATCCGCGGTCGAGAAATCACAGAAACCCAAGACCTACTTTGAGCGCCATGGTGTACCGAATGGCTCTTTAGTTTGCGTCGGTCTTATCGGCCTGATTGGTGGGGGGGGGGAGCGGCTGCGCGCTCTAGACACACTTCTAAGTGAAGCGGGCCAGCCTGATCCCGATTCACCCCTGCACAGCTTCAGGAAGCGCATCCTCGCGTTTTTCCGAATCATCCTTGCTTACATAATTAAACTCCAGTCCCGTGCTCTTCGGGCTGTACTCACTGTTCCTCTCTTCCTTGACGGCCCAGAGATGAGCGGTTTCAAGCATCGCCTCCGCTAAGCCTTTTCGAAAATCTGCGAACAAAGAACCTCGTCGGAACTAATTCGAACAGGCACCATCATGCCCATCAGAAAGCTTTGCACTTGCGGTGCGCGCTCTAATAAGCGCTGCCCTTTACATTTGTCTGTACCCCGCCAACGCATTTATCAGCGCCTCCGGCAGCCACCTCAATCGTCCAAGATGAAGAAATGCAGGGTGTACTTAAAACGTATTCTGGCCGTCCTTAGCGTGGTGACAACGCTTTTGAAACTGATCAATTTTTTTAAACTCTGGTGAGAATGAGCTCTCCCTGACCTGTGCCCGTTGCAGATGCCTATTCTGCGGCGGGTGGGGCGTTTGAACGGTAAGCGTCCGGCGAAAGTCCAGCATTAAGGGAGATGGTGTCCGCCTGTTTTTGAGTGGACACAATCACCCCTATCGTTCGGATTTCCATGCGTCAACGAATTGCTTAAGCCTGTCAGCACACTCGACATGTATCCCTTCGTGCTAACAGAGATTTTTGATCGATAATGCATTCTTTCCAGTTCATGGCTTAGGCATCCCAAATTTTTACACATCAAGCACCTCCGAGAATGAGGATCCTCCTCTTGGTCGCTCTACGTTATTCCTAGATTGTCGTATGCTCGGCTCGCTGGCTTGATCAAGGACTCGTCGGATGCCGAAGATAAAACCGTTGGATATGAAACTGTTGGATCTCCTCTTCGAGATGGAAAAGGGATACGTGTTGGACTTCTCGAATCGTACATTCGGCCAGTTCTTCCTTGGGGAACTGGAGATCGACATTGATGACCCGCTCTTCGCTGCGGAGGGGACGTCCAAGGCCAGACGTCTTCGCAATTTCCTTGCGATTGCGGACACTCCAACCTGTGTTCGAGCGCTGAAAGCTCTATGGCAGTATCGCCAGGCAACCTTGTCCAACCAGAGCAAAGACGACACAGTAGTGAATGCCGAGGGACGCTTCTTGACCCTGATCCAAGGCTTGGAGTCTGGCACACCAAGTAGTGATGTCGTGCGCGATCCCTTCGCTGCGGTGCGGCATGTCAGCATTGATCATGCGGCTCAGTTGAAACAGTCATTATTGGATATTCATAAGCTTGCACCTCAAGCTCGCGGATACGCGTTTGAGGCCTTCCTGCAGCAGTTATTCGAAGCCTCCAACCTCCAACCTCGTGCGCCGTTCAGAAACACTGGTGAGCAAATTGACGGGAGCTTCCAATATCGAGGGAATATCTATCTCGTTGAGGCGAAGTGGGTGGTCAATCCTGTCGGCGCAGGAGAGCTTCACATCCTCCAGGGCAAGATCAATGAAAAGGCCGCTTGGGCGCGAGGAGTATTCATCAGCTATTACGGCTTCACTGATGTTGGTTTGGAAGCGTTCGGACGTAAAAAAAGCTTGGTCTGCATTTCGGGTAAGGATATCCATGATGCTCTGGAGAAGCAGGTACCTTTTGCAGACGTCATTGACCGTAAGGTTCGTGCTGCCGCTGAGACTGGCTTAGTTTTTGTTCCGGTGAGCGACCTGTTCTAGGCAGCGTGATATTGGGATAGGTGACAAAGGTTCAAGAGGTGAGCGATGCACTTGACCTCGCCATCATCTAGCTCAGGGTTTCTGCGGGATTAGGCGTGAGAGCGCAGGGAGGAATGTTTCAGGCAGGAGGGAATCCGCTGGGGGCTCGGTTTGGCAACAAGGGGAGCGTTGCCTTAGGCAGAAACCAAAAGGGCCATCACGATGGATGGCCCTTTGAACATCAAGCTACCGGATTAATCGGCTTTTCCGGGTACCAAACGTCCAACAGCGGGCTTACAGTCATCTCGGTCAGCTCGGAGCGGGTTTTCAGCCAAGCTTCAACAGCTGCACGCTGCTCTTCGGAGACCGAACCACGTTTCTGCAGGCAAACCAGACCGAAGTCGTCGCCGCCGACGTAGCCCAAGCCGTTGGCTTCCATGGCTTCTTTGATGAATGCTTCGAGGAAAGCGTCGATGGCTTCTTCAGACAGATCTTCCTTGAAATCCAGGTTCAGCTCGAAGCCCAATTCCTGGAACTCGTCTACACAGAGCTTTTTGCGCAGACGCTGGGAGCGGTTAGTGGCCATGAAACAATCCTCTTAAGTAATAACGCGGCGCATCTTACCAGTTCATAGCACGGCCTGCCTGACTGAGTGAAGCTGCTTGTATGGAGACAGGCTCGCTGGCATGGGGCATCTAGCTGCAAAGGCAGATGTGCCAGGATCAAGGCATGGTAGGGGAGGCGTACGTAGTTTGCCCCATGGGCTTGGGAGTGGCGGGGATGAAGTCACCAAGATGCTTCATCGGATAAACATCTGATGATGCTCATCGAAGGATGACCTGCTCTGCGTCGCCGCTGACATGTAGACAGACTCGTAGCGGCCACTCAGGCACTCGCTCCCAAGAAAGCGCGAAGTTCTAGGCCGGCAACCCCAGGCTCAGCAGTCCAACAGTAAGTGCACTGGCATCAATGGCAATCGATTTCGGTCATCGGTATTCTGGCGCCATTGTTCTGCCATCAATGACCGGAGAGGCGAAGTGGGTGGGAAAGAGGCATAGATGGTCAATACCCCGCTACCTGCTCGCACTCACGCAAGAGGCAGTATAAGTAATCGATCCTCCAACAACATTTGATCACTTGCTGAAATGGGGAAACGTGATTGGATCAGCATAAGCCCGATCAAGGCATCGAACTCGAAAGACTAAAGCTTGATGAAATAAGGTTCAGGTCGGATAACCGCTTTAGATGGATTACTTTTGGGGTAACTGTCATCCCTATTGCAATTACAGCTCTCCAGTTCATGACGAGTAATGCCCGTGACGATGAGCGACTCAAGCTTGAAGTTCGGAAGCAAGAAGCAGAGTTGCAGCATAGGGTTGATGACCTCCACCTAAAGCAAAGTACCCTGGAGCAGGAAAGGAACGCTGCACGCGTCAAGTTTCTGAGGGATCATATCGATATGATCATGTCGCCCGAGCCTGAGTTGGAACTGAAGCTGAACACGTTGGTGAGGATTGCGTTTCCGACGGAAGCGGATTTGCTCATCCCTCAAATGCACGCTATGAGAGAGCGGCTATCGACGGAGCGCCAAGCTGCCCGGGGCTCGGATACAAGTTCTGCACCGCAGGTTGATCAGGCGAAGCATGACAACCCAGTGCCACCGCTCGTTGTCACGTCATTTGCCGAGACGACCGTAGGAGGGCAGCAGACCAAATCTGCCATGTCGGAAGGTCGAGCGTACGTTCGAAAAAATGATTGGAAGAACGCCTTGCAGAGTTTTAGCAATGCGGTCGCCAATGATCCTGGCGACGCGTTGGCATGGAATTTCAAAGCCTATTCAGAATTCAAAACACAACAATTCAATGCCGCATTAACCAGCATCGGCCAAGCGTGGAAGCTTAACCCCACTGAGGGTCAAACACGCCGATTCGTGGCAATCAATGCCACGAAAATTTTATGCGCTCAGGGGCGGTCAAGTGAGGCCGCTACGTTCTTCAATCAGAGCGCAGCAGTACTGCCAGACATCGTTGCTGATGTTTATGGTGATGGCGAATTCAAGACTATCTGCCTGGCCATCTGGAGGGGGTAGTGCTAAGGGTGTGCGGGAGGCATGCCTAGAGTCAGTCCGGCGGAGACAGCATCCAGCTTGAGATCTATCTGAATGGAAGGTAGGTGCATAAGGAGACGTCCTGCATTCACCTGAAGAAAAGGGATGCTACTACTCCCCAGAACTGCCCCGGATCTATTTCTAGGCTGTCGACCTAGCGTCGGGCTACTACGTTTTCCTGTTGTATGTTGGCCCCCATCGGGAAGGGGACTTTGAGAAGATTCGCCATCTCGATCCGACGTAATGACGTGAAACGGGAGACGGGTGAGGGCAATTCAACTTCAAGGGTTAAACAAGGCAATTATGTCGTCAGGAGGGACTGCAATCGGTCGGAATCCTACCCTGATGCGGTTCGTACCTACAACGCTGGCTGAGTCTGTGTTGATGCCTTGCTTGCGATAGAACAGTTGCCAGCAAACGCCTTGATCATGGAATGCTTTGATGGATGTACGAGGTGCGAGGGGGATATTGCAACATTGCCGACATTGATGTGAGCGCAAACATCAAGCATTGACATGCCTCTAACGCCGAATGGCCGCAGTGGAAGGGTTGGGGTTTCGGTAGAGGTGTTCTCGGATAGAATCGAAATTCGAGGTTAGCTGAAATCCGCTGCAAAGATGGTCATTAAATCGACGTTCTCGGATTTCCCCCCAGTCTGGCAATCCCCTGCTTGATATGCCCAGCGTTCTCACCAATCCTTTCAAGCGCGCCACGGGCGTTCTCACAAGCTTCAGATGACCCGCGCTGCTCCTCCAGCAGCACAAGCTCCATTAGCGCTGCTTCGATCGCCAGTTGGTTTTCGTACAGCCTGGCCAAAATGTCTGGAAGGGAATATTGCTCGGCCATGATTCGACTCCGTTCGGATAGAGAGCAAAAGCATAGCAGTGGTTCGATGATGGTCTGGAATGTCCAGCGGGCGAGGGCATTATCATGAAAGAGCAAAAAGCTCAGTCCGAACGATTCCAATGGCGCTGAACAGTGGTCTTTGCCATCCCCAGCTTCATAGCAACTTCAGCCCGCGAAAGACCTTTCTCCTTGAGCGTCCGGACAGCCTCTCGTGCTTGGGCTGCCGCAGTAATGCGAGGGTGAATGGGTTGTTCAATTTCCAATGGGATTGACCCTTTCATTAGCGCGAGGGATTTCAGATCCTTTTCGGCAGTCTTCAGGATGTCGCCAGCGCTCAACTCGTGATGTACCCCACACACGATTGCCATCAGGGCAACAGGACTGATCTCCAATGCGTCGGCGAGCTCAATGATGGCCTCCAGGCTAGGGGAGGTTTTTTCATTTTCGATGCGGCTTACATGCGATTGATCGACCTTCTTGCTCAGCTCTTGCTGCGTGAGATCACGTTTTGCTCGCAAGAGCTTCAGCGTTACGGCAAATGCAGTGCGGACAGCCATTTTTCCGTTCCGTAAAAACAGAGCTGTATGCCGCGATTGCCATGATCCACTCAAATGTATATATTCATATCGAATGGATCTGATGGCCCGTTCGTGCGACGTCATTCCTGGAGACTCGGTCGCGTGCCTGTCTTCAGATCATTCAATTTAGCTGTAAATCGAGATCGGGATGCAGACCACGTCTGAGCAACGCGTTCCCATCGATCCCTTTGTTCGAAGACTTCAACCAGGTCGCGTTGACTGGTTGTGTCGGCCAAACAAAATGCGTGGACAGCGACCATGTGTGCTCAGGGAGGGCCTGTGAGCGTGATCCGCGTAACTCCATTTTTGAGAAAGAAGGACGATCTGAATGATCTATGGCATCGGTGAAGGCTTAGGTGGTTTGAGCGTTCCACCCCAGGTGACAGTTCGGCGTGATGTTTGATCAGCGGAGTGCTGCATCCGTCCCGTCAGCCGTCGCTGTGGCAATGGAAAAGGATTTCGGAATGCCGGTCACGGCATACCTCTTCGCCGCCATCGATGGCCCACCTGTGCTGATGGGGACGGTTTATGGCGATACCACTGGACGATTTCGCGAAGGAACCAGCATGCGGACGTCGAGGATCACGGACGTACTGTTCATCAACGGCTATTCGTTGTTCAGAACCGTCGCCGGCAGCCTCTACGTGGTGGTCAGTTGGGTTCCTGGAGGAAGCAATATTTATATGAATCGCGTTTATCACTGAGCGTTTTTTTGGCTCGACGCTTTTTTCAAAATCTCGCTGTGGAAATCAGGTTGGCGAGGGGAAGGGCATCTTGCAAATAGCTCCTCTTCGCGTGTGCAGGGGGAGAGCGGCAGGTTTGAGTGGCAATGAAAAAAATGAGCGTTACAGATGTTGAGTTGTTGGGGGATTTGTTTTTTGGGCCGGCCACTGTTGTGGGTGGTTCAGGGCTAGACGACGGGGCACTGAAGCAGGCCGCAATGGAATCATTCCCTGAAAAGCGCAGCTGCGTGGTACGTCAGTGGATGCTCCTCGATTTGATGCTTGAGGATGAGTGTCAGCGGGAGATGGAAGGGCAAGGGTTGGTACCCACCATCTTGTACATCCAAAATATGGTTTTCGACAGCGCTCAAAAACTTGCTGAGCAAAGCCAGTTCAGAACGCATTTTGCGACTTCTGTAGAAGGCTGCTTCTTCGAAACGGCCGACACGGTTTTCGTACTCGCCGGCAGGGGCAGTCGTAAGTACACAAGTCTCTGTGCAATCAACGCGCTGGACATGGCCATCCAGATGCAACCGATACGCTAAGACTCGGCTGTCGTGGAATCTCTGCTTTGAAACATGCCCTGGAATTCAGCAAGGCTTTCAAACGAGCAATAGGAATCAGTTTACTGTGATGGTCAACATGTTCTGACTGATCCCTGCGTTTGTAGGACTGACAGGCAAAACCCGGCCAGCCAGCCGGTTTTTTAATGGTTCCCATTCGTCCAATAGAAGGCATTCGTAGGTACACAGGTTCTCTCACGTTCAAGCGCGCAATCCCGCGCACCGACACGGAGAGGCATCATGGAAATTGACGAGAACCCTTACTCCGCTGGGTTTACTTAGTGTTGTGTAGGTGTGTAAATCTACACAACACTAAAATAATATAGAATTATTTATTTACGCAGATATGCCGCGTTTTTGTGAATTTTTTGAATGCAAACCTAGGTGCAGCTTGGCAGGTCTCTCTCAACGCAGTGACCCCGGGGTAAGGTAAGTCCAGCCCCTCATCCCGGATCTCCAGATCAGGAGATCACACCCGCCCCGCAATCTACCGCCTCCATTGCCTCTCCGATTACCGTTGCGGGCGATGCGCGGGGTAAGTTTGGCTATCATCTCAAAAGAGAGAGCTAGTGATCCTTCCCACGGAGTTCGATGCGAAAAGCTTTTCGTTAGACTAAAGCGAATCCGCCATCGCAAAACCAGTCACTCATCGCAAAGCTTTCATAGCTGACTGCGCGCCAACCGTTCAACTGAGAGGCAGCGGCACTTTCACCGCGAGCCAAGAGTTCCTCCCTAACAGCCTGCATGCCTTCGGTACGGTGGATATTAGTCAGCTGAAGACGAATGGACGAAAGTTCCTCCGCCGCCTCTGCTGAGTAGAGATCTCCAAGATTCAGCCCGTCGAAATGCAATTGAACACGGTTTGTGAGTTGAGCGG
The DNA here is from genome assembly GCF_000282275.2 of Pseudomonas sp. GM30. Classification (NCBI taxonomy): domain Bacteria; kingdom Pseudomonadati; phylum Pseudomonadota; class Gammaproteobacteria; order Pseudomonadales; family Pseudomonadaceae; genus Pseudomonas; species Pseudomonas sp. GM30. Next base: position 117,818 of record NZ_AKJP02000002.1, on the reverse strand, counting down.
CCCAGTGAGCCGGAGCTTGGACTCGAAACTTCACAACCGCCGGCCCCCCCTCAACGACTACCCCATGTAGCCAACGGTCATCTTGAATACGGTCGAAGTATGGATGAAGAGCTGAGTCATCCGCACTTGCCGGAGCGCTTGCAAGCTTCGCTTTATTACAAGCTGAGCATGCGGGTACTAGGTTGACCGGAGTTACCGCTAGCACAGGGTAATGAGCCTTGGGGAGATGGTGATCCAAGGTGTCCACTTTTCGCTGGGTGCAAAGTAAGCATTTGGCAGACGAATTGAAAATCTCATCATAGGCTGCCCGGCCTGGGGCGGTTTTCCCCGTCATGCGCTGTGTGTATACCTTTTCAAGTTCTGCGGTGGTTACCCCACCGACATTTGCTACTCGTGGTACCTCATGCAGTCGATTGTCTCTTGCCTTATCGACGTAATCAGCTGACGCTACGCTTACATCATTCGTAATGGCGGTCAGTCGCGCTTTCAGTCCAGCATCCTTGACCCTGCTGATACAGGTTGTGTAAGTGTCACCGGCATCCAATGTTGGTGGGTCTATGGAATTCATTGCGAACCTTCCCGATTTACTAACAGCGCGCGGATCAAGGCTCTTGCTTCGCCACCAAGCTCGCCATCAAACTTGGCCAATGCTTGCTCTAGCGTATCGCTGCTCTGGACGGACTCTCGTAATAACCTGTGAAAGCCAGCATCGGTTACTTCAAGGCCAAAGATTTCACGGGTCAGGATTCCGACGTTCTCTCCGAATGTCTCGATTTCGGGTCGCTCGACGACAACGGAACGCCCGCTACGCCTGATCTTCCAGACACAGCTTTTCGGAACCTCCTGTACGACTACTGGTGAGTGGGTCGCAATGATCGCCACCCCATTACGGTTGACCAAGAGATCCGACAGCGATCTGACGAAGGCTGAAAGTAATGGGGGGTGAAGATGTGCTTCGGGCTCATCCAACAGGACAAGCGTCCGCTCTTCAACCGTCTCGACGAGCCGTGTGATGGTCAGCAGTACAATCTTGTGGCCAGAGCTCATTTTCCCAAAGAGCTTACGGGCAGCAAACCGGATCTCTTTCTCTGTCATCTCGGGATCTGCCAACGATGCGACATCATTGGCCTTGAATATTGGATCGGTCTCCAGCATTTCCAAAGCTCGGCGCCACCGCGACAGGCGGGCGCCTTGACTACATACCAGAACGCTTGCGCCGAATTCTTCGGAAAGTTTGTCTGGTGTCTTGGGCGGCAGTGGGTCGCCTTTTGTATTCTTGCCAGGTCGCTTCAAACCAACGTACGCACACGGCAAGCCATCCAGGCGGTCTTTTCGATTGGGGAGAGGTTCGAACGGATCAAAGGCGCTGAAGGTCACCGACACCAAGTTTGCAAACGAGGACATTTCGTCTGTTGTGCATTCAAAGGTGCCAAACTTGGATTCATCCGGTTCCTTCTCGATTATTGCTTTGGACATGTTGTTGAGCATGTGAGTCTTGCCAACCCCGTTACGCCCGATCAGCACGTGGATGTTGGACGGAGGCATTGAATTTGGTTTGACCTCAAAGGACAACACGGCTCGTTCTGCGACCTTCCTGCGAACCGGAGGCGGAGGAGTAGTGTAAACAAAGCGAAATTCGTTGAGCCTAGCCCCACCTGTCGCAAGGCGGCGAAACTGTCCCTCAACGGTCGACTTGGTGACAGACCTCAGTAAGGAAATGCCTGTGACTTTTTCATTCATGGCTCTCAGGCAGCGATCAGCATCGAGTGCAATATCCCCAAGGCCCTGAAGCACTCGATCACGAATGTCCGTACCGAGGTTGGTCAGGTTTTCGTAGTACTCGTCATCCTGTCCGACCGAGAAAAACTCATCTCCGATGTTTTCGAACTCTTCCTGTAATCCTGGGCGGCGCTGCTCCGGCTTCATGCCGAACTGACCAATTTTGACGTTTCCGATTCGATGACGAGTCCCGCTGTCGTCATATACGAAAACTACGTACTGAGTACTGTAGGTAAACCAGTCGTCCCAGTTATCTGTCCAGAGCAGTACCTCATTCTGGCCGGTTTTAGGCATGGACGAAGCACTCGCCACTACCTTGAAAATTTTGAGCAGGAGGGGTCTTCCCTGATGGTTTCAGAACCTAAGCACCAAGCCAGTCATGATTAAACGGGCCCACCTAGTTAGGCCTTCTTTACCTATGATGTCCCGAGTATCAACCGCCTCACGAGGCTTCGAGCTCCCCCTCAGCATCCCAATGATTTTCAGTCATCAGGACAGAGTGGCATCACTCCAGCGCTTATAGAGTTGAGCGGCATGATCTGGATTGTCGAGCTTTGGCTTTGCACTCAAGCCAAACGCCTTTTGAGCCAATACCTCCAGCCGTTCAGCTGTCTTGGGTAGCCATCCATCGCTGATCGCCCAAAGCTTGATGTTCTCAGCTGGCTCCCTGTGATTGTGAGCGCGCAAGATTCGGAAGATACGCTTGGCGTAATCCTCGTCGGCGGTGTGCATTGTGTTGTTGGCACGGTTAACGACAGTGGTCAGCGACTTCATCGCCTGCTCGACGACAGGGTCAGCAATCAGCTTGGGTGCAGCCTTAGCAGCCTTGCCTGGCTTCGTAGGCTGGCCCAGCACTTTCGGTGACCAGGTCTTCACCCAGCTTTCAATCGCATCCGGTGTCCATGGAACAGCGACCACCGCTGCCAGATTCTGTAGCGAATCGATTTTGTCCATCATGCTCTGACCGGCAAATGCCGCGATCAGTACTGATGGGGTGGATACCCACTTCAAAGTCCTCACGGTGTCGCAGCGCATCTGGGCGCCACAAGGCAGTTTCACAGGCTGCCCTTTCACCATCGCGTTGTGGATGGTCTCTCCCAGCGCCTGTCGCAGTGAGCCTGATGTGAGCGAGTCCTTGGTGGGGATCAGGAAAATAACGTCGGTAATGCCAGAAGCTTCACAAAGATCATTCGCAACTTGGATGCCCTTTGTCACGTGTGCAGGGCTTTGGTTTGTATCCGGCAGTAGTACCCGTTGTACGGCGGTCATGCAGTCGTCCTTGTAAAAACGATAACCATAGGCGAAAGCCATTGAAGCGACAGAGCTTGTGCCGCCTCGCTTAAGAGATCAAGGGGGGGCTTTAATAGGCTGTATGGATATACATGCAATCCGGGTTTTCTCAACATTTAAGCGAAAATTGACCACAGCCCGGTTTACCAACCCACCTAGATCGCGCTACTTTGCCAGCAAAGCTGGCACAGTGCTGCTATCGGTCGTCGTCAACAACGCTTGAGTTAAACGCACCGTTGCCCAGCTGGTGACTACCCTGATTCAAAGGGAATCGTTGTTTGTGCGTAGCCACTGCATGAAGACTCAGCGGTCTGGCTCTGTGGGAAGTGTTATGGATGGCATTAGCTTCAAGCAGGTAGACCAATACGCGCTATGTTGTGTCGAGAGTTTTTCTGATGAACTCAAACTTGCGCTAAGGGAAAACCTTACCCGGATCTGCCATGGTGCTGACCAGGCCAGCAAGGACAGGGCAATCTATAAATACCCTGCGACGATCAAGCACTTCTGGAGCGAGCGCTACTCGAAAAAGCCTTGGGAAACCCGGATTGGCATGCTAGGCGAGCTCCTTTCCCACGTCATCATTCTGAAACTGTTCCCCGATTTCGATGTGGTCTCGCCGTTTTTCAATATGGAAGAGAAGAGTATCCGGAAGGGGTTCGACCTTCTCCTGTACGAGACCTCAACCAACAACGTCTGGATCACCGAGGTCAAGTCGGGTGGTAAGGGGGCGGACAAGACCTCTTGCTCGGCTACCAGCGCGCTACTGCGCTTGGCACGGGATGACCTCAAGAAGCGCCTGGCAGAGCCTGAGCTCAACCACTGGCTCAATGCGATCAACGCTGCAAAAAATGCCATCCATAACAAAGCCAATTATCGAGACTCGGTCATTGAGATTTTGGAGTTGGAAGGGGATTTAGCGGTAGGAAACGGCGCAACAGCGTCGGACAACAATGTGTTCCTGGTCTCTGCTCTGTTCAGCGATGTCGCTCAGGCGATCGCAGAGAATACCGTGTCCAAATTCACCAACAAGCTTGTGGCCGATGGGGTGTTCAAGACGGTGTGGGTGCTGTCCCTTCACAAGGGCACCATGGAAAAATTGGAGGAGTTCTTGAGGTTGGAGGCGGAGCAGTAGCATGGAAGAGCTGACCATCAGAAAGCTAGGCAACACCAAGTTCAAGGGGCTGTATTTCCAGCTTCTTAAAGGGCAAGGACTGGGCAACACCGAGTCCGTGAAGCTGCTGGCTATCGCAGTACTCCTTTTGAACCACAAAACCCCTGAAATTCGCCGCCTTGGCTACCGTATCATCCTGTTCTACGGCAACGCTTCTGGTCAGTACCAAGCGCTGTACGATGTTGCGCTTAATAGCGGTCTGCACCCTGTTTCTGCTGTGATCAGCAGCTACTTCAACGAAGAAGACCACCGTAGTGAATCATTCATTCGAAACATCGTCGGCAGCTACGTTGATACGTTCCGCGATCGAGGCATTGTTCTGACGGAACAGCAGGATGCCTTGCGCACGTTCATTCAGTCTGAGTACCGTAAGTCCTCGGTGGTTGTTGCCCCAACTAGCTACGGTAAATCCGAACTTATCATCCAATCGGTAAGGGAAAATCCGCAGCAGCGTGTGCTGATTCTGGTACCGTCGAAGGCATTGCTGGCCCAGACCAAAAAACGTCTGATTTACGCAGATATTGATGGTTTGGGTAAAGTGGTGACACACCCTGAGATGTTCTCAGTCGAGCGGAACAACAGGGCGTTCGTGCTGACCCAGGAGCGGCTCAACCGGCTCTTGAACGAGAATGCTGGGCTGAGCTTCGACATGGTTTTTGTCGACGAAGCCCACAACCTCCTGCAGAGCGATCGCAGAAACGAATTGCTTGCCGCGATGCTGTGCATCCTTGGCGCACGTAACGCTGAGACGTCGTTCAAGTTCTTGACCCCCTTCCTGTGTGACGAACTCAACGTGCGAGTGCGTTTCCTCGACATGATCCCGAGCGGGTTCAAGATTGACGAATACATCAAGTCTGAGCGTTTCTACATCAGAGATTTCCGAACGGGGAAGGGCGAAACGAAGCTCAAGCTGTATGACCACTTCTTGAATGACTCGATAGAATTCGACAGGAAATATGCCAATTGCTTCGAACTCATCAAGGGTGAGGCACTTTCCAAGAACATCGTCTATGGAAATAAGAAGAAGGGCATCGAGTCATTTGCTGTAGAGCTGGCAGCAGTGCTTCCGGCGGTGAATTGCCCATTGATCCAGACCGCATGCGATGAGCTGGAGGATCTCTTTGACCGGCGCTACAAACTGATCGGTTGCTTGCGCAAAGGGGTCATGTACCACCATGGATCAATCCCCGATACCATTCGCCTGTATCTGGAAAACCTCTTCAGCAGTTCTAAGAAAATGCGATTTCTGGTCTGCAACTCTACCCTGCTCGAAGGCGTGAATCTGCCCATTGAAAGGCTTTTCGTATATGACTTTACGAAGGGAAAAAGCTACCTCACTTCTTCCCAGTTCAAGAACCTCGTAGGGCGAGTGAACCGCTTTAGTGAAGTCTTTGCCCCTGGTGCCGCAGCCGCGCTCAAGAAGCTGGAGTCCAGCATCTACCTGCTCGGGGTGGATAGCTACACCAGCAAGCGGGCGGACTTGGAGAACTTCTACAGGAAGGCCGTGAACGTCTCGCAGGTCGACAAGGACACCGTCAGCAATGTGCTGCTGGAGGCGACCAAGATCGTAGAAGGGAAGATAACGGATCGATATGACGATGCGGTCGAGCGATTGGAGAACCTTCAGCCTGGACTGGTTCGAGATCGCGAGTGCAAGTATGTGACCACGGAGGTAGGCAAGCTTCTCATCGCGAATAGCGTCAGCGAAATTGATGTGTTTGAGCAAGAGAAAGCCATCGCCAGCATGATCAGTCGCAGCATTGAGGCGAATGGTGTCATCAACACCGTCGACAGGCTGATGGTTGCGATCTGGAAATCATTTGTTGAGTTTTTCGATGCAAGCCGGGAATACAGCGACCTGCTGCGCCTCAAGCAGGAGCCGGCGCGGAAATTCTACGCCATGATCCTTGATTGGAAATTGAAGAAGTACAGTGTGAAGCAGACCATTCGGCTCACTCTCGCTTATTGGCAGAAGTTGGTCGAGGACAAACGCAGTGATCACGTGTTCGTTGGTAAGTGGGGAGACACGACTTACGGTGAGAGCAAGTTCGAAAACTGGGTGAGGATTTCGAAGAAGGATCTCGCTGAGCGGATCAACCTGGCGATCGTCCGGCTCAAGGACGAGGACGATTTCTTCGACAACAAAATCTTTAAGTTCGTCGAGGTGCTGAATGGGGTAGGTGCCCTAGATCCTGGTTTTTACAAGCTCATCAAATACGGCACTGCTGACGATACCAAGATCAAGCTCATTCGCGACGGGTACAGCCATGGCCTGGCGGATCTGATGCTTGAGCGGTACCCGGAAACCGTACGTGCGACGCTTGGTGGGGAGATCGAGGTGAGCCCCCGCCTCATCAATATGATGATCAAAAACGATGAAAGTGATTTGTTGATTTTTGAAGCGAAGATGAATCTCAAGCCTGCTTGATTCAGTTTGATAGCAGCGCCTGGAGACTGATAGGGATAACCTGCCTTGAGCAACAAGCATTTATCCAAACCCCTCCAAGCTCCAGGTCGTCCAGGAATGCCAGTAACCCGACGAGTGCGTATGCACTGACCCGTGTCGCTGTTTCGGGCCCACTGCGAAGTAATAATGTCCAAATGCTGAGGCAAGCTGCTCGTGGCAGCGCGGGAATAGCTCTCTTACCAGAGTGGTTGATTGAGGGGGATGTCTTGAACGGGCAGCTCGTGCGCTTGTTTCCCCATGCTCTCGCCAATCTCAACAACTCTGGTAATTCCATAAATTTGATTTACTTACCTAGTCAGCGTCATTCAACTCTTCAGAGGAAGCGTAGTTTAGGGACGCAGTGTAGGCATTGTTCGAAGAATACGGCTATACCTTAACAGCCTATTACAAAACTGCCTGCTTTAAAGCAGTGGGAATGCAAATTGACTTTGAGGCCATAGGTCAAGGAGGGCGTATGAAGCTTACCATCAATGTGTTTCTGCTCAAATCAGGTCGAAGCATTCATGATGCGCTCTCAAATGAGGTCAGACTTGACCCCATTGTATTCTCACTACCCGAGGCGGAATGCCTTTTCTATCACCAGACAAATGCGTCCCATCCTAAATGGACGCAGCTCTTCAACAATGTTGATGAAGTTGTACAGCTAAACCTGCACGGCAGATCACTGAAGGCTTTGATGGTGATGGCAGTACGAGATCGCGTTTTCTGCTTCACTTTCGGGCATGCACGACACCTCCTCGACAGCGCTGGAATTGAGCGCTATTTCGGTTTACGAACCGCGCTCAGTCTGACAGACCCGCTGCTTATAAAGTCAGTAGAGAAGTCCAACATTGATCGAACCCCGCTGCGTTCGAAGACTCAGTCTTCAAAGCACCTGACCATATCCGAGTTCGATTTCAAGTTTGATTCGGAAATACTCAAGTCGCTCACTGGTATCGTAGAGGGCGAAAATGATGAAAGCGAGTATGTGAGCGGTTCGGACTCATTAGCTTTGCATTCAGATGTCAGGCTGGAGCAGTTTCCTGATATTGCATCTCGGCTACTGGTCGCTTATGAAGATGAACGCTGCAAGGAAAAATACCCTTGGATGGATTACATCGTTCCGGTACGCGACGCTGCGCTGATGTCTGAGCTTGATCAGCTGCTGGTCGAGGCCATTAATGCGGAGAACTTTGATCAAATCCGTGCGGCTGCACCAATGCTTTTGACTGATGATATCAGTGGTTTTGGCTACGTTCGACATGGAGCGCGTTCTAGAAATGGCCCGGCGATCAGCTTCGACCTGGATCTTCGGCAAGCATTGGTTGCCAAGCACATCCTGAGCGCCGTTACGCTCCCATCACTGCATTCTGAACGTATCTATCTATACGATGAGGACGAGCAGCGACGCGGCTGTTGGTCTTTATACAGTTGCATAGAAGGAGAAATCGGATTCGAGGATAAGGTGTACCTGTTAAGCGAAGGGGATTGGTATCAAATTGATCGTGAATACACCGATCAAGTGAATCGGTACTTCGCAGCAGCTACCCCCTCTGAACTGCAGTTCCCTCCTTATGGCACAGACCATGAAGGCCCCTACCTGAGACGCATAGCAGACAACATCCATTTTCATTTACTTGATCAGAAACTGGTGCGTCTGAACGGTGCCTCAAGCCCCTTTGAGTTCTGCGACCTTGTTACGCCGGATCACCAAATCATTCATGTGAAGAAGTACTCATCTTCCAGTGTGCTCAGCCATCTTTTTTCCCAGGCTTACGTGTCCGCCGAGGCGTTGATCAACTCTCCCGACGTTACGACTCAAGTCAATGCGCATCTTGCGCAGGACAGCGAATATCGTTTTGTCTTTGATCCTGCTACCCAGCCACGCAACCGAATCGTTTTCGCCATCATGCAACCCAATGATGTGTTGCACATGCCATTTTTCTCGAAGGTCAACTTCCGCCAGTTTTCACAGAGACTGACTGCCATGGGCTACCAGGTACAGGTATGTCGAATAGGGAGCTGATCGGCTTGGCCCCACCACTTCGGGCTTGGACAACCTCAGCCGTTGTGTGCGGAGCTCTTACAGACGTTAAAGCGACAACTCATTGAAGAGCTGTCGTGAGCAGCTTAGCCACCAACCCCAGCAAGCAGCCTGTGTTTCGCGTATTCAACACCGCCGGCTTTTTGCATTTCCTTCCAGCTTTCAAAACTGGTTTCCTGGCGCACAAACTCGTCCCAAGGCTCGTCTGGAATAGCCTTGAAGTCATCAACGGTCAAGACTGTATAACCGGCACCTTTGACGAAGCTGTCAAAGCTATCGAAGCGACTAACGGATGAAATGAATTCGGGGCTCATGATTTCAAGAAAAGGGACTTCGGTCGTGCCGCTCAGTGCTTGTGCATTTTCAGTCAGGCGCTTGAGCCCAGAGAAATCCATTTTGATCGGCATACAAAACTCCTTGCGATTGGTGGGATGATATACGAGCAAGCGTAGGTGGAGCGCAGGATCTCGTTGAATTTTGTCAAACGACTATTGCAATAAAATGTGTCGAGCGTTCGCGTGGTGCGCACGACGGCTGTCGGCCAAGTCGAGTAGCTCGACCAGCGTCATTTGCTCAATTTCCCTGGTTACCTGATAGGTCTCAGAAATCTCACCGCCGAGCATCTCGACGATGTGTTCGAACAGTCTGTAGTGGTGGTGCTCCTGATCTTTGTTTTGCCATTCGCTGAGGACATCACGCGGGATCGCCGGTGGCGTGGTGGCAGACTGTGGGATGAAGGAGGGGTAAAACAGTGGGCTGTTTACATCCAAACCTTCCTGCTGGGCTGTCATAGCGAAATCCATGCTCATCTGCGAGGGGCGATGCAGTAGTTGGATAGGGGCTTGAAGGAGGGAGCTATCGAGCAAATGTTTGACTGACCAGATATCGAGTGCACTGCCAAAGTCTGCCGGAACCAGATATAGATCAGGGCGAAATTGCGACAGAAAGCCTTTGGGGTTGGGTTTTGGACAGTCGCTCGCAGTCTTTGAGGGGGCGAAGGAGTCACGGGCAATACTGTTCGCCACATCAACCAGGACAACCTCTCCTGCGCCAGGTGTGTAGTTGATGATTTCTTCAGGTGAGAGATCGGGACACTCGATTCTCAAGCCTTCAAGGCTGTGAAGAATGTGACGGGCACTGCCTTTGCTCTGAGAGTATTCGGCAAACAGAAACGTACTTTTCAAACCAAGCGACTTCGCGATTGCTGCGAGGTTGATTGCAACAGTTGTTTTCCCGACCCCACCCTTGGTGTTGGTAACAGCAATGACTACACCCGCTTTGGGCAATCGAGCTTCGATCTCGCCTGAGAATGCATTTGCGCGACCATTTGCAATTGCACGTGATGAAGATCGGTTTTGCCTCTGATGAGATGAAAGCTGATCAGCTTGATCGAGATCTGGGGCTGTAGGAGAGGCTTTCGTCATCATCACCGCAGCGAGTGATCAAGGCATGGTCGATATCCATGACCGCAAACCGCTGGTTCTGGCACCTGAGCACGCTCGCGAATGGATTGATCCTGAAACTTCAGTTGAATGAGCGAAGGAAATCGCGATGGAGCACTGCCGACCAGTCACCGACTTTCATTGGTACAAGGTTCGCAAGGATGTAGGTAACGTCCGTAATCAAGGCCCGCATTTGACTCAGCCCCTCTCCCTGGTCGAAGACGTCGATGACTGATTTCAGCCGCAGTCTGAGAGACGGCGTATCGAAAGCTGCATGCCAGCGGACGGGAAGTATGGGGATGAGGAGGGGAGTAAGATTTTTCCATGCGCGGCCATCTGAATGTAAAGCAGCCGGATTAGTCATGGAATTCCCCGTCGTCTATTCGTACTTGCCGGCTTCAATCGTTGATTGTCCGACCTCAATCCAGGAGGTGTTTCACCCTCATCTAGCCGGGTCACCTGCCGGCAATTGGAACGACCCCCTGTGCCCGGAAGTCTACCTGTTACTGCTTATGGGTAAGGTACACAGCAATGGATAAGACAATCACCGTCGATCAACTGGCTACCACCGACCTAAGATCAATCAATGAGATTTGGCTCGGCGAAACTCATACCCAGCTATGCCTTTGGCGTGGCAAACAAGTCTTCACCCACGAGATGATGAGCGAGGGCACCCACGATCAGAATGTCCAACGCTTGTGCTTGCAATTGGTCAACCCTGAAGATCGAGCCGCAGTTGCCAGCGTTGAGTTGATCGTGCGCGAACAGCTAGAAAGGATGGAGAAGGAGGGGGAGTTTTATCCGGCTGAGGAGGCGGATACTCATCTATAAGAAAAGAGTCTCGGCCATACACAAGGAACCAATCCAAGACCTACTGCCGCTTGCAAACAGATATTAATATCAGTCGGCCATGTATAAGGCCTCAGGAGCCACTCCTTACATGTGCGCCCGTGATTTATGGTGTAACCTCAAGGTATTACTCACATCGAGAATTTCTATGTCAAAACTTGCCGAATTCCGCCAGCTTGAAAAACACCTCGCCGAACAGCTCCAGGCTCTCGAAGCCCTCAAGGGCGATGCTGGCCTCAAGAAAGAAATTGAGTTCGAAACGAAGCTGCGCGATTTGCTCGCAAAATACAGCTATAGCCTTAAGGATGTGATCAACCTGCTAGATCCACAAGCTGGCCGTCGCGCTCCAGCTGTCGAGTCCAGAGCAGGCAGCCGCAAGCCCCGTCAGTTGAAGGTGTATAAAAATCCTCATACCGGCGAGGTCGTAGAAACCAAGGGTGGTAACCACAAGACGTTGAAAGATTGGAAAGCTGAACACGGCTCCGCGACCGTTGAGTCTTGGCTGACCAAGTGATTTGGTTCGAGTACAAAAAAGGGCTGTGATTAGACTGTGTGAAAACACACTGATAGGTCTTAGACCAAACGCCCCGGCTTGTTCGGGGCGTTTGTTTTTGTGCTGAAAAAGGCTCTTCAGCCCAGCTATTGGCGCTAATTGCTGAAGCGAGGACTGAACTTTCAATCTAAAAAGTAGTGCTGAAGCATGCTGGGAGGCAATTGCCACACGATGCCGGGACGAAGAAATTGCAGATATCAGAGAGCGCATAAAGGCGCTAAAACTAGAGTTGGCGCCCGTCGAAGAGTGGGATGGCGACGCTCAGGATGAGATCAATGTAGCAATCTCTAAATCCTCGTACCTACTGAAGCTTGCCTCGGCCAATGCCTGAAGAGAATCGCTTTGATGGAGCAAGCGTTCGACGAACAGATCTTGCCCGGTTAAATGGGCGCCCATCTGGGCGGCAACAGCTTGGTAATTTCACTCGTCCGTTGGGTCGGCAGGCGTGTAAGAACATCCTTCAACTGAGCATACGGATCATGCCCGTTGAGCCGCGCGGATTGGATCAAACTCTTGATCGCCACTTTTTGCACTCTGGGCCGAGGAGTCACCAGCAGTATATGCTCCTGAAAAAGCCATACCACCCGATCTGAATTTTCGTAACTACCGCATCATACCGGTGACGCGTGGGACGCCACTCTCTACACTGCGTGCTGCGCCTGAATTCTTCGTTTGGGTCATCGGGAGCGTCCAGTATGTCTGTTCGAAGCCGCAACAATGTAAGCGTAGTGGGTGACGGCATTACCACGCTGATTTTCTCCCACGGCTTTGGCTGTGATCAAACCATGTGGTCGTACCTTGTTGACCACTTCACGAGCCGATTCAAGGTGGTTCTTTATGACCTGGTAGGGGCCGGACAATCTGACCTGAGCGAGTATGATGCCAAGAAGTACAACTCACTGGATGGCTACGCCCAGGATCTAGTCGAAATCATCGATGAATTTTCTACAGGCCCGGTCATTCTGGTTGGTCACTCAGTCAGCGCGATGATTGGTGCGTTGGCCGATCGTAGCCAACACGATCGTATTGTTGCTCATGTGATGATTGGCCCTTCGCCCTGCTATGTTGATTCAGGCGAGTATGTTGGGGGATTCAAGCTCGATGACATCAAATCACTCTTGCACACTCTGGACAGCAACTACCTCGGCTGGTCTAGCACTATGGCTCCGGTCATCATGGGCGCGCCTGGCCAACCTGCGTTGAGCGAGTCGCTAACCAACAGCTTCTGCCGTACTGATCCGGAAATCGCAAAGCAGTTTGCCCGGGTGACTTTCATGTCTGACAACCGCGCGGATGTAACTGGTTTGACGACGCCGATACTCATTCTGCAATCCACAGACGACATTATTGCTCCCATTGCTGTCGGTGAATACCTGCACCAAGTGCTTCCTAATAGCACACTGTGTCTGGTTGCGAATGTTGGTCACTGTCCTCACATGAGTGCGCCGAGCGCTTGTTCCGAAGCGATGGACAGCTTTCTGTTACCTTGGACGGAAGGCGGCAATGACAGTTGATAGACCTGTTTTACCCGAATTCCAGTCGCTTTTTGACGGCGCTCCCTGCGGATTGATCATCACCCAAGAAGATGGCTCCATCCTGCGTGCGAATCACATCTTCAGCGCTTGGGTCGGCCGTGAATCAAACGAATTGGAAGGTTTGCGTTTTCAAGATTTGTTGACGATGGGTGGACGCATCTTTCATCAAACTCACTGGTCGCCGTTGATGCGCATGCAGGGTTCAGTGGCTGAGGTAAAACTCGACCTGATCCATCGCGACAAAACCATTGTTTCAATGCTGCTCAATGGCGTGCGTCGAGAGCATGAGTCGGGCGTTTTCTATGAGTTGGCATTGTTCTGTACCGCAGATAGGGACAAATACGAACGCGAGCTGCTGAAAGCTCGACAACTGGCGGAAGGACTCTTGGCAGAGAAGTTGGCCGCTGACGTAGCCTTGTCGGTAGCGCAGGCAAAGCTGAATGACGCTTATGAAAAATCACATCGTCGGGCTCTATTCGCAGAGCAAATGGTCGCAATCGTCAGTCACGACCTTAAAAACCCGCTAACGGCAATCAAAATGGCGGCAGAAATTCTCACTCGCAGACTGCCCACCGGTAAAGATGCGATGATGCTTAGCCATATAAGTAGTTCTGCGGATAGAGCGCATCGGATGATTGCGGATTTGTTGGACTTTGCACTGGCAAGAGTGGGGCGTGGGATATCAATTTCCGCCTCGACAATCGACATGCACTCCGTAACGGCTCAAAGCATTGCTGAGCTACGGGTAACCTTTCCCGATGCAACGCTCATCCATCAAGCATCCGAAAACGGAAGCTTCAAGCTTGACGCCGATCGTCTACAACAGATCATTGGTAATCTGGTCGCCAACAGTGTGGCTTACGGCGATCTGCAACGACCGATAACAGTGGTATCTCGCGTCGACAGCGATCAAGCGAGCCTATCGGTTCATAACTTCGGCGCGGCAATTTCTGCGTCAGCCCTCGATGGCCTTTTTGAGCCAATGACACGTGGAACAGAAAAAAATAGCGACTTACGTAGCGTGGGGCTCGGCCTGTTCATCGTTCGAGAAATCGTCACGGCACATGGAGGTGATGTTTCAGTGCATTCTTCCCTAGAGCATGGTACGACTTTCACTGCGACATTTCGGTTGAGTTAACCCTGGATTGAACATCCGCTTTTGGCAAAATAGGGCGGTAGAATCTCCACCAAATCGCAACGAGGCGATCCTAACCTTTACCCAGACATGCCAAGGCAATGTCCTTTTGCTCTGACCGAGCAAAAAGTGGGCGCCACGATGGGAGGCCAGGTCGTCGAGTATTTCAGGTTCACCATGCTCGTGCAGTTCCTCCGGCACTGCCCACATCACCATTATTACCATGCAATGGGGCGAGCGATTAAGTCGAATCCGGTAGATTGCAGATACGCAGCGCACAGTCGATGCCTTCTGCTAATCACGCCAATTCGCGCTTTTAGTCGAGTCACTAAATTAGCATTCAACTTGAGCATCCTTTTTTGCGAGGATTGCAAGAAACTAGGAGAGCCGGTCAGTCGAGCGCTGTATAAGGGGAGTGAGATTTACATTGGCACATATTTTCTAACCGCGTCATGTAAGGCGTCCAGTGACCACGGTTTACGAATGAACATTGCGTTGGAGGGTAACGTCTTCTCATCAACGGCTTTATTGCCAGAGGTGAGGATAACCGGCAAATACGGCCAACGTTTCCAAATGATCCTCGCAAGCTCAAGTCCATCCATACTCCCCGGCATGCAAATGTCAGTGATCACAAGACTCAACGAGCACTCGCCTTCTAGCACCGACAGCGCATCGTCTGCCGTGGGGCACGCCACAATTTCCAGGTCGAGTAACGAGATTGCCTCCTCGGTCAAAGGGCGCAATAGCTCGTCATCCTCTACAATCAAAACACTGCACGTCATGATCAATGAACTCAGTCATTTTTTTCTTAGTACGGTCATAATCTCAAACGTTTCTTCAGCCAGACCAGCGGCTTCTAACTGCATCGAAAGCAGCGCTTTTTTGTGTCCGTCTACCTTTTTCAATTAAATTCGACTGCTTGACACTCTCATGTACCCTTGAAAACAAAGGATCGTTATGCGTCTTTCAGATTTCATCCTCGACAACCGCGAGCCTATTCTGCAGGCATGGGAGAACTTCGCCCGGACGGTTGAAACTCCTAATCCCACCATGGACGCCAGAGGACTGAGAAACCATGCCGAGTACATTCTGAGAGCTGTGGCACTTGACTTGCGTACCTCACAGAGCGAGCAGCAGCAGATTGAAAAATCACATGGGTTAGGGCCGAAAATCAAGGAGGAAACCGCTGCGCAAAGGCATGCTTTCACGCGACTGTTAGCCGGCTTTTCGATGGATCAATTAGTCTCGGAATATAGAGCCCTTCGTTCAAGTGTGCTCAGACTCTGGTTGGCTGAGGGCGCCGACAAAAGCGACGAGCAACTCACGGACATGATTCGCTTTAACGAAGCCATTGATCAAGCAATGGTAGAGTCGATCGCGACCTATGGTAAAGCGGTGGAAGCTACACGTCGGACGGTTTTGGGTGTGCTCGGACACGACCTACGCACGCCATTGGGAGCGGTGACGTTAGGCATGGGGCTGCTGAGCCAGAATCAAGGACTCGGCGACCGTGGAAAGAGGATTATTTCGCAGATATCAAAAAGCGTTCAAAGCGCTAACCAGATGGTGAACGACCTTCTTGATCTTGCGCGCTGCAACTTGGGCACAGGCATACCTGTGCAGCCAGTGACAACCGATTTAACTGCCGTATGCCAAGCGGTAGTAGACGAAGTATCTCTTGTTCACCCGAATGCGCGGATCGCATTTTTTGATACGAGTGCCATAACTGGCAAGTTCGACCCTTCCCGAATTGCACAGGTATTTTCGAACCTAATCGGAAACGCAGCTTGGCATGGCAATATCCAGCATCCGATCAACGTGACGCTGAATAGCGATGGCCACACTGCCTGCTTCTGTGTGCAAAATCATGGAGCGCCCATTCCCCGAGGCGAGCTGCCGTCCCTATTCAATCCAGAAGCTCGCTATTCGAAAGCACCTGGTACAAAGTCGGGGGCTTACTCCGGGTTAGGGCTGGGATTATTCATCGCGTCTCAAATTGTGGAAAGGCATGCAGGCACGATAGAGGTGGAATCAACAGTCGAGCATGGCACGCTGTTCCGCGTTCGTCTCCCCATTCATCAACAGGAGACTTCATGAGCCACATCCGAAGCCGATTTATATCACTACATGCAGCTACCATGCATAGTCTGACTGGCAGGGCGTTCGCTAGCGAACGCGTTCGACTGAAGCAGTCGCACCTGCTGACGCGCTTATAAGCACTGTTGCTTAATCAGGAGGTAATAGCTTTTTAACTTCGGCAATGATTACGTCGATTTTGAATGGTTTCGGCAATACTGTATTAAACAAATCAGATCTCTGCATACCGATGTGCGCCTGAGCGCCGCTCATCAGGATGATGGGCAATTGACTAAAGGAAGGGAGAGCCCGAACAGCTGTGGCGAACTCTAGCCCATTCATGACCGGCATCATAAAGTCGGTAATGATCAGGGCAGGCCGTTCTCTCTCTAGAACCTCAAGTCCTTTACGCCCATTGCTGGCAGTAACCACCATGAAACCCTCATCCTCCAGCGCGAGGCCGAGAACGTCAGCGATCAAATACTCGTCGTCGACGACCAAGATGGTAGTCATGTCAATTCAACCCACACGAAGGCTTAAGATGTTGAACCAGGCAATGACTCAGCGAGGACTGATGGTTCATTTCTTGAAACCTTTCTCAGGAAAACTTCTTGATCACGTATGACGATCTCAAATCGCGAAGGGTCGTAAGAGCTATCTCGTACCTTGAGAATAGAAAGCGTCCTGCTAAGTTCAGAGTGATTCTCAAAGAGCCGCATCAGCATTAGGTTGTCTACGATGCTAGACAGGTCAGAGGTCGGAGCGCTGAGCTCAGAGCCAAACAAATCGCGCATTTCCCAAGAGGCGAAGACGGTAACCCCCCTAGATCTCAACTCGTTCATCAGAGCACTGAAGAAGTCAGTGATTCGCGCAGGGTTCGTCGAAACTCGCGTCATCCCGCTCAGGCTATCGATGAACAGCCGCTTGATACCCTTTTCCTCAACGAGACTGAGCAGTCGCGCGCCCAATCCATCCAGCAGTCCTTCCGTCGTGGGTTGCCAGGCAATAGTCAGGGCACCACTGTCCTCCATACCCTTGATATCAATACCCAATGATTGGCCTTTGAGTCTCAATCGTTGCGGACTTTCATAAAAACCAAAATGTAGTCCCGGAGCTTCCACGGTAGACTCAGCCAGAAATTTCAAGCCAAGGGTTGTTTTACCTGTACCCGAGGGGCCGATTACCAAGGAAACACTCGAACTGTGCAGACCGCCACCTAGTATGTCGTCCAATGACTTAATGCCACTGGCTATGCGCGTCATGTCCGCACTGTCGGGGGAGGACGGGTGGCTATAAAGACTTTCGAGTCGAGGGTAAACCACAAAACCATTTTCGGTAATTTCACATTCGTGAAGCCCAGTCATTGCTGCGCTGCCACGAGTTTTTCGGAGCTGAATTCGCCGCACTGAGCGAGTACCGTATAGCTCCTCGCCCATCTCAATCACACCATCGACCATGGTATGCTCAGGACTGCCATCGTCGAGACGAGAGCTGGTAAGAAAGAGCACCGTGCAGCCAGCGAAAGCGGCATGTCCTTGCAGCTCTGAAATGAATTTCTTGGTATCTATGTGCGAGTCAGCTTTTGAGCGGGCATTGAGCAGACCGTCCACCACCATAACGGTGGCTTTTTGGCGACTTATTTCTCGCCGAAGCAATTTCACTACCTCGCCTAGCCCTTCGTTTTCCAGAGTATCGAATGCGCTGACAAATTGTATTTCAGCCCCGACTTTTGAAGAGTCGAAAAAGCTTAACGTCGAGAGGTACTGAAAAAGGCGATCATGGGATTCAGCCAACAGTGTGGCGACCAGAACCCGTCCGCCATTCTTTGCATGATGAAACCCGAGCTGGTTGGCGAGGATCGTTTTTCCAGACCCCGGGCGTCCTTGGATTATGTATGAAGCTCCCTCGACTAGGCCGCCCTTGAGCAGAGCATCGAGCCCTTCTATTCCACTTTGAAGGCGTTTTAGCTGTTCCACAATGCGACCCTGATCCAAAAAAACTATCTATTTATAGGATGCTACCGCCAATTTCGCTTGGGAGCTATTCAGACCGTCTCGAAAGCGTGAGCTACCTATCCCTTTGATCCCGTGAAATGGGCACGTGAACACTACTTTCGGTCGGTTAGCGACGGTTATGCTTCAATCGTCGCTTTGCCAGCGTTGGATATCTATCCACAAGGGAGGTGTTGGGAAGGGCAACCTGAGGCAAAAAAGTGTCCAGAAGCCAGCCAAAAGAGCCAATGCTCTCAACGTCGAAATGTTTGCACACGCCTAAGGTTGTGTTTGGCCGTGTTGGGGAAATGACCGAAAACATGTGGAAGTGACGTATTAACCGTGCAGTCTGAAAAATGGTTAGCCGCAGAAGAGATGAGCGTTGAAAATTACAAGGTATCCGTATAAATACACATAATATGTGACCTTGATGTAATTGGGTTTGAAAATCAAAAAAGTCATTCAAGTCCAGTATCGGAGCACCGCACCTTCGAAGCCTTGAACGGGATCTCGTTTGGGGTAGGGTAATTTTGCAATGTTCGCCAATTGATCTGATGTCGGCGCTTCTCGGCAAATATCCGCGCTCTGCCCCGGAGGATATGCCCCGACTACCAGAAAATCATCACTCGATCCTATATTGCAGTGGCCTGTGCCCGCAGGGAGCAATAGGACATCGCCAACGGTGACCTCCAATACCTGGCCTCCAGGGCCACCTAGCATCAAACGTGCATTGCCCTTTGCGACACCCAAAACCTCATGTCCCTTTGTGTGGTAATGGTGGTAATCGTAGATGCCATATCGCCACTGTGGAGGCCATCCATTTGACTCAAAGATTTCCTCGAAAAAACCTGCTGGATCGACTTTGTCATAGCGCACGGCTTGGAAATAAATGAGTACCGGAAGCTTTGGGTTATTAGGCACCCAGTCGTTACGCTCCAATAATAGTGCCTGCACATGCGAATTTATGGATTGCGCTCTAGCCATGAAGTTTCTCCGATGGGTTTCGATAGTCTTTATTTGGCAGAACCTGGGAGGAACGTCATGAAGGCCATCCGAATTTTTATTGATATATCCATGAGAGCGAGCATTTGAAATGAAAATTCAAATGAGTTGATACCAGCCGATGGATGACACCTTTGGTCAGGCGGCTTGAACGCCTATCGCTGCCGTCCCATCCAAACAGAAACACTTCCGGAATGCATTCAGTCATGAACGCTTACAACACCCTGACACGAGAGCAGGAAAAAAAACTGAATGCCTTGGAATCATGGCATCGGGCGTTGGAAAATAGCGTTCTGCGAATGAACTGCCCGGATGCCTATCACGAAGAATTGCTACGCCAGGCCGATGAGATGGATCGACAACATCTCGTCAGTTGGGAGGAGCACAGAGATCTGCGAAAAGAGGCAGATCAGGCGTATCTCCAAGCCGTCGCGGGCTGCGATTCTTTTGCCAAGCGGGAGTGAAAAGGAGGGGGCTTGAATCGTTCTACGATTTCAGGAAGGAGCGTAGGGCATGAGCATGTGACCTCCGTGGGCACGCACCGGCTACGGCATGACTGCGGATATACCTTTGTTGGAAGCTTATCCCCCTTCAGGCCGCAGTCGCCCCCTTCGAGCTTGAGCGGAGACGTCTCGCTCGTAGACAGTGGACGTCGTTTTCCCACCTTTGATCGTAAGGAAAGCTTTCGATGAGCCCACGTGAGCGTAAATATGAATTCGATTGATTCGGCGTTGGTTGCTGCACGGGCGCAATTCGCGATAACTATCAGTTTTCATATCGTGCTCGCTGCCCTAACGATCGGGCTGGCGAATTTTTTGATGGTGCTCGAAGCACTTTGGCTTTGGCGCGGGCGGAAGATCTATCTGGACGTCTACCTTTACTGGCTGAAAGTGTTCGCCCTCAACGTCGCAGTTGGTACTGCATCCGGCCTGATTCTGGAGTATCAGTTTGGTTTGAATTGGTCACGGCTTTCGACCCAAGCTGGCGATATTTTAGGGCCGTTGATGTTTTACGAGGTACTAGCTGCTTTTTTTCTGGAGGCAGGCTTCCTCGGCATTATGCTGTTCGGCCTGAAGAAGGTTGGCCCCCGCCTGCATTTTTTTTCCACCTGCGCTGTTGCCGTCGGGTCGCTGATCAGCGCTTTTTGGATACTTGCGGCGAATTCCTGGATGCAAACGCCTGCCGGCTACACCATCGGTGCAGACGGACGGTTCATTGCAGATGATTGGTGGGCAATCATCTTCAATCCTTCATTTCCTTATCGATTAGTTCATATGACGCTGGCTGCGTTTCTGGGTACTGCCACCTTGGTGGCCGGTATAAGCGCTTGGCAACTATTAGGCCAATCTCAGAACTCCCGAACGCGGCTGCAGTTTTCAATGGCTCTTTGGATGGTCGTTGCATTTTCCCCGTTGCAGATGATTGTGGGTGACCTTCACGGGCAGCACAGCCTCAAGGTGCAGCCGCAGAAAGTCGCAGCAATAGAGGGCTCCTGGACGCGCCCAGCAGAGGGTGAGGGCGAACCTCTACGGGTGTTCGCCATCCCAGACATGGTTGAGCAACGCAATTTTTGGGAATTGGCAATTCCACGCATTGGTTCTCTCTACCTCCACCACGATCTGACTAGCACCATTGCTGCACTGGATGAATTCCCGATTGACGAGATTCCTCCAGTGCCGGTGGTGTTTTTTGCCTTTCGCGTTATGGTCGGTTTTGGTCTGCTGATGACCGGTATGGGCTTAGTCAGCCTGGTGTTACGGTGGCGGCGGCGATTGTATTCGGCGCGCTGGATGTTTAAAGGATGTGTGCTGATGGCTCCCGCCGGGTTTCTTGCAATGCTCAGTGGCTGGGTAGTGACTGAAGTAGGACGTCAGCCATTCACCATTTTCGCTTTGCTGCGCACATCGGATAGTTTGTCCTCAGTTTCACGTCACCAAGTCATCCATTCAACCTGGATCATTCTGGTTTTTTACCTACTTATTTTCGGCATTGGTTTTTGGGTATTGATAAGAACACTGCGAGAGCCACCGGGCGAAGACGAAGTAGGGCCGCAACCGTCCCTCGCAGACGAGACTGATCGCTCATGAGGAGCCAATCCCATGTTGGATAACGACTGGGTAATCTTGCTCTCTGCCGGAGCCCTAGTGTTTTCGGTGCTCAACTATGTGCTGCTCGATGGCACCGATCTTGGTGTTGGGGTGTTGATGGGGCTCACATCGAGGCCTGAGGAAAGGCGAGCGATGGCTGTTACGATCTTGCCTATATGGGATGCAAATGAAACGTGGCTCGTATTGGGAGGAGGCGGCTTGCTTGCGCTTTTTCCGATGGCCTACGCTATCTTGCTACCCGCCCTCTATATCCCCTTTATCGTGATGTTTTTGGCTTTGATATTGCGCGCGATGGCACTGGAGTATCGTGATCACGCACCCAATGAGCGTATCAAACGTATGGTCGGCTGCTTTCAGATGTGCGGCTGTCTCTTCGCTGGCGGGGCGCAGGGCATTGTGCTAGGTACGCTTGTACAGGGTGTACCCGATGACGCTGGCCAATACGCGGGAAGTGGCGATGAATGGCTTAATCCCTTTCCACTCTACTGCGGGGTGGTGTTGGTAGTCGGCTACACATGGTTGGGGGCCTGCTGGCTTTATTGGCGCACGTTCGGGGAACTGCAGCGCCGATCCCGGCGTCATGCTGAGGCTTTGACTGTTCTCGCGCTCATTTTATTAATGGTCTTGGTCGGGTGGACTACGACACTGGACAGTCGATACGCGCAACGCCTTACAGCTCCTAGTGTGTGGATACCCGCAACTGCAGCAGTCATGTCTTTATTGATTTGTTTTTTGACGGGACTGAGAAGTCGTTTTGATTTTCTTCCACTGGTTGCTGCATTGGGCGTTTTCACATTGGCTTTTGCTTTGATGATCGTGACTCTCTACCCACTCATTGTTCCACCACGCCTAACGTTGCATGCTGCTGCATCGAGTCCCAATAGCCAAGTTTTCATGCTTATAGGTTTTGCTGTGCTGATTCCTATAACTCTTCTTTACAACACCTTCGGTTTCAGCATTTTTAGCGGCAAGGTTCGGGTGGGTGTAAAGAGACGGGAAAGCCAAGAACGCCGGTGAGGCAGCCGAGGATTAACTTGGCCTTTAGCTCACGGATCTGAGCAAGCCCTGTGCTATATCAAGCTGTTGCCTGAAATCGAAAGCAAAATCGCGTACTGGAGGCGGGATTACGGCGTTGAACACGGCAAGACGTTCCGGTGAAGTATTCCCATGTTGTGGTCAGCAACCTGCACGGAACGTTTATAGGACACTCAGTCTTTATTCGCGCGTTCAGGCACCGTGCTGAACCACGCGGCATAAGGGGATTTACTAACCCGATGCCTGTTGAGATCGGGACTGCCATCTATCCACCATACAGGGCCTCGTTCACCGAGCGCCACCTTGGCTTTTTGTACTCTTTCCCGAGCGTGTTTCATTCGCGATGTATCCTGCGAAGCCTTAGCTTCTTTTACCTCACGCCGTGCGGCCATAAGCTCGCTTACGAGTTTCTGCCGAAGTTCTTCTGTCAGCGAAGGATTGCTGCAACGCCACAGCTGGCCCTTGACAACGAAATAACGACCGTCTGGTGTAACTATTTTCATCCATCACCTCCTACCTACGTAAGAGGTAGAGAAAAGGCTAGATGTTACGTTCCAGCGAGATGACCAAAAGGCAGGTGCATGCTTGTCGACAATCGGTACGCCAATAAATCGAACGCCCCTATCCGTAAGCTTCTCCAACCTACATGCCCCCAACATTGGGGGTACTGAGAGGTGTGTATGAGCAATGATCCGAGACTACAAGGCGGTAAGCAAGAGGATGATCCGGTACCAACATCGCCCGATCCATTGAGTCCAGGCCGTACAGAGGTCGACCCAAGCAAAGAAGGCGGGATAGACGAACTTCCCGATAATGAAGGTGAACGCCCGCTTGATGACGACGACGTCGGACTCGATCCTGATCGAATCAAGGAAGAAACTGACAATGCTGTAATGGATCAACAGCAGGATCCTCGCTGAAGGCGAACCTAGCTTATGGCAAAACCTCTTCTTGAGAAAAGGCGCACGGTGTACGACCAGCACAGGGTGAAACCCGCGAGAGGTGAGGAAGGGCTTATAGCGATTGGACGATGTTCAGCTAAAAAAAGGCCCGCAAGGGGGTGCGGGCCGACGATCAACCAGAAGGAGCTTTCGCCACGGTACACCAGGAAATGTGAAATTATTGTGATGAGCGAATCAAGGCTTTTTCTATACGAAAATCCACCATTGCTGGTGAAGCAGTGCTCTGAAAAGATTGCGTCAGCTGATCTTCTAGGGATGGAAGAGGTTTGACAGTGGGCAAAAAATCGGTAGCGAAATCAAAATTCTGTGCGGGTGGAGCAAGCTTTTCATACAGGTACTCAATCTGCTCTCCTACGAAACGAGCAGAAATAGCCGCAGCTGAGATTGTCACCGCAAGCGTGAGAATGGCAGTCATCCGGATGCCTGGCATGTCACTTCCTTATGGTTAGTTCCCTTTCATCATAGCGTACGCTTGGAAAGCGTGTCGGGTGTGCTGGCAACTTTCAAACAGGTTCACCCAACGAAAGCAAAAACAGTCTGCAAGTAAAGTGGCTCGCTGATCAGTGCAAGCGTTCTGCGCTTAGGTGCAAATGGACTGCTGAATGCCTCAGGAACCCCAAATCTGACGTTTGCGGATCTTCGGGATTTGCATGGGCAGTTCAAAATAGCTTTTTTCGTAGGGGCCAAGTTACTGGAACTGATTTCGACCTCCCGCTTTAGCCTCATAGAGCGCCGCATCTGCTGCTTCGACCAACTGCTGTGATTGGATCAGGCCTCCATCGGCAACCGCAATGCCAATACTCACCGTCACGCGCGCGAAAGGGCTGCTGGGATGGAAAATATTCTCTTTAAACAGCCGATTCAAAATCATTTTTGCTACGACCGTAGCACCTGCCCTATCAGTATTGGGCATAATAATGCCCATCTCCTCTCCACCATAACGCGCGACCAAGTCCTGCGGGCGACGTACGCATTCTTCTAGCAGTCTACTGACCAATCGTAGACAAGCGTCACCTGCAATGTGCCCAAGGGAATCGTTGAAAAGCTTGAAATGGTCGATGTCGATCATCAATAACGCCAAGGAAACGCCTTCCCTGCGAGACCTACGTGTTTCTATTGCCAGAGTCTCATCAAAGCAGCGTCTGTTCGCGAGTCCCGTCAATGCGTCTTTCATTGCCAGCAATTCCAATTGCCGATTAGATGAAACAAGCTGTTGCTGAGTGATCCGCAATTCCGCTTCCACTTTGATCCGTCTGTGAATATGCCTAATCAACAAGCAACAGATAATAGCGGTGATAACCATCAGGCTTCCTACCACTACAAAGGACAACATTGCCTCCATTCGCCAGGCGGTCAAAGCTTCTCGCTTACCCAGAGCGACAGTGGTGATTAATGGTTGTTCATCGCTTTTGCGAAAAGCATAAAGTCGCTCTACACCGTCCAGACTCGATATGAACGATGCCGTTCCTGCTGACTGATCTACCAGGTAACGTTCATAAATCGGCGAATGCAAAAAATTGCGCCCCATGTCTTCCTCTCGAAATGGATACCGAACTAAAAGTGTTCCATCAGTGGAAGATAGCCCAATGGCTCCATCTCGTCCGAGGTCGATTTTTCCAAAAAGCTTTAGAAAGTTTTCAACGCCTAGAGTAACTGCTACGACGCCAGCGAAGGCACCGTGGGTGTCGTTGAAGCGGCGACTGATGGTAATGACCCATTCTTTATTTGAGTGACTGCGAATGGGCGAACCAATAAATGTTTCGCGAGATGGGTCAGAGTAGTGGTGAATAAAAAAGGCTTGACCACTGCTGTCCGCCCCAGCGGGAATGGCTTGGTTTGAAGATAGCAACCATTGGCCTTGTCGGTCGTAAATAGTGATGCCGCTTAATTGGGGCATTAGCGGCTGTTGCTGTTCAATGAGAGCGTTCATTCGCTTGATTGTAATTGGCTCACTACCCTCGGTTTCAAGTCTTTCCACTAGGTCAAGCAGGAGCAGCGAGGTCTGTCTAACAACGCCTTCCGAGTAGGTAGTCAGTGTCTGAGCAATATTCAATCCATGAGTATCAGCCTCTTGCAAGGCCCTTTCTCTTGAAGTCCCCACTTTCCACGTAGTCAGAGAAACAAGGGAGAGACCAATGATGGCTAATAACAGAAGAACAAGATGGACGTCACGCTTCACATCATTTCCTTATGAAAAACCTTGCCTGCATAAGCTAGCGTGGTCTCGTTCAACCGTCAGCATGATCATTATCATGGTGTAGGTTTATAAAAATCTCTAAAGCTACTCTTGACATGAAAAAAATGATTTGGTATCAAAAAGCGTCAAGATTCTCGATGCATAAAAGGTAGCTCAAATTTATTATGAAAGTTGGGCTTTGCTTGGGCGGTCGCTCGCTTGGCCTTGCTTATGCAAAGGTGCTGATTTTTGCAGGTGATTCGCGAGCCATGTAACTGCTTGCTTGAAAGAATGTCTAAATGATGGGCTTTGATGCAATTATCAATGTCGAGGGTCTTCGAGTATTGGCACGTTGTAATCCTAACAAGATGTGTGATTAGTTTAAGTGTCGAGTGGAACTTGCTCAAACTAGCTTCTTGTATTTCAGATGCTGAAGTCCGGTTTTGAATAAACGATCTTTTCAACAAAATTGACCAAGATGCGAAAGCTCCGACATCCTTGATTGCAGCAACTCCTAACCCACTTAATTTTACCTGCACTATACTTTCGACGCCACAGACGAGAAATTTCATATCCGCCCTCCGTATTTCTTGCAGTGTAGTAGACAAAAGCGAGGACGAGCATTCTTAAATTGCAAACCGAGTCTCGCTCATACGGCTTAGGGCTCTAACTCCACAAGCTTGAAAATGGCACTGTCGCTTTCACGAATGAGCACTCCGTTCTGGAAGCGAGCATTCTTACTGCCGTTGTAGCGAAAAAATTTCCCGTCGAAGGTGCCCGTGACGGTTGAAAGATCCGGCCCTTCACCTCGCTCCCAAGCGTCGTAGGGCCAATCATAGTATTGCCCGGCGATTATGCGACCGATCGGAACGTGCCCTGACATCACATCGTAGGTTGCACGCTTTTTGTAGCTCAATGGCATCACAACCCTCCAGAATTTCGAACATGCAGGTATCAAATGTATCTCTAGAGCATGCCACGCATTTATACGAGTCACGACCCACGTTGGGGTAGCGTACTGCTCGCCTTGCCGATCATAGGCGCCATGGTTTTAGGCCGAGGATGTCTCCATTGTGCCTTCCACACGCAATCGTTTTGTTGGTCTAGAGTTGAAGGGCCTCATGCATTTGGTGAGGTATTTCAGCGTCAAAAACAGACAGACGAGGCAATAACATGACCACCCAAAATGGAATGCTAGACCCAGACGATGCTGTCATCTTGCTCATCGACCACCAGAGTGGTTTATTTAACACTGTACGGGATGTGCCCATCCCCGATCTCCGTAATTACGTGATAGCTATCGCAAAAACGGCGACACTGTTGAACATCCCTGTGATCACCACAGCGTCGGTGCCTGACGGGCCAAACGGCCCACTGATTCCCGAAATCCATCAGCATGCTCCTCACGCGGTATATGTACCGCGCACAGGCCAAATCAACACATGGGACAATCCTCTCTTTGTCGAGGCGGTTGAGAAGACTGGTCGAAAGACGCTCATCATCGCTGGCACGCTTACAAGCGTTTGCATGGCCTTTCCTGCAGTCAGCGCGGTTCAAGCGGGTTACAAGGCGTATTGTGTTGTTGACGCTTCCGGGAACTGGAGCAAGCTGGCAACTGATACCACAATCGCTCGCGTAGTTCAGGCTGGGGCGATTCCGACTGATACATTCGCCATTGTGGCTGAATTGATGCAGACCTGGAATCGCGCAGAAGGTTCGCGTTTCGCTGAAATACTCGCTGATCACGTGTGCCCAGAATACAAGTGTCTGATGGAAAGCTTTGGTAAAGCTCAAGCGGTGGTAAAGGAGGGCGCAGAGACTCACCTGGATAAATATCGGTAAAAATTCCTATCATTCAGATGCTAGGGGTATTGACAGGACGTTTGCAACGCTGGGCGCTTCGGCGCCCCTTTTCAGCTCCGTCATGACATGAATACTGAGCACGACCTAGAGGTGCATATTTAAACAGCACCTTTTCAACATTTGGAACCGACGAGTCAACAGGGGAGGGAAGTGTCCTCCTCGCCGATCGCATCAGGGACGAGCTGATCGAGCTGCGAACAGCGAGGGGAACGATCAAATCGTAGCTCAAAACATTGATTCGCACTCTATATCTTCTTTCCATCTCCTCCCCACGTGGCATGAATTGGGGACAAGTCGAGACCCTTACCGCTGCATACGGTTCGTATCCGATTCAAGATCCGTTGAATCAATAGGAGCAACAATACTAACTGACTGCGCTGCTCCGACAGAATCCAGATTGACCTGCTCATTGTTCCCGAGGGAACTGTATTGATCGCGGAGTTTACGTAGGTCTCTTGAGCCCATTTGTTCCAAGCAGAGCGCCGCATTTTGGGCATCCTTTGTTGCTCGTATCAGTTCGTCAATCTTGAGATGCAGGATGTCATTGTCGCGGTTTTGGGTGTTCTGGATTAGGAATACCATCAGGAATGTGATGATGGTGGTAGACGTGTTGATGATAAGTTGCCAGGTGTCGTTGTAATGGAAGTACGGCCCGGTCAACCCCCAAACCGCTATCAAGGCGATTGCGGCAAGGAAGGTTTTTGAGCTGCCAGCCCAGTTGGATAGGGCTTGGCAAAAACGTGCAAATTTCATGATTGCGAACTCGATCAATAGGTATGAGGTAGACCATCCAAAACGTCTGAAATTCTTTCTTACAATTTCACCGCTCGTCAGACAGTTTTTAAAAGAGGAATTCAGAACCCTCCCGTTCCCTCTCCTCCTGAATCATTGGCACATTGGGCATTGTCTATCTCGAAAACAGAGCCGTAAGGAGGGCAGTTCAATGCTCCCCTGACGAGGTCTCAATCTACGCTCATCAACCGTATTGAACTCTCTTATTGCCTGACCCGTCCTCTGCTGTGAGGGGCTCAGGGCATCTTTGCTGCGCAGTCCCGTAGACGTTTTCCACAGAAAGCGAGGGACAACATGAATACTTCAGACCGTACGGCCGGGGGCTCATCAGCCACCCCCAATGAAGGTGAGACGCAGGATTTTCAACACGTAAAGAAAGATGTTGCCGATGCGCTTGGCGGCGCGAGACAGCATGCCGATGAGCAATTTGGGCAGTACCGTGACTCTGCTGCCGATCAGATTGAGGCCTTGGCCCAAAGCGCGAAAAGCTTCGTTCCCGAAATCGAAGCCAAGGACACGCTTGGAATGTCCGATTACTTAACCGATATGGCAG
This sequence comes from Pseudomonas sp. GM30, assembly GCF_000282275.2. Classification (NCBI taxonomy): domain Bacteria; kingdom Pseudomonadati; phylum Pseudomonadota; class Gammaproteobacteria; order Pseudomonadales; family Pseudomonadaceae; genus Pseudomonas; species Pseudomonas sp. GM30. The sequence continues at coordinate 89,016 of NZ_AKJP02000002.1, read as the reverse complement.
AGTCCATGACCGGTTTGGCAGGAAACCTTCGGGGAAAAAGTGCTGAACAGCTGCTACACGATGCAGCTGACCTGGCGCGAAGCAATCCCGGATTGTTCATTGCCGGCAGCATCGCTCTGGGCTTCGGTCTGTCACGGTTTCTAAAGGCCGGCAATACTAACGCTGCCACCGTCCATGCGGATCAAGATCCAGCGGGCACCTCAATGCCGCCCTCCCCAAAGTTTGCTGCTCAACGTCCTTTCGAGACGTCCTCCCCATCTTCGTCCGATCCGCAGCCTGGATTAGCTACCGGCATCACACCTAGCTCGCCGAGCGAATCCGATCATCCTTCGGACTTTTCCGAGTCAACGGCAATGGCTTCGCAAAATACGAAAGGAGAACTGTGATGAACAGAGATGATTCAGATTTGCCCGGTTCAAAGCCTTTGATCCAACCTGAAGATGCATCAGTGGTTAGCCTGCTACGACAATTATCCCGAGAGGTACCTGCTCTGTTTACCAAGGAACTTGCTCTGGCCAAAGTCGAGCTTCAGTCCAGCCTGAACACGTTGAAGGCGGGGATCGCTGCAGTGGCGGGTGGAGCAATTGTCTTTTTGGCAGGCTTTATCATTTTGCTTATGTCGGCAGTCTACGGATTGAGCTTATTCATGGCTCCGTGGCTGGCTGCGCTCATTGTCGGTGTTGTCGTGATGATCATCGGCTTCGCGATGCTGCAGTCAGGCAAAAAACAATTCGAACCGTCCCACTTGAAGCCCGACCGGACGCTGGACGCCTTGAATAAAGATCAGGAAGCGCTGCGGAGGAAAGTCTCATGAAAAGTGATCTGGAATTCGAAACTGAAAAAAGCCCTGAACAGATTGAGCGGGAAATTGATGCGCAGCGCGCAAGCATCGGCAATATAGTCGACAAGCTTGAAAGTAAGTTCACCCCCGGTCAGATGATTGATCAGGCATGGGACATGATGCAAAACAACGGATCAACGTTCATCACCAATCTCGGCACCAGTGTCCGCAATAATCCGGTGCCTGCGGTACTGACCTCAATTGGGTTGCTGTGGATGATGATGAGTCAAAATCGCCCGGCGTCTGCCGCACCAGTCTATCGCACCGGGCCGGATCAGGACAAAACTGGTGAGTGGGCGGATGGGTTAGCTGATGGACTCGATACCGTGCGCGACAGCGTACATCACACCGCCGACTCATTGAAAGACGGATATCAGTCTTTAAAAAGCAAGGCGAGTCACCTTGGGGATAGCGTTAGCGACGCTGGTGAGAACCTTAGTCATACCTTGCATGATGTAGGCGACCGATTGAATCGTACGACTCATGTGTTTGGACAGCAGTTTAATCAGGTACTCAGCGAACAGCCGTTGGTAATAGCAGCGGCAGGTATCGCTTTGGGTGCGATGATTGGCGCGGTTCTGCCCACTACCTCAACAGAGCAACGCTTCTTGGGTCGAACCAGTGCTGGCCTGATGGACAAGGTTAAGAAACAAGCACAGGAAGGCTACGAAGCAGTACGCGACAGCGTCACGAAGACGACGGAGCATGCGGACACAGAAGGTGAGGCATCAGAAAGCTCTATGACCGCAACGAGTGCGGACATCTCGCGCGGATTAGGCACTTCGTAAGTTACGCAAACGGGGCCCCTGGCAGGGGCTTCCGTTTTTTCAGTGTTCAGATTATCGATTCTTGAAAACGGTTCGCAGCCAAATTGAAGTTTAGAGTGCTTAACTTGGAAGATGTGATGGAAGAGATGCGAGCGATCAAGAATCGATTTTCATTCGTAAAACGATCAAGTTTGGTCACGTTGGAAGTCTAGGGCCACGTATCGCCAGTATCTGATGGATGCTGAAGGGGCTTGGTTGGATCTGATGAGGTTGGCCAGGTGGCGCATATTTCAATTTAATCTTTGCGGAGCGTTTGGACGTGCGTTGCCGGAGGGGTCAACACTGAGGTCAAGCAGATCATGTCTATCGCTGACGATACCGTCCATTATCTACGCTCCAATGCTTTGGTACTCACCACAGCAGAGTCATGCACCGCTGGTAAGATTGTGACGCTGTTATCCGAGGTAGTTGGTAGCGGCAACTACATCGAGTGCGGGTACGTCGTTTATTCTCCACAGGCTAAACAGCGCCTATTGCACGTCAACCCGCAGACCATCGAGCGCTTCAATTTAACCAGCGTACAAGTCGCACGTGAGATGGCGACTGGTGCATTGCGCGACAGCACCGCCAATGCAGCTATCGCTACAACCGGCATTCTGGGGCCTGAGGATATCGACGGTATTCCTGCCGGCACGATCTGCTTTGCCTGGGCTTTCCAAAAGGCTGAAGAATGTTACGTTTTCAGTCACCAGCATTTGTTTTCTGGCGAACGCTGTGAGGTGCAGAAGCAAGCGACCGAATATGCCTTGAAGTGGTTGACTCGTTTTCATCAACGCCTCTTGAAGCAGAGCAAAGGTGGAACTCGATGAGAGGTGATCCTGACCGGTCGGAATTGCGCAGTCGGAAATTTCCGATACGTGAAAACATGGCGTTTCAGCTGAAGGTCTGGCGATTCGAGCGCGTTGGCTGGTACGTGCTTGTGTTGGTTGTAGCGTTGGGCTTAGGGGGCGTTTTTTCCAGAGGGTTGATCAGTTCGAAAGATGTGCATAGTGATGATGGAAAGCTCAGGGTGGAATATGAAATGTTTCATCGTAATGGATCCACCAACTCCATGAAAATCACTGTAAATGCTAAGCCGAACTCGGCAGTGGAACTGGAGTTGGGAGGCCAGTTGTTGGATGGTTTTAGTATTGAAACATTGCAACCTGAACCTCTGCGCTCAAGAAGCTCTTCACAGGGTATCAGGCTCTGGCTCCAGGCCGACCTTGATGGTCATGCGACGCTTTACATGACACTGCGGGGGGATGGCCTCGGCTTTTTCCGCAGTCAGATCGCTTCACCAGGTACCAACGGCGTACGGCTTGATCAGTTCATTTTCCCTTAGGTGACTTATGGATTCGGTGTTACGTGCGTGCGCCATGTATTTGGCATTAATGGTGCTATTCAAAATCGCTGGACGGCGTTCCTTGGCGGAGCTGACCACGTTCGATTTTGTTTTGTTGATGATGATTGGGGAGGCGACTCAGCAAGCGCTTTTGGGCGATGATTTTTCACTGACCAATTCGATGATCGTTATCGTCACTTTGATCGCCATAGACGTGGGGCTCTCCCTGCTCAAACAACGTTCCGGCTGGGTCTCACGGCTTATTGATGGCGAGCCAACCATCATCGTTGAAAACGGGAAACTCCTTCACGAGCGTCTTCGTCGTGCGCGGTTGTTAGAAGCGGATGTGATGGAGGCAGCACGTTCCAGCCAAGGTATCGAGAAGCTTGAAGAGATCAAATTCGCAATCCTGGAGCGCAACGGCAAGATCTCCATTATTACCCAGGATGACTGATTCCCGTCATTCGATATGTATTTGGCGAGATTACTTGAACACCCCTGAATACGTGGGGCCTAAGTGTTATGAGTTCGAGGAGGGCTTTACCATGTCGGAAGCTACCAGCTATTTCGCAATTGCCGTCGCGGTGATCATTTTGCTCGTTGATCTGTGGGCAATAGTGAGCGTGTTTCGCAGTGAAAAGACCGTGGGAGTCAAAGCCGGTTGGGCGATCGGTCTTCTCGTCTTCCCAGTTATTGGGCTAATCGTTTGGGGCGTTGCAGGGCCTCGGGGAATTAAAGAAGGCCCATCGTCGCCTGAACACAGCAAAGGGTAAGCAGCATCCGTTGGTCGCTAGTGCAGAAGGTTTTTGAAATTAACCCAGACGCATTTGCTTCAGATGATTGTGGGTTGGCATTCGGTCTCTTGCCGAGTGAACCGCAGCCCTGATTCGCCTGAGGAGAATGTCATGTTCCTACATAACAAACGACTTCAATACACCGTGCGGGTTGCCCAGCCAAATCCTGGGTTAGCAAATTTACTACTTGAACAGTTTGGGGGAGCTCAGGGTGAGCTTGCAGCGGCCTCCCGCTACTTCACTCAAGCGTTGGCAGAAGATGATCCAGGCAGAAAGGATCTGCTGATGGACATCGCCACCGAAGAACTCAGTCACCTTGAGATTGTCGGGTCGATCATCGTGATGTTGAACAAGGGTGCCAAAGGACGAATGGCCGAAGGTGTCGAGGAAGAAGGCGAGCTTTATCGCGCCATCAACGGCGCCGGCAACGATTCCCACATCACCAGTCTGTTGTACGGCGCCGGTGCTCCGTTGACTAATTCGGCAGGCGTACCTTGGTCAGCGGCTTACGTCGACACCATCGGCGAACCCACAGCAGACATGCGCTCAAATATCGCCGCTGAGGCGAGAGCAAAAATTGTCTATGAGCGTTTGATGAATGTTACCGACGATCCCGGTGTGAAGGAGGCCCTAGGATTTTTGATGACGCGTGAAATCGCGCACCAGTTATCTTTCGAAAAAGCATTGCACTCCATCCAGCCAAATTTCCCTCAGGGCAAACTGCCGGGCATGCCGGAGTTCACCAACGTCTACTTCAACATGTCGCAGGGCGAGGGCAGCACTCGCGGCCCTTGGAACGAAGGGGACGATTGGGACTTCGTGGAAGATCCGGCGCCTGCAGTGGATGGTGGGGACGGCACCGCATCCGTGCAATTGAGCGCTGAGGACGAAGCGCTGCTCATGGATATGAAAGCCAGGACTATGTCCGACCCAGACAGCAATCCGATCACAGGGGCGGACTTAGGGGCGGGGGTACAAGGCGAACCACAACGTTGAAGAAGCAGCCGCACGCCATCTGGCGTGCGGTTTTCCATCTAATTCAGAGAGACTCACATCATGGTTTCCAGAAAATCAGCGCGTCGAACTCCAACTGTTCCCGAGATGCTCTTCGCCACCAGTGTCGCTTTTGAACGTGACGCGCAGCGCGTATCCCGTCAGTTCCTACGGTCGCTTTCCGGATTTGCTGAAAAGCACAATTCAAGGAAGTAGGAGGTTTCCATGTCCGAGCCGTTGACCCCATCCGGCGCACCACTTCGCTCCTGGTTCGCCCGGTTCTCAGGAACTGGATGGGGCGGACGCGCTTTCTGGTCAATTCTGATTTGCGTGACAGTGTTCTTGCTCATCAGCGGATATGGCGCCTTCATCGGTGCCAATAAAGAAAATCTGCACTTCGCATTTTTCGGTGGCTTGTCAGGGTTCGCTGCGACGGCCATGGGAGCTTTCGTGGCGATTGCGTTAAGAGACATCGCCGCCCGCACACAAGACATCATGCTGGGCTTCGCTGCCGGCATGATGTTGGCCGCCAGCTCCTTCTCACTCATCCTCCCTGGTATAGAAGCGGCTCGGACGCTTTGCGGTAATCAACTGGTCGCTGCATGCGTAGTTGTTGCGGGATTGGGATTGGGCGTAGCCCTAATGATCGGCCTTGATCGTTTCGTTCCACACGAACATGAGAAAAGTGGGCGGCGGGGGCCGGAAGCGCAGCGTATCAATCGTGTCTGGCTATTCGTCCTGGCTATCACGCTGCATAACCTGCCGGAAGGCATGGCTATTGGAGTGAGCTTCGCCAACGGCGATATGAAGGTCGGACTGCCGCTGACCACTGCCATCGCCATCCAGGACATACCCGAAGGCCTTGCGGTCGCACTAGCGTTACGTGTGACAGGCATCTCAGCGCTCCGTGCAGCTCTCATTGCGGTTGGCTCAGGGTTGATGGAACCCATAGGCGCCATCGTCGGTTTGGGGATTTCCAACAGCTTCGCATTGGGATATCCCATAGCTCTCGGTTTAGCGGCGGGCGCAATGATTTTTGTGGTGTCGCACGAGGTCATTCCTGAGACCCATCGTAATGGACATGAGACACCTGCGACCTTGGGGTTGATGCTCGGTTTTGGGGTGATGATGTTCCTAGATACTGCTTTGGGTTGACTCAATGCCTCCCATCCGTCATTTCAAAGATTTTCTGAACACCTCTTCTTTGAAGCGAGTCAGTCTCCATGCACGGCCAGTTTTACTTGCAGGTTAATCCCATGCGGACGCCATATTGGGCGACGCCATACTGACCATAAGGAAGTCTGAAAATGGCTAGAAAAACTGTTGAAGATTTGTTTATCCATGAGCTGTCCGATGTTTACAGCGCGGAAAAGCAAATTACCAAAGCATTGCCACGTTTGGCGAAGGCTGCGACCAACCCTTTGTTAGCGGAGGCCTTCACCTCTCACCTGGAAGAAACCCACGGGCAGATTGAGCGCATTGATCAGCTCGTGGAATTAACTGGAATAAAACTTAAGCGCATGAAATGCGTCGCCATGGAGGGCTTGGTTGAAGAGTCAAAGGAGCTGCTGGAGGAAATCGACAAAGGTGCAGTGCTTGACGCCGCACTGATAGGCGCAGCGCAAAAAGTGGAGCACTATGAAATTGCTGCCTATGGCACCTTGATAGCGATGGCGAAGCATCTAAAACTCGACGATGCAGCATCACTATTGGGCGCCACACTCGTTGAGGAGAAAGGTGCTGACGAGAAATTGACCAAGATTGCAGAGCAAGGCGGTAATCAAGCCGCGACATTGGAAAAGAAGCCTAAATAGAAAAGTTTCGAGATCTGGCTCTCGGTGACGGTGGAAACATCGTCACTTTTTTTCATATGGAAAAAGTTTCAATCACCTCTTTAGAATGAAGCCGGATCGCCGGGAAATTTGTATTGGGAATACGTACATCACTTAATGCCTGGCCCGGAATTCACGCAGCCAATGACATTATCGTTCACTGGTATTACAAGCAGAGTGGCCTGTTGCGCGGTGAATCGACGACAGGCTTGGGATTTGACGAGTCGCCCTTGTTTTAATGAGCGTGAATCCAATTATCAGTGATACTGTCGAACCCTATTTTTTCAGTATACCCCCTAGGACTTATGCGGCGATTTGGCGCTCGCTTGTCGGTGCTCAGCATAACTTCAGTTCTCTATGACTGGCGTATTATTGCCGCCGGCCGCATCACGGATTTTGCCATGGCCCGCCGTCCTCGATAGGAACGTTTTCTAAGTCGAAGGGATTGACCGCCTCCAAGCAGCCTACGTTAAACCCGAATTCGGCGGGGTTGTTACTTCTTCGATGGTGCGTGTGGATACCGCAATTGCGACAGAAGAAATGCTCGGCTATCTCCCCACCAAATTTGTAAGTCGTTAACCATTCTTCGCCCTGAATAATCCGAAGACTAGAGGATGCTATAGCTGCGCCAATTGCGCCTTTCCGTTTGCAGAACGAGCAGTCGCAGTAGCTTGGCGCAGGAACGCCTTCTGGCAGGTAGATCTCCAGAACAACTGCTCCACAATGACAGCTGGCGCGATGATAGTTACGGATTAGAGTGTTTCCTATCTGTTTGATCATCTGGTTCCACCTGATGGGCAAAAAGTAATGCTGGAAAATCTGCCGCGGCCGCACGAGATTTATCCGTCCATCCATTCCAAGGCAGCTGTTTCGCGCCATTTTACGTCTGTCACGCCAAATCGTTCGGCCTGCGGCCTCGACATGACTTTTAAGGGCGGTTTGCCAGGCTTAGGAATGGGGGCTAAACCGGCATCACAGCTCGCCCAGTGCCATGCGTCCTCATTGCGCATTTTTTTTGTGCGGATGACAAATGACTTGGAATGACCATGAAGCTTGTACTCGACGACAAAAATTTCTGTTTGCTTCATGAGTTCCTCCTTACGCTCATAGCCAAATGAGTAGCGTCAGAAGAAAAAATTCCAGCGATTTTACATTTTTTTTGAACGTGCCTTCCGCGCAGTGGGGGTCGTCACGAATGAGAGAATTTTTGCTTTGCAGGCAGAACACATGTGGTTCAATCAGCACGGCTCAAGCTCCTGCTGTACAACCTCGCTTAAGGCTGACGAGCGCTGCACCTAAAATGCCTTGTTTCAGGGAGGATAATTCCAAAATGTTGTCAATAATGCTCCTTTCGATGCTTGACGGACGTCTTTCCTACACAACAATTAAATGAAATTGCCCTTGGATAAAACGTCATGATCTCCACTCTCGAACTCCGACACATCATTGAATGCGGCTTCCTGCCTCTATCATGCTCATGCACAATGAATGTGGATGGTTCGCTTATGATCAAGGTCACCGAACCATCGTCGGGTCAGGTTGAGCTGTTGGTCACGGGTGTTTCGTCGAGGCCACTCACTTCAAGTCGAGCGATCGCCAATCTCATTGGGGAATTGCGCGGTGAGATGATTGCCAGCAAAACCAGCTTTCATTCGAATGAGTCAAGGATTCAAAGTGGTTGAAGCGCTGGATTTGATAGTGTGCACACATTTGAATGGCTCGTGCCCATCTCGCGTCAACTACAAATGGGGGTTGGATGTGATGCATTGTTCGTAGACGCTGGTTTGATTCAGCGACAGATCAATTCTGGAAAGATCGCGTTGAAGCGACTTTGTCAAAGGGTGAACGAAGCTTGTATAGACCATCTGGAGCGTTGCTGCAGATCATGTTTTCTGGTTCGTATCTCCTTTCTGCAGCAATGTTGCCATAGCGATCACCAATTCATCCAATGCCCATGGCTTGTGTAGATAAATACAAGGATCTGGAACAGACCAAGGATCTATCAGGTATCCAGAGGTCAGAATGGTCGCAACTGTAGGCCACCGATGCCGCACGATATTGATAAATTCAAGCCCTTTGACTTGGCCAGGGACGCCATGGTCTGCTATTACCAAGCGACAGTTTTCAGCGTTCTGAAGCAGATAGGTTAGCGCGTCATCCGCAGTGCCAAATGACATCACTTCCCCTCCAACCTCCGACACGATTTCCTCCATCAATGCTCGCAAAATCGGATCGTCTTCTATGACGACTACCGTTCCATCAATGGGGGGAATCTCTTCCCATTTGAAGGTCAATTTAGGAATTCCTTAACCGGGCGACAAGGTTGGCGGGTGATCAGCCACTTTCTGATTGTATGCGCGTTTCATAATCGTGTGCTTTTTTCATGCATTCTGATGGAGTCTAGGTTACAGGTATACGTCCGGCCAATGCTTCCACTCAGCTCCGCAACGCAAGGCATGGCATGGCATGGTGTGCAGTTAGTGGTCACCATTTCTGGCGTTTTCATCAGATATTTCATGCAACCCACACGCCGATCGTATTCAAATCCTTCAAAGCTAGATCGTTCCAGCAAGTATCTTCGATTTCCAGCGCCGCATTCAGCCATTACCTCGATGCAAACCCCGTAAACAATGGATTCGCATGCAAGCGAAGAAAAGCACCGCGCTCCAACCCTCATCTATTGCGTCACGGTGCCGCTGGCCGGGGCATACTCGCACGCATCATCAGATATCCATGTTGAGATTTAGCCCCCCGCACGGCACCGTCACAGTGAACTGTTCCACTGGAACCGCTGCTGCCTGTGCAACCTTCTTCGAGACCTTTTGCAATGGTTCGCATGGACTGCATTGGCCGGCCACTGATCCGATAGACGTGCGCGCTGGTACCGAAACGGCGATAGCCAAGGAAATCGCGGTGTTCAGTGCGGCACAGCCACACTGTGCTTATCGTGAGTTTGATTCAGTAAGCACGTATCAATGCGCATGACCTGTACTCAAAGATGTACTCAAGCGCCTGACAACGCAGTGTGCAATGAAAGTACCGAGTGGCTACGTCATAGGTGATTCGTTAGCACGACGGTCTAGCAAGTAGGCAGCGGTCAGCGGCCTCTCGATCTACCCAGTGATTTTTTTCCGAACCATCTTCATGAGCTTTTCACCGACGCCCGAGATGCTTTTGTTCTGCGAAACGACTTGGGCCCCCTCCATCAGGTAAGTGAGTTCAATCGCCGCTTCGTTTGGCTCTGGCAAATCAGCCTCGGCACAGAGAGCCATCAACCGCAGGAATTGGCGCTTTTTATGTTCTTCGATGAGTCGGCGGGCGGGATTTCCTGGATCAGAAATCTCCGCCAATGAGTTAATGAAAGGACAGCCCCTATACGACGCAGCCGAAAGGTCATTCACGATGAATTGCGCGAACCCAAGAATTTGCGCCTTGGGATCACCAGCGTGCTGTGCCGAAAGCACTTCAAAAACTTCCGAATATTTGGCCACGAGCAACCGAAGCCACTCAAGAACCAGCGCGTCTTTCGATTCGAAATGCCGGTAGACGGTCATCTTGGTCGATTTGGCCTTTGCCGCGATGGCATCTACCGTAACCCGACTGATGCCTTCCGTGAAAAATAGCTCCTCGGCTGCATCGAGAATTCTTTCTTTGGGAGCTAACTGTGGAATTCTTTCGGGACGCATGGTGTTCTCCGCTTGACGGCGATACCTTATGGTATCTTAATATACTCATCGGTATTGCTCGATACTGATAAGTACAAATCATACCGCTTTTGCCAGGTGAATGGCTCGGAGAATGCAATGAGAACCGCTGAATACGCTCAATACGATGCGCTGGGTCTAGCTGAGCTGATCGATAGCGGTCAAGTCACTCAAGCCGAAGTCAGTGCCGCAGCATTTTCCGCCATTGATCAGCTCAACCCAAAGATCAATGCATTGGTCGAGGTTTGGGGGAATGAACCCCGGGCATTTACTGGGCCGTTTAAGGGCGTACCCTTTCTGGTTAAGGACTTGGGCCTAACTGCCAAGGGGCATCTAAATGAGCTGGGTAGTCGATTGGCAGCGGGGTGCATCGCCGACGAGGATTCTATCCTGATGACCCGCTTACGGCAGGCAGGGCTGGTTACCATCGGTAGAACTACCACTCCGGAATTGGCCGCCAGCACTACCACTGAAGCCATATTTTCGGGGCCGACTCGTAATCCATGGGATTTAAGCCGCAGCGTTGGTGGGTCAAGTGGGGGCTCCGCCGCTGCCGTAGCGGCCGGATTAGTACCTGCTGCCCATGCTACCGATGGCGGTGGCTCAATCCGAGTACCCTCAGCCTCAGCCGGACTATTCGGGCTTAAGTCCAGCCGGGGCAGAGTTTCAATGGGGCCAGCGGTGGATGAGGTGTGGGCCGGGCTTGCCGTACATGGCGTCGTTAGCCGAACAGTGCGCGATAGTGCCGCTTTACTGGATGCTATTGAGGGGATAGCTGTGGGTGATCCCTTTGAGATCGTTAAGCCGCAGCATTCCTATTTATCGGAAACGTCTCGCGAGCCAGGTTCGCTACGGATTGGCCTTCTACTGCACCCGCTGAATGCCACACGCTCCATTGAACCCGTCGCAAATGCCACTCGCGATGTTGCGATTCAGCTCCAAAGCATGGGTCATAGCGTGGACGAGGTTTGCTTGGATATAAATCTAAGCTGGGAAAGTTTTGTTGAAATGAATGCCCGGTTCTGGTCAGCAAATACTGCTGCCTGGATAAACGCGATCGCCGCGCGAACCGGCCGCCCCATCGATCCCGACACTCTTGAGCCTGCCACTCTTTCGCTGCACCAAATGGGAAGTCGACTAACCGCCATCGATTTGCTTGAGGCTATGTATTTGAGAAATCTTGTTACCCGTAGCATGGGTACCTTCTTCTGCAAATATGACATCTTGCTGAGTCCGACTCTGCCAGCGCTGCCCCCTGCAATAGGCAGCTATAACGAAGGTCAGGAGCATTTGGATGGCAGGGGCTGGATTGATCGCGTATTCACCCACTCGCCATTCACTGCATTAGCAAATGTGACTGGAACCCCTTCTATGTCTGTGCCACTAGCGTTTGATTCGGCAAGTGGTATGCCTATAGGCATGCAGTTTTCAGCCGGCTTTGGTCGAGAGGACGTGCTGCTGCGTCTGGCAGGTCAGTTGGAGCGTGCGATGCCTTGGACTGCGCGCAAGCCTGAGATCTGGGCCGGAAAGCTATAGTCGGTGGATATCTCAACAATATCGTTGTACCCGGCACTCGGCTAGCGGTGTGCTAAGATCAGTTGAACGATGAGTACCAGGACAAAATGGCAGGTGCCTTTTCAGCAAATCGAGCCGCTTTCGATTCATTCGATCGCGCTTTCCAATGAAATAGGCCGTTCTATGCTGGTGCTCCCATCTACGTGCGCTTGTCACTTGAATGCAGATTGGACATGGTGGAGTGCTTTTTCGCAATTACGATAGGTGTAAAGTATACGCTTTCGGTTACGGATTTTCGCTCACCACGATTCTAGAACCGACTTGGTTGACGTCACGGCGGTTTAATCCCCCAGATAAAAAAGGACAAGAATTCCTGGCTCACCACAGGGTCTTCTTGTCCTTTTCCCTACCGTGATTTTTATATAGCGAGCACCGTCCCATTGCCATCGTTGACGGGTAAAACGACTTGGCTATCGCCAGGCGTCAGAATGACTTTTCGACACTCATCTTCCTTTTTATCAAAAATTTTATATCCCTCGGCAGCCTGCTCCAGCGACATCCTATGACTGATGATTACTTCTGGAGAAAGACGGCCTGTCTCGATGTGGTCAAGTAACTCCGGTAGGAATCGATGTACATGGGTTTGCCCCATTTTAAAGGTGAGTCCTTTGTCGAATGCGTCCCCGAAAAGGAACCCATGGATGAATCCAGAGTAGACACCTGGGACGCTCACAATGCCACCGCGTCGGACGGCAGCGATACATTGACGTAAAGCTTTTCCGCTGCTTCCTTCCAGCTTGAGAGTGGCAAGTACGGTTTCTGTAGTACTTCCTTTAGCTTCGAATCCAACGGCATCGACCACGCCGTCTACACCACGCATTCCTTTCGTCTGTCGGATTATCGTATCGGCGGGATCGTCGTCCTCATCAAAGTTGATTGGAATGACGCCATAAGTTTTCTGCGCATATGCCAAGCGGTAGGGATGATGGTCAACCATAAAAATTTGGTCGGCACCTAGCATCCTTGCACAGGCTGCGCTCAACAATCCCACAGGGCCTGCGCCATAGATTGCAATGCTAGAGCCCGTGCCAATGCCGGCGTTCGTCACAGCCTGGTAGGCGGTCGGGAGAATGTCGGATAGAAATAGGACTTTCTCATCCGACAGCGTGCCAGGAACTTTGAATGGCCCAGTATTGGCCTTAGGGACGCGCACATATTCAGCCTGCCCACCAGGCACACCGCCGTACATATGACTGAAGCCGAAAAGAGCTGCTCCGGGTGGTATTGCCTTTTTATTGACAATCGCTCCGCGCCCCGTATTTGTTGTCTCACAGGCAGCGAAAAGATCCATGGCGCAGAAAAAACAGCTGCCGCAGGCAATGACAAAGGGAATGACCACCCGATCGCCCACTTGTACGGAGGTCACCGCTGAACCGGTTTCTTCGACAATACCCATGAATTCATGACCGAAGATGTCGCCGTGCTCGACGGTTGGAATTTTTCCTCTGTAGAGATGAAGGTCAGATCCGCAAATCGCTGTTGCGGTCACGCGAAGAATGATGTCGTCGCTGGACTCAATGATCGGATCTGGAACAGTGTCGACTTTTACACTATGCGCGCCGTGATACGTGAGTGCTCTCATAACGTCCTTTCCTTACTCTAGAGGGAGGTAAGGTGAAGAGAGGGCACGGACAGCGTAAGTTCAAAGGGAAGAAGGCTCAAATGACTAGCGGTCGCCGGCGGGGGAACGCAGCCAATATTTTAAACCTATTGGAATCAGGCGAGGTCAATCGCTGGAGTCTGTAAATCTGGCAAACGGAGCTCACGTTTATGATCGGTGTTGTGATACCTGCCCACAATGAAGAATGTCATATCACTGCCTGTCTATCTTCTGTCCTGTCTGCTGCTGCTCACCCCGCATTGGCACGTCGAAAGATCACCGTGGTGGTCGTCCTGGACGACTGCTCTGACAGGACTGGTGAGATTGTTTTGGCTCTTGGCGTCAGTGGGATCAATGTTTGTTTTAAGAATGTTGGAAGGGCGCGGGCTACTGGCGCAGATTACTTGCTGGACGCTGGCGCGCAGTGGCTGGCCTTTACGGATGCCGACACGGTCGTACCACAAGATTGGTTGGCCCGGCAGATCGAGTTCGGAGCAGATGCTGTCTGTGGGACGGTTGTGGTAGATAGCTGGGAAGAACATGGTGAATTGGTTCGCTCAAAATATATGGAGCACTATCAATTTGTTGAAAACCATCGGCATATTCATGGCGCCAATCTAGGCCTAAGCGCCGAGGCCTATCGAAAAGCCGGCGGTTTCCAGCATTTTGCTGCCCACGAGGATGTTCATCTGGTCGCAAACCTTGAGAGGATAGCCGCTCAGATTGTTTGGACAGCTACTAATCCAGTGGTCACCAGTGCGCGCAGAAATTTTAAATGTCACGATGGATTTGGTGAGTACTTGGCCAAGCTCGGAATATCCCTCGGAATGCCTGTGCTTAATACGAAAGTCAGTGCCGGCATCTCTCTTTAGCAGAGTGGGATGGGGAGTCAGATGGAGTACTTCGATTATGTGCAATGGCCTGCAATGTTAGCGACCTTGGTCTCTGCGTGGTTCATTGGTTCCCAAAGAGCCTACCGCCGAATGATCGCGTTTTGGGGGTTCATAATGAGTAATACATTGTGGGTCATCTGGGGACTACATGCCGATGCTTATGCGTTGACTGTTCTTGAGTGCATACTTTTTGCAATGAATGCCCGAGGCTTTAAAAAGAATTTAGGTTTACATCGTCAATCCTGAGTAGTCTTCTTAGAGTTGCCTGTCAGGTTTTTCCAAAATCCCCTTAGGTTCATAAGAAATAGGCAAATTTGCAAAACGATCAGTGCATAGGCTCCCGCATATGCTCCCCACACCACCCATAGTGCATTGCTTAGGCCAAAGCATACGAATGCTATCACCCGTCTCCTAGGACGTTGTGATCCAATTAGCCATGCGGCGACCACAGTCACAACCATTGCGGGCCATTGCACCCAATTCAGATAAGCCAAATTTTTGCTCCTTTCACCCTTGTTTTTTTGAGCGCTGCCGCTGTTCTTCGCCGATAAGTCCTAATTTGCCCAAAATTTTATTGTGGTATGCCATGCCGGCCTATGAAAAATGCGGGGTGGAAGAGTTAAGCGCCGCTTACTTTCCAATGCTTTATGTCATCGGCGAACACCATTTGTTTCATTTCATGCGCGATCCCGTAGACGAGTGACTCGTGAGCGGCAATGACTTTCTCTTCAGCGGATAAGCAGTGAAAAATATCAAGCTTTGTCGCTGCCTCAGCCGTTTCAAGGGCGTAGATTTGAACGTAGCGGGCAAGGTCGTTATCTAGACTCGACAGATATTCACGCAGCCGTTGGTGATCGACCGAGCTTTGACTGAAATACCAGGTCATCGGATGAATGAGGAATCGCGAATGAGGAGACGTAATCCGCCTCCCAGCAGCAAGAAACATGATGATACCCATTGACTCGATATTGCCCGCGTTTATGGCACACAGTGGAACCGGAAGTGATTTTAAGAACGTATAGAGCGTGAATCCGAAATTAGTGCTTCCGCCGGACGTGGAAAGATTGAGCAGCAGAGAGGTTGCGCCTTGATCAATGGCCTCAAGACAGCAGTCTCGAAAGCGTTCAGACGTGGTTTGGTCAATCTGGCAATGAAAATGAATGATATGCTCGGTCATTTGACCCCCGTTTCTCATACGATGTCGTGTTTTCAAAGCGTAGTAAAACATCAGGAAGTTTTGTTGCGCAGTAATCGTAAAAACAGAAGAAAAGTTGTGACGGAAGTAGCCAAATGTTCAGTAGATTTTCTGAACCAACGCTTGTGACCGCTCGTCGCCGCACGTAGCATTTCGTGCAAACTTTTACATCCTTGCAGCCTCCCAATTGAACGAGCTAATGCTCGTATACCAACTGTGAGGTGACAGAAATGGCTAACTCAGGAAAGGACAAGCCCGGTAATTTTGCCAATGATCGGGAAAAGGCCTCTGAAGCGGGCAAAAAAGGAGGTCAAGCTTCTGGTGGCCAGCATTCCCAAACGGCCGATAAATCCACCAGTGGTGGCCAAGGCAGCGGACGCAGCGGAAATTTTGCCGATGACCGTGAAAAGGCGTCTGAAGCAGGCAAAAAAGGTGGGGAGCATAGCGGTGGAGGACGGAAGTCCTAATGAGATGTAATTCTATTCAAGCTCCGGCTAAAAACCGGGGCTTGTTTTATAACAGATTCCGAATCAAAAGCTAGAACGCAATACGAGAGTCATTGGTTTGAAATTGACCATGAGCTAAATATCTATTTGAAATTCTATATCGCCATTGTCTGTCTTTCGAGTATGAACAATAACGCCGGACAGTTTTCCGGATGAAGTGTCTATAGTCAAATGGCACGCTTTATGTAAGTCACTGGGAAACGGAGCGATAATTTGTATTTGGAAAGCGCTTGGGGTGATTGGAGTGATCACAACACCACATTCAATACTTTTCGAAATGGGGCCTAAAAACGTGTCCCTTAGATAGCTTATATTGGTAATATTTATGTTCATCATTTCCTCTGGCTAGCCTTAGTTTTTATATCTTCGTCGCCTATTTTTAGGGAGGCAGCATGCGTACAATCGCTTTTGATGTGATTTTCTATAGCAAGTTATTCTCTATCAAACTAATGATCGAAAACGTTGCTCCCGTCACGATGATTATTAGAATAAGTAACAATGAAAGTAGGAGTGGTTTGTCGGGCATAATTGCTTGCTCAGGCATGTGTTGTTATGAAAAAGTGTAGTTGTGTTTTTTCAAGGTGCCATTCACAAGCGACTGATGGACGCAGGCAGGGTTGTAGAGAGCTAGCAGTAGCTACCCGCCTTGCTGATACGCTTTCATCCTGAGTGTGTTAGCTTTGCGCGTGGATCATCACGTAGAACGCGTGAATCAAGCCAATCGACAAAGCAGACAGCTGACATTGGTTTCGCGAAAAGATAGCCTTGACCTTCCGTACAGCCCCAATCTTTAACCAGTCTCAGTACCTCTTCTGTCTCGATACCTTCAGCCACGATGCGATAATCCAAGCGATCGGCGAGCTCAATCAAAGTTCTTACGAGGCGTTGGTTTTTTTCATCCTCGTTCAACCGCGAAGTCAGTGATTGGTCTAATTTAACTGTAGTAGCTGGTATCTGACGTAGATATGTCCAATTGCTGTAACCTGTACCGAAGTCATCTATAGAGATCTCCATTCCCAACGCTCGTAAGCGCTGCAGTTGTAGAGATACTTCAGCGGCATTCGTTATCAGTTCGCTTTCTGTGAATTCGATTTCTATCTTATTGGATTGTAAACCGAACGCCGCCAGCAAACTTTCCGCACGATCGACAAAAGCCGGACTTTCAAGGTCGCTCACTGTTATATTCATCGCTATCCGAACAGCTTTACCTTCCAATTGCCACGCTTTTGCTTGACGTATGACTTCGTGAAGTACCCACTCTGAAAGTGGCTGCATAAGGGCGGTTTTTTGCACCAGTGGGATGAACTCCGCAGGATTTACTAATCCGAGAACGGGATGCGTCCAACGCAGTAATGCTTCTACACACGTACACTGTCCTGTTTTCAGATTAACCTGTGGCTGATACATGAGCCACAGTTGATTAGGGCACTTCAAAGCATTGGATAAATAGCTCAGAAGCATGAATGCTCTCTGGTGTGCTTCGTCGAATTTACTTTCATAGCCTGCCCAACCAGTTTTTCGATCCCGAGCGTTATCAGCGGAGCTAACCACCAACCTGAGCCAGTCTTGTGTAAGTTGATTCCTGTTTTCTAGTGCCAATACTCCCACTCCCACCTGCATGAGTATAGGGATACCGTCACATTCAATCGGCTCCTTAAAATCCTCAACTATGGGGCCGCACAACTGGGCGAGTGGACGTAAGCCAGGTGATATGAATCCAAAGCGTGTGGGACTGACTTTGTATAAGTGACAGCGTTCCGGCAAGAATTTCAAAAGTCGAGATTTAATGGCAAGCACTAGATCCTGAGCAAAGTTGTAACCTAATGCTTTGACCATGTCGTTAAGGAATTTTGGCGTTAATACATCAATTGCTACGAGTTGTGCTGTTTCGCCATTGTGCAGCACTTCTCGAATGTCTTCTTCTAGTCGAAGTCTATTGAATAGCCCTGTCGGCTGATCAACGAAGTTGCGTACACGAACACCCGTGATCCGCATCATTACGAGTTCTGCGAAATAAACAAGCATGGACTTTTCACGAGTGTTCATCCCAGGCCTAGGCTTTGTATCTATGATGCACAAGCTTCCCAGACTCAGTCCATCGTCAGTCACTAAAGGAGCACCAGCATAATATCTAATGAATGGAGGGCCAGTCACAAGAGGATTGTCCTTAAAGCGATCATCGAGACGAGCGTCGAGCACCTCCAGTGGCTGTTTTGTGAGAATGGAGTAAGCACAAAATGAGGTTTCTCGCGGCGTCTCATTGACATCAATACCAACACGTGCTCGAAACCACTGGCGATGACGTTCAACAATAGTTATCAAGGATATCGGTGCATCGAAGAACTCCGCAGTCATCGACACTATCTTATCGAAGACCTCGTCTGAGTTGCTTTCAAAGGGACATAGATCAGCAACCTTCGCCAAGCGAATGGCTTCATCTGTCGGTAATGGGGCGCCTTTTTCCATAATTTCCTCGATTTGGCTCAGTTGTCACACTGTACCGAGTCTTCGTCCTTTTCGTTTAATCGCGCTATCTATGACTCTGATAGGGAAATGCGTCGTATAGTTCGAAGGATCGCTCATGAGGGGGGATTCAGGTGCAGAATGCTCCAGAAATGGTTAGGAGCTCACTGCAAACCGACCATTGGTATGCAAAAAAAACGAACGTCGCACACACGATGTCGTTCCAACCTTCGCATCTCGTCATTGTAAATTCAGTGGGGAGAGATGCTGGCGTCTGCTGAATTCATAGGTTGCCCAGGACGGGCGTTTGGATTTAAATGTAAATTCCAATAAGAGATAAACGGGGGATGCTGTCATGCATGCTGATCATAAGAGGGAAATGCTTATAGCGTGGCGCCAGCTGTACATGTGCCCGCAAATCGATCTCACTCCGGAGGAGCATTATGAGAAGCTGTTAAAAATGGCTGACAGGCTAGAGCATATCGGAGTCATTTCAGCTACAGAGTGGCGACAACTGATTCGTGAGGCTGGGAAAGTCATTGCTGAGTCAAAATAATCTTGAATATATTTTCATTTCATTCACTCTGAAATAACAGCTATAACAATGCATGCAGAGGCCGTTCGTCGCTTCGCTTGACCATTCGGATTCAATCCCAGTCTAAAAAAATATCAGTTCATGCGGGCTGTAATAGTTTGCGGGTCAAAAAGATGAACGATATTGACGATTTCAGAATTCGCTCTCATGAGCTGCTTTTACAATTAGATGCAGCTACCTGTCGAATGATGTTGCTAGTGTCGGCCGGTACGACTTCGGGGCCACAATGGATAGAGGCTGTCAGGGAGCAACATGAATGCTTCGAAAGGTGGATTATTTTCGTAAATCAAGGCACAAGCTCCACTTCTAATTAGAGATTTTATATGAAGAGGAATTGCGATGAAACCTTTCCACTGGTGCGCTTTCAGCTTCTCCTTTGAGGTATAGAGCGGTTATCAATCCAATTTTCCAAAGAGATTGGCCATAACCAAACGCACCGTTGTACAGCTTAAGCAAAGCTGTTTCATTTCTGGCTTCAGAGAAAAAAATTAAATGATTTTTCGCTTTCACCAACACATCATCTTTCATGATCGGCATAGTCATCCGCCATCGTTTTATGCGTTCTGCTCCCAATCAGCAAATTGGTACAAGCCTAGTCTTAGAATAGGCTGGAAGCGAGGGTTGGACGTCAGTGAGTTACTCGACTGGTTCCATTTACAGTCAATACTTTGACTCGCTCTCCTGTTCGGAAAACTTCATTTTCTTGTACCTGTTGAACGTACGCGCGCATGCTGCCATCATCCTCTCGGACGGTGATTTCCACACCTTGAGTGCGCATCAAGCCTTCCTCTGTGGCAGAGCCTATCAGTCCGCCGGCCACCGCGCCTATGACAGCTGTGACAATGCTGCCGCGCCCGCCACCAATTGCGCTACCTCCAACGCCACCAACAATGGCTCCCGCACCCGCTCCTATGGGTGTTTTTGTTCCCTCAATTTTGACCGGCCTTAAAGAGTAGATTGTGCCCATCCGGACAGTTTGTGCCGCCCGCGCATCTTCTCTGGAATAGGAATCACCACCTAGGTTTTGAGCACAACCCCCAATTCCTAATATGCTTGTTAAAAAAATTGCCGTGATGGGTAAAGCAGTGAATTTTTTCATTTTTGCGCGACTCCTATATATCAAGTTTGACAACACTTTCGACGTGTTATCCTCTGTCCTTTAGGTTGATTAGCACTTTAAATGATAGGCTTCATGCTGCGTTGGCATGACAAATCTAATTTCGCGCAGTTCTACTCGGGCGCCAAAAGTATGGCCAAACTCATGCCAATGAATTCTTCATTTCGTTCTATCGTTTCCAGTGCTCCTCGTACGTTATCGGAAACGTCTGCTGACCCGCGCTGTTCTACCCAATTGGACAGCTCCATGATTGCAGCCTGCAATGCGATCTGATTTTCGTTGATTTTGAAAAGGAGGGAAGGGAGCAAATCTGCGTGCACCATAGAGCTTCTCCAAACAGGAAATAAGAGGTACGAACTGTTCTTTGCAAGCAAAGGGCGAGATGAGTTGCATTTCATGGGCGTACGACTCCCATGGTCATGTCAAAGTTCTCTCACGTTACTCGGCTAACCTTGGCTTGGGAAAACGTGTACGAAGATCTCCGCCTCTGTTGCGCACTGACTGAAAAAGGAGGTTTACGGGAAATTGGTAGCGGAGGCCAGGATTGCTCGACTCTTCCCGCTTCCGTTGCTGGTAGAGGTTGTGCGCAAGACGTTTGGTCAGCGGAAACGTGCGGAGCATGCTTTACAGAGCGTCTCTCAGTCGGTGGCATGACGTGGGCACATAGCCTTCTATTGGGTGAGGCGAGGACGGAGCTTTAGGTAAAAGTAAGCAAGCTTCGCAGTGAGTATGAAGATGATGTACTCCGAGCCGATAATGTTGAAGCACAGAATTGTCCATTGAAAACAAAAACCTGGGAGGTGATTACGACCTGTCTGCGCTAACAACGTCATCTTCTTGAACTTCGATCCAATTCTAAAGGTCGAGAGTAAATTGGGTGCGAGCATAGGGCCAGTGGTGAGCCTTAGCGAGCAGCTAGCCCTGGAACAGGAACAAGGGTGAGAGGGGACAACAGTGACGTGTCTAATCTGCGTTGGAGTCGCGGAGCGTATCCAGTGCACCGGCCCTTGGGAGGAAAGGAATTGTCCTGATTGTGGACACTACCGGGTATCGGACGAGCTTTTGTTGGCACTGATGGAGCAAGGGCAAATTTTCGATATCGATAAAACGAGGGATTGGCTTAGGGAACGACGATTTCAATTTGCCATACCGTTGATCCAAGCGGACGAAGCGTTATTAGCCTTATAAAAAACTGCAAGGTGCCGGTTAATACCCCTTATCGCGTTATAGGTAGTGGCATATGGAGAGTTATCGTGTGAGCTTGAAACACTCCTCAAATACCGTAGCGCTTGTTACCACCCGATGTTATGCAGTAGCGCCCCCCTCTTGGCCCGATGCAAACGTGTCCTGAATAGCAAGGACAGGAGGAACCGTATTCCTGGGGCTTGCCTGCGGACAGGCCTCAACTGAAAAATTGAAGGCGGCGCTTGAGAGGTAGGGGAGCAGTTCAAGTCGCTACAAAGGCTTTTGGAAGAAAGCCATTTCGCAGCTTGACCATCGATACTTATGCGTACCCAATCATCCCGCCTTTGATAGACCTGAACCTTGGCGCCACGAGTTAGTTTGGAAATGATTTTTCCATCCGTTTGATCCCGTACATTCAATTTATCGGTATTTACGTATTGCTCAGCGGATAAGTCAGTGGCTGGTGAAGGCGCAGGTGTTTAGAACAGCGGATTCGGAGGGGGATTGGGGCTGGATTGCAACTGAGCGGAAGGCGCGTCTTTTTTGCCTATTGTCCAAAGAACAGCAAAAAAAATCAGGAGTGTGACAAACCATGACTGAGATTTCTTGCGCATTTCCATTGTTCTCGTTATGCAAAGCTTGTCCCGACTGCCTTTGAAATAAAATAGAAGTCATAAACCTAGTTCGAGTTTAGTCAAACTTCCATTTTCTGCAGGCAACCGAGCTCTAAAAGCTTAGGTTTCCGCGCTCGTGCTTGACGAACCCATTGCCCATGAGGCTTTAAATATTTCGCACTCTGCGCCATCTGTTTTCTCGTTTCGCCTACCCTTAGGCTGTTTCGACAGAAAAGGAGGACTGCTATGTCACTATTAGCCGCAGCCCTCATGAGTTCCAGGATCGAGCACCTACTTTCCAGATTTATAGTCGCACAATTCGCTGACATCCTAAGTTCCTCTGTGCGATGGGGACGCGTCGCAACACTGGGCCGTGTGTGGAGGTGTCGTCCCTTCGTGCCTTGTGCCACCTATGATTGGTGATCCAAATGGCGTGCTAGATTCTTCTGGATGAGTGCATCAGTGCCAACCACCCAAAACGCACACACCATACTGGCTGCTCCGAACACTGCGATCACTGTCGCCATCGGCTTCGGGGTACCGTCTGCCAGTGCGCCAACCAAACCCGATCCTAGTATCCCTGTTCCATACTGCAACGTCCCTATCAGTGCAGAAGCCGCTCCAGCCATATGAGGGAAACTGTCCAGCGCTCCGACAATCGTGTTGGCGACGATTAAGCCCGCCGCCGAGACGAACACGAACAGCGGCGCGACCAATCCCGCAAGTCCGCCAATACCGTTCCATGCATCGATCGCCAGCCAGAGGCTCGACAGTGCAGCCATCAGCGCTCCCAGTCGCATCAGCCGATCACTGCCCACTTTCCTGACTAGCCTTGCATTAAGCTGATTAGCAACCATGATTCCCACAATTCCGACACCAAACAGAATTCCGTAGGCCTGCGGGGAGACGTGGTAGTAATCAATGTAAGCGAACGGCGTTCCCGCGCATGTGCCGGCGGCGTGTTATGAAGACGTGAGGTATGTATCTCTGATCTCACACTGGGAAGAGGCCGACATGGAGGGCAGAGCGGTATTGATGCGCTAGCCGCGATAGAGGAGGACGCTACAGCGATGCTGAAGAGAATAGGGCTGCCTGACGACGAACAGAAACTTGAGATCGTCGTTGCCCTTCGATAAATCATCGACCTGGCGACCAACATTGTGTCGCTAGGCCGATTCACTTAGACGCCAATTATCGCTTGAGTAGCTCTGTTTGAATCAGGAATGGTTTGTCTCGTGTGCCGGTTTTTGCAGATGCGATAAAAGCGCGTCGCCCAGATCGAGCAGCGCCTCACGCCGTCGCTGATCTTCACGAGCATCGCCCGAATCCGGTTCGAATGTTTGCGCATGCCGAAGCAAAGCCTCGGCGTCGTTTGTGTTGAGATCAAAGATGATCATGTCGATCCCTCAAGAAGGGGGCATTAACCGGCGAACCCATGGTTGAGCCTATCGAGTTCTGCTTTCACGACTTCATATCCCACTCGACTTTGAGCCATTTGCAACCGCGAGCAATCACCGGTTTCAACTGTCGGCTGGTTCAGCCAATGATCGGCTTTCGCTTTGTTGCCAAAGACCTGCTCGGCTAGGCGACGGATAAGTTCTGGCGTCGTTACGTCTTGGCCGTGATTTTGTTTTGAGTCCATGAAAGGCACCTCCTTCAAAGCATTCGCTTCAGACTTTGAAAAATCCCAGCCATCAGGCCAATAGTCTTCGTCATTTTCAAAGACATTGAGAGGGTGATGGGGATACGGTCAGCGCATTATAATGCGCCAAACCCCCTCAATTATTGGTTTCCTAGCGCAATATAATGCGCTGGGGTTATGACCAAAGTACTCCCTCCTAGCGTTCGCTGATGGGGCTGGCAAGACACCTGCCACCCTCAGCCCGAATCTGAAAATCTCTTGAATCCGCGATAAAGCCTACGTCATTGGTTACCCCGACTTTTGCTTGTCTGCCAAATGCGCATTGGTCTCTGTTTGGACTCATCTCAACCTGATTCACTTTATTGGCTCTAGGGGTGTGTACCGCTGTGCGCTCGATTCAATTGGACGTCGATGCTGATGCAGGGGTTTTTGCGCAATATTCGCGAAACGCCTTGATGCCGCGCGTGATGATCAACATTGGCTTAATCATATAGCGATAGCTGACGAACAAATTGAGTGTGATCCAGCCCAACTGGTAGGACGAGCCGTGGAAGCTGCGATGGTTGGCGCTGTTCTCCCAGAAACCATAGGCAACGAAGATCGTGAAGATGGCGACCATCAGAGGCAGGATGCTGAGCCTTCCCAGGGAAACAGCAATGAACGGGACATTGACTACCGAGCGGACTGGTTCTCCGTCGACCTGAATCGCCCAGATTCTGTTGACCTTGTCTTTGCCGTATTGGGAGGTCACTCGAACTCGATCACCCGCCTTTATATGCGCATCAAGCGTATCCGGGATTTCGAGCGTTTCGAGTTTCTTGCCGTCAATTTTCCAGTAGTGGTAGCTGACCATGTCCCCGCCGAAGCCACGCGATTTTTCGTCGAGTCGCCCGTCTGTGATCTGCATTTCCTTCATTTTGATCCCTGTCCTTGCGTTTGGAGTGATGGCAAAAAGATATTTCTGCCGAATACTAAGGAATACTTAGTATCTGCTCAAGCCGAATCTAAGAATCTCTGAGCCTTTCGGCGATGAGAAATGACGACGTTCAGCAAGCGGTTGAAGGAGGCGCGCAAGGCAAGAGGGATATCCCAGGAGCGCTTGGGAATAGATGCCGGGATTGAGCCAGCGTCGGCGTCGGCAAGGATGAATCAGTACGAGAAGGGCGTTCATCAGCCAGGTGAAAACGTCGTGAAGCAGATTGCTGCTGTCCTGAATTTACCGGTGCCGTATTTTTACTGCGAGGACGATGAGACGGCGCATCTTCTGCAGTGCTTTCACTGTCTTAAAAAAGCTGATCGAAAGCAGGTGCTCGATCTCACCGAAAATCTGGCACTAAGTCGCTGACAACTGCATTGCAAAGAAATTTTACGATGCTTTACCTGAGTGTGTGCTTCGCTTGTCTGCACAAGTATCCTGAAGGCTCGTCTTTACGGCAACGCTCTTACGATCAGCTACTTTCGTTTGTGATATCATTTTGACTCTATTGATTTATTATGGAGCTTAAGTGAGTGGCAACCGACAAAAATGATTTCGATGACTGGCTTAAACACAAGCTATACCGTGATCTCATCTTCAGGGCGATCGTATGGGCGGTTATTTCAACACTTGCGGCGTACTACGCTATTGAAGTAATGGATATCAAACCAATCGATTACCTGGATCGGATGGGGAAGTCACTTGGAAAACTGGTCAACAGTTTGGGCAGCGTAGCTTTACTGCTTTGTCTTCCGGCTCTACTTTTTAAAGATCTGGAGGAGACTTTAGAAAATCCCAGCTTTAAGAGTTTCATGAAAGGGCGTCCCGCAGGCATTATCCGCCGCCTTGCGGGCGATCTTTCCCTGTGGTTGCTAGGCGCCGCGGTTACTATGTTGTCTTCATTTGTCTTGGTTGCATTTCGAGTCACAATTGAAACTAAAGAGTATGGGGTCATTGCTTTATTTGTCAGCATAATGATTTTATTAATCATCGTAAGCGGTGGAATGAATTTTTTTGTCAGGCGCATTGCACCGTCTCCGTTAACCCAGGTAATTCGTAATCCCACCATAATTGTTCTGATTTATCTCGCCTGCACGGTAGGGCTTGCATTTGTCGCTTTGAAACCGTTCTTTGCTGGCTGACGATCAGAGGCCTTCGCATTGGAGGAAAGCGGCGGTAGCAACGACCCCGCCAACCTCCCACCTGCGAGGCGGAGATACCGGAACGGGCGATAAGGGCGATGGAGTTCGTTAGGCGTGTGCACCGCCCATTTACGGTTATCCAGACTTTACGGAGAGTGATCCTGCTACGTTCGATGCGGACTTTGTTATCAAGAAAGAGCTAGGGGGATGAGTGTCGCTCAGGCGCTTGAGGCACTCGTCGCATTCAAGCGCAGCCGCAGATCTTGAGCCTAAGTTGTTGCTAAGAACACAACCGGACAATGACTATCCAGGTGCGAGATCAAGACGATCTCGGTTGAGCTGAAGCGACACGATCGGTAGGAGGACGAGCTCAAGTAAGCTAGAAAATATGCTGGATAAGGGGCGAGACAGTGGTTACGTTGACTTGCAGAAAGGCTCTTTCGTCACCACATAACTGACCGCTGACCGCTGACCGCTGACCGCTGACCGCTGACCGCTGAGCGGTTGGCGTTCTGGGTTGCTGGTCGCCCGCCGCTCATACAACGCAGCCACGATATTTACCGCATCAGTTAGGCGCCTCGTCGCATATCACTGGCAGCTCACTGACGGGCTGATGACATCGATGACTAGCCTTATGCCGGGCTCTGGTAAGAAATGCTGTTGATGTACCATGTGGCTTCGCCGGTTGGCGTCTGAACTGTTGCTTCGTCGCCTTCCTCTTTCTTAAGCAGGGCCCGAGCCATAGGGGAGTCGATAGAGATGTAATCGTTTCGCCCATAAATTTCGTCGTAGCCCACGATCCGGAATCTCTTGAGCTCACCATCGTCATTTTCGACTTCCACCCAAGCACCAAAAAACACCTTCCCCTCCTGTTCGGGGGAGTAGTCGACGACTTTGACATCCTCCAACCGCTTGCGCAGATACCTGACCCTTCGATCAATCTCGCGCAGCAGTTTCTTGTTGTACTGGTAGTCCGCGTTTTCGCTGCGGTCTCCCAGTGAGGCGGCCCATGTGACTTTTTGGGTGATCTCAGGGCGGTAGACACGCCACCAGTGATCGAGCTCTGCCTTGAGGGCGTCGTGGCCACCGTGAGTGATGATGTTTGTGGCCAAAGCGGCCTCCTGTTGAAGAGTTGTGCGTACAGATCCGAGCATTTCACAGGTTACGGAATGCGATTAATCACTGCCATGTAGTCAAAACTGGAAGCGGTGTGATCTGCTCGGACTGTCGTTCAATTCTGCGAGCGATGATTCCGGCTAAAGGATTTCAAATCTGAAGCTCACCAGCCGGACACACGGAGCAGACCTTCCAGGAAGCGTTTGAGGTAAGACTGGCTGCCCATGGCGAATCCAGCAGCAAGTAGAGGGGCCTGGTGCTCGTCCGTCGAATACTCATGGGCAAAGCGTTTGATGGTCTCGGAGTTCCAAGAAAGACGTCCCATTGCGATGTGCCGGAACTGGTTTTTCCCGATCATGTCATTGAGCACGCCTTCATCGACACCGCGTTCTTGGGCGAAGCGCAGAAGGCACAGAAACTCGAATCTCTCATAGAGAAGCACTGGGTCATGTACACCGGCAAAGTTCTGTGCCCAGCGAGCTGTCAGTACACTGGCCAATCTATTACTCATAGGCGTTTTAGCATTGCTCTGACCTTCGAATCCTCTCCAATGTTGAATCAAGCCGGTGCCATCCTCGACGTAGAAAGGTGATAGCGTCTCTCCCATGACACTTGGCGTCTCGCGCTTGTTCACCAGTGCAGAGCCAAGGAGTTTGTACAAGTCAGCTAGGCGGCCAGCGCGGGTAAGCCCCATGCCATAGCCATACATGATCAAAGCAGCTGGGTAGCTCTTCAACGCCAGCCAGTGGGTGTAGCCGGACTGCTCCCTTTGCGCTTCGACGTAAAGCCCTTTAATGGCGTCCAGCACCAGATTCAGTTCACTCCCGGTACCCCAGCGTCCTAGCACAGTGCAAAGCCTTGCTAGCGGTTCGATGGTTGATTCAAACATCAACACCCAGTCAGTGAACGATTGGGATCTGCGATCTTCGCGAGATTCGAAAATCGGTGCGAAGTGGGCAATGGCTTGATGGGTTTGACTTGCCACCAAATCGTCCAACTGAATTCTGTGCTCGGGTTTGGCAAGGAAGCGCTTTGCCATTGCGATGGTGAGATCGATTCCGAGGGAGTTGGGCTGGCGTGACTGCTGAATGGTCTCAAGTTTCACATTCAGTCCGTCAAAAAAAGCGTCTGCATCAGCACCGCTCACGACTGTTGCGCGTCGGTGCGCTACCAGCTCATTTCCTCGCTCGGACAGTCGACCTCTTGCCAGCCAAAAGGTGGGGTAGCGCCGAGACGGGGCCCGAAGAAATGCAGCCCTCAGCGCGTGATCCCATTCGCCAGACCACCCGGCGACGATCAGCCCAAACTCATCAATGATGCGGTCAAGGAGGTTGTTAAATTCGCAAGGATAATCACCCAGCTCTATGTCTGTGTTGAGAATCCTCGCGTCCTTGTAATCGCCGTGTACCTTGAAGATGTAGCATTGCGTGTGGGTAAGCGGCTCCGCACCGAGCAAGGTATCGACCGAGCTAACCACTGTCGGCTCGATTCCAAGGTCGCGTAAGGCGTTCTCCATCAATCTGTCAAAGTTGGTGGTGATAATGACGCGCACGTGGCCGGATTTGACCATGGCAGCGATCGCGCGATGTGCTCGTGTAGGTACCTTTAGACCATCTTCCAGCTCCTGCTCGTTGGGTTCGAGGAAACCTTGAATGATCGCTCGTCGTTCCGATTGCGTACTGGCGAGTGTCTCCAGCAGTAATGAGTAATTGGGTTGCTGTCCTGTCTGACCTACGTACCAGGAGAGCCAGTCCTCTTGTTCACCCGCGTTCCAGGCAATGCCTGCGCGCCTGACCAGCTCCATCGTGATTTCCCAGCCCGTGGGGATCCCCGCAGAGCGTGATACCCCAGACCCGAGCAGAACGGCATATACGCCCTTGTTCTCATACATGGAAAATGCAAGTTGGGTTGTGGGATCGCTGGCGATGGCGGTCATGCAGTAGTCCTTGAGTTCGTTATAGGCATCCGAATGTCATGATGTGGAAAGCCGATGTCCTTTGCTGAGATCATTGTAATGGATCGCCGTTGACTGGTGCGGTCGTGGACACCGATCAAAAGCCCCCTTTCTCACAACAGTAGGTTTGTCCACTGAGAGGGCAAGGAAAGGAAGGGTTTGCAGTGACATGACACGTCAGCCAGACGGTATGATCACTATGCTTCTACGACAGGGGGCGCGTAGGCATTTACTGGGGATCTCTATGAAGGTGTTTGTCAGCTCCGTTGTGCGGAACTTTGAGCAATATCGTGCTGCGGCCAGGAAGGCCGTCTCGCTGCTTGGCCATACCCCAGTCATGTGCGAGGACTTTGGTGCAAGGCCTTATTCTTCCCAGGAAGCATGCATGACGGAGGTTGATCAGGCGGACGTGGTGGTACTCATTCTGGGAGCAGATTTTGGCTTTCAAACCAGTAGTGGAGAATCAGTGACGCAGCAGGAATTCCGTCGAGCAAAGGCTGGCGGAAAGCCAATCCTGGCGTTTCTGCAAGGCACACCTGTTGAGGGGGCGCAGAAAGAGTTCCAGTGGGAAGTGTCTGACTACGTTGATGGTCTGTTCCGGGCAACCTTTTCCAGCGAACATGATCTTTCGGACGGTATCGTTCGCGCCCTCAATCAACTGACGGTCAGCCGCCAAGCCATCACTGAACAGGAGTTCATCCACCAGCTTCAGCAACGATACGGTAACGGACGGTGGGGAAGTCGGAATGAAGACACGCGCCTGGAGCTTGCCTTTCTGCCGCAACCTGCGCTTACAGGTAGTCTGCGCGTCGTTCATACGCAACACGAGGCGTTTTTCCTGAAACTCTGTCAGGCGGGCCTCAGTACCCTCAAGGCGGGGTACGATGATTTTGATAGTGCCGAGCTCACGGGGCTAGATACCAAAGGTCTGGTGTGGAGGCATCACGATAGTGGAATGAGTTGGTTATCGATTTCCCTGGCCAACCCATCGTCATCCAGTAATCCCTTCAACTCGTATTACATCTCACCCTCGCTGGTAAGGCAGGCGGCACAAGCGGCTTTTGATGTGCTCAACGAAGGGAAAGGGGGATGGTTCCAGCTTGGATTGTATGGTGTGGCCTACAAGCAGTTTGCTGAACCACCAACGGGCTCGTCCAGCAGTTTTTCTATGCCGCACCGTTCAGAACAGAGCCTTGAAGAACGCCAGCTCATGATCCCCGCGTCCCCGAGCACCTACAGTCGCTGGCTTGACGATGTGATGTTTCGCTTTGCGCGAAAACTATCAATGTAGCCTTGTTCGATGCCTGCCTTGTGTCCCTGCGCTTTACAAGTGATCGCGGTGCCATGGAAGCGGGCTTACCGCACCAATTGCAAAGGCCCAATCGCATTGATTGGGCCTTTTTTATTGTTGGTGGCTTTATGACTACCTGTTCTCCGCTTGTTCGATGGTAGTCGAATTTTGGTGGGGAGGATCGACACTTTCTGTCGCAAGTACTTTGCGACTCGGGAAGCTTGGTGAAGTGGTCTACTGCTTGGGAGATGTTTGCGTTCGGTGCTGAATTGGATTCCAGCGTAACCGTATTAAAGTCAGGGATCTGTGGGAGTGTTCACCTGGCATTTAGATGGGGTCGAAGCTGGCGTAGCGTCGTCTAGTGGAAGGGGAATGGCAATGGGAAGCCTGTGGGGCTTCGTCCATTGCCATGGCATCGCTTTAGTCTCGCAGCCAATAAGGAGGGATGTCCAAGCCAAGCTCTTCCAGCGCCATGTAGATGACCCGAATTGTCTCGGCCCGGACTTCACCGATTGGTGTTGGATTTTCGTCCTCGGAGATGCCATTGGTGTAGATGTGCGCTTCAAGGAGGCCATCCTTGAACTCCATTCTGTCCACGTCAAAACGGTAGCCTTTGTCTGGATAAAAGGTGCGCTTCTCCTGTGCGGGGATTTGCACTATCAGGCGCCCATTTCCCAATAGCTTCTTCGCGGCATCTCCCAGGCTAACGCGAAGCTTCCAGGCACCCTGATCGTAGCCATCAGGCTTATACAGCTGGCAATTGAAGCGGGGCGAAATGGCGGGCAGGATCGTGCGGGCAAGAGCTGCACTGACTACCTGCTTGCAGTTTCGGTCATCTTGCTGGCTACGAGTGTCATACACATACAAACCACCCCCCCAGCGACTGTCGAACCCCTCGACTGTGAGCAGGCCACGGCCATTCGGATGACGAGAAACGGAGAACTCGCTGCTGTGACGATAGAAGTAAGCTGAGTCAACTTGGTACGGAACATCATTCGCATCTCCGAAAGTCGGCATGATGAAAAAGAAAGGTTCCGTGACGCTGCCTTGTTGGTGATCAAGAGCTTCCACATCCAGAATATAGGATGAGTTGGAGTAGCGAGGGTTGGGAGGCTGCTTTTGCAGGTTAACAACCAGGCGGCGTCCGTCGATGATGGCGCTGGTCGCTTCTGCCGTGGTGCGAGAGACACCCATGGATTGCAGGCGGTCAATCAGGGCAAGGTGGTTGAACTTGCGCATGTCGACGTTTTCGCCGTTATTGAGTTTGGAGAGCATTGCGGCGTGGCTTTTCAATCCAACACCAGCGCACAACCCTTGACGCAAGTGGTCGAACTTCAGTGTGAAGTGGTCTTGGACAGTCGCGTGGACGGCGTGAGCAAGTCGGTCGAATGCAGCTTGAGTATCGATTTTGGAATGCATAAGCATCTCCATCAAAAGGTGGCTGAGTAGTGTTTTGTGATCCGGTCTGTCGATTACGCTCGGAATCGCCCTCAGGTCTTTCGGGGAGATACGAGTTGGATCGTTGAATCAATGCACTGGAGCTGACAGATGCTCAGGCGTGCTAGCCCAGGCCGGTGGCCTTTTTTCAAGCTAGTAAAAAATCGGCAGGCATGCAAGAGGTTTTTTCGGGAGGGGCGGCGGGGCCGTAGAGACGCTCTTGATCGCACGCTCTCCGTCTCTGAAAACCCACCGAGTGAAAACAGCAGAGAGGCGCTGGACAGAAAAATAAAAAAATGGAACCTTGGATGAAACAGGTGCTACTTGCGAAGAACAAGGTCGCTTCGGAGGAAGACGTGTATGACCTTGATCGGGTGATTCTTTGCATCCCGGACAAAGCTTAAAACGAGACTACTTTTATCCCGGCTAACCGCATTCTATTGAGTAGACGGATGAAGTAGTTATCCTTTCGCGCGATTTAGAACGGCGCGTAGCAATCAAGCTGAGCATTGAATTCGGACATCTCTGGGCAGTGAAAGTGAAGCTTCTGAGCGGTGGGTGGCGCATATTTTTAACACTAATTTTGATTAGTAATGGCACGGTCACCTTTGATGTTGCAAATTGGATATCTCAATCGACATATTAAAAGGGAGAGCAGAACCACGCGAGAGGAGGCATTATGGAAAGCTGAGATGTTGAGCGGCTGAATATTGAATTGCTTAGATTATTTGGGTGGCAGGTGGAGATTGCCGAGCAAGATGAGTCGCTCGGGGTCTCTGGTCAGTATTTAAAACCTTACCGAGTGCCCCGGCCTGGTCAACCTGACTGCAAGAAACTATACGTCGGCCCGATGCCTATCGATATACCTGATTTCGCAATCCATAACGCGGGTTGGCTTTGCCGTGACTATTACCTCCTCGGCTACAAACAAGGTCGTCGCGATGAAGACAGATTCAGACGTAAAAGCCAAATTCGTCGCCGCTAAATTTTGAAGTTGCTAACAACTGACATGACTGTCAGGTTTTTGGATCCATTCTGTCGGAGCTACTGATGCTCAAGGCATTGCACCAAAATAAGTCTGAATCTATTTCTATTTATGACTAAACAGATTAAAGTGCTCCCTCATCTGTAAAAAGTGCTTCCTTGAGTTCAATATATTTTTCCGTGCTGATTCTTCCTGTCTTGAGCTGTTGGAAGAGATGTTCATTCCTGCGCACATAAGCTGCGTTGTTTTGGGCTGTAGAAATATTTTCAATGACGTTCTCGAATTTTGACTTGATCTTAAATGCTGCGTCAACATAGTTAAGGAAACCTTCGAGGGTTGCATGTCCTGATTTGGCCATGGCGTACTCAGCTAACGCTTTGTCGGTCAGAAGTGTTTGTCTGAAGGAGTCGGGGCTTTGCGCTTGGATTTCCACAATGAGGCTGGCAACAATATTTGTACAGAAAGCATGTCTGAAGAGATGAGCGCAAGCCTGAACTTCTATTCCTGCGCTGCGCCTAATGAGCGAGAACTCGGAGGTGAAGGAGTCTGTTTGAAGTGGACGTCCGCCGCGCTCGGTGATGAATAGATAACCATGGTCTGGTCGAAAACGGGATTTTTCCATCACTAGCCGACGCGTCCCACGAACGAAATCCACCAGTTCTGTTATCAAGGTTGGGCTAATTTCTAAGTCTCGGGTCGTATCACCGCCCCTCTTAAGGGTGTTGAGAGTGATAGTGGGTTTCTTCATCGCAGCAGCAGCGTAAACTTGAGCGACAGTGATAGGCTGAATCTCTCCGCGACGCGCACCAGTTTCCTCAAGTACGGAAATCATAAGGTGCCTACGCTCGTACAGGAAGTCTGAAGGGGACATTCCATCTATTGCATCCCGCATTTTTTGAATTGTTGGCTCGGAAATTGGTTTGCGAGTCTTCTTAGCATTGACTCTACGTCTAAAGGAGCGGTGGTGAACGCTTGAACGTTTAAACGCTTTGCCATTTCGATAGGCCACAGAGTCGATCATTTCTATTGCAATAGTTCCATCAACTCCAACATAGTTATTAAAAAGATTCATTTCCCCTATGTAGCTTAAAAAGCTCAAGCACCTTCTTCCGATGCTGGTTATCGTCCTTTCAGATCTTTTTTGTTGCTTAGGGTTGTTGAGTTTTCTAGCTTTCCGTAACCCATCAATGAAATCATAAAAATCATCGTCCGAAAGAGAGTTCAAAGCTAGTTTGTTAAAGTAGCAAAATCTTAACAGGTGGCTGATCTTGCCTGCGTAATCTCCAAACGTACCGCCTTTGCTACCCAGTCTGGACGGCCCGTCCCCACCTCGTCCAGATCTCATGCGTAGCTTTATCATGTATGCGTTAGCTTGTAAGCACGGAGAGCCGTCAGGCCAAGTCAAAAAAGGTAAATTGCTCGCATCCAGTACCTTAAGTCTGTTTTGCGATAAGGAGTCATAAAGCGATAAAACTGGAATCAACGTGAAAAGTTGTGAGGAGTTAGGATAATCAGTGATCTTTTTTTTCATTAGGCACCAATTGTAAGTGAGTTTGTTTGGAGATGAGGGTGAGGTCATCGTAAGGCGCTGGATTCAAGCTTAAAATCTTGATAATTCGATTGATTGCATCATTGATCCTTTTTTGCCGAATCTCGGGATTGGTGGTCTGTGAAATAGTAAGTAGGTCTCGCCGATTGACTTCTAATGCCTGTATGAGCACCATATTCACAGCGTGTAAGCGAGATAAGCTTGACTCGGATTCGATCATCTGGCCCTCTAAAAATGATTTAGTCCTTTTTTGGGGCGCGATGATTGGAGGTGCGTTGTGGCGGGTTATAGCCATGAGGGCATGCAATCGCAGTCTATCTAGATACTCGAAATCGCGATCCGGCCCGTTATTTAATAGGCGCTTTTTTAGCGTGTTGAGGCTCATTGGCTGAATTGAATATTGGTTCGATCCAATGTGAAAGTCTATATGCAAAGCACACAATCCGCCCTGGCTGCTTAGTGCTTTTACTACATTTTCGTAAGCAACGAAATTAGATGGATGGCATCCAATTTCTGATAAGAGGCTGAAAATATTATCAATGGATTGATCGATTAATTCTCTATTTGTCAAATTTTTCATTCGTGGAGACTCAGCTGACAATAAAAAGGACGCGCATGGATTTACCATTTTCGTCTGTAAAAAACTGGGGCTCAATGTGCGCCTTTCCTTCCTCAAACATGTTTACGAGATATTGCTCAATTTTTTGCTCATCCACCAAAGAGAACCGGTCTGTGCCAAACCTAGCGGCGAGTAACTCTTGAAGATTTTGGTAGTTATCTAGTCGGTCGCTCTTCGCTAATTCTGTAAAATACCTTGCGCCTGCGCCGTGAATTTCCTTTGGCGTGAGGCATTCCGTCAGGTATCTCCATACGTGTTCAATGTCTCTATGGCCTAGCATCCACCGAAGCGTGTCCAAATCTCCGAAGCTATTGGAATAAAAGAACATCATCGCAAAGAATCTTCTGAGTTGATGTTGTCGGATGTAGTAACGTTTTCCTGCCGAGGTTAACGGGGTATCGAAGTAGTCGCAAACAAAGTCAAAACACCGGTTGTATTGGTAGCGTGAGGCTTTATTAAGTCCGCCATAGCCTAAAAGATAGGGTGTTGAAAATAGATCGGTCATATCGTCAATCACCCCCACGCGCTTGAGGATTTTTTGGAAGCGACGAAGCTCCTCGATCATTTCAGCCGCAATTGCGTCAATTGGTCGCGATTCCCGCTGCCTAAGACCTAAAGCTTTTTTGATTGATTTCCCTAGGCGAAAAATTAACCATGATCTGGAGGTGTCTAGGCATGTTTTCGCATTCAGTGTTACCAGTTCATCCATGCGTCGGGCCATAATCATACCCACGATCAGTTGCACGCTTCCTATATATACATGTACAAGTTCTAGAAGGCCATGATTGGCTCGAAGGTTTTTGTAATATGTTGTTATATTTTCTTTGCGAGTACCATGAAAGCTAGATTTCCTAAAGCACGAAAGGCCTAGTTTTTTTACACCTAGCTTGATCAGCGTTGGCCCAACTATTCTCCGGATCGATTCGGAGCCCAGTTGGTGCATTGAAACCCTGTTTTTCTGGCAATGCGCTGCAACTCTGATAAAGCCGTTTAGAATATTCCGGCCATGTTCGATGTGAAACTCGGTGCTTTTCCTAAAAAGCGAAAGGAGAACATCAGATGGAACGCTTCTGAAACGAGCGGATATACCCGTTTTCGGGGAATAGTCTGAGAGCAGATCTGTATTGGCGGGTGAAGGTAATCCCAGTGTTTCTAACATGGCACTGCATGTAAAGAAGTACCGGTAATAAAATAAATACGTTTCCTGTAGTCGCTCGGATTTTCCTGTTGTGACAGCGACAGCCGGGTACTCGCGCTTATGAATCGGCTCGTTGGGAAAAAAACTCAAGGCGTCAAATGTGGTTTTTTGTGTATGCTTTCCTCTGAGTGTGTCTGAGTAAAGATGCTGCGATAGCTTTTTTGTATTTACCGCGAATCCGTATACGTTGTTTCTATAGTAGAATCCCGCTTCCATAAGCGCAGCCCGCAACCTTGGGATGTACTCAACGGGGATATCTAACTCATATCCTTCAAGCTGATCGTCACTGACTACACTCATAGCTGAATATTTTAAGAAATATTTCTCGGCGTCGTGCTCGGTAAAATCTCGCAATTTCTCTTTGAAGAAAGCAGTTGCGCGATTGTGCCAGTCATATATTGAATCCTCGGATCTCGAAGATGATGAAAGTTGGTCAAGAATAAATTTCATATCATCGAAATCGAGTGCGGCCATGCCGAGATTCACTAACTGAAGTTCTTGGGCGTGAATCAACAGGTAGTCGATGGTGCGCATCGAGCATTTCAAGCGGATATTTTTCGTTTCGGCTGCGAGAGTTGTGAACTCCCCATTCATGCCATCTACTGAAGCAATAAGGAGGTGCTTAAGTGAATTTAGTAATGTGATGTTTTGCGAGTCAGTAAGTAGCGTCCCATTCCAGAGCCTGACCTGCCAATCAATGATAATTGGATTTTGCTGACAGGTTTTTATATTCCAGAGATGGTCGTTAAATTCCGAGTGCAGCCAGTGAGCCCTGCTAAACCTCGGCTGAGGGGCGAACTCGAAGTCGTGAAGGAAATCATATCCAGTGGTCAGGGACATAGATCAGCTTCTCCATTTTTTTCGGATCAATCAATTTTAAGGCGGACTCTAAGTATTTTTTGAGTGGCCTATTCTTACCATTTGTAATTTCGGATTTGATCCTGCCCGCTATGGATGACCAGTACACTGCTTTTCCGCACACCTGATCAAGTTGCATTGAAGCTTTAACAGCCGCCTCCAATGACAATAATGACGCCAAGAATGCGGTTCCAATCGAAAATATTGCTTCACTGATACCATTGATAGGAATATTTTTGATCCGTTCAGGATCCGAAACTTGAGACGGGATTTCCTTGATTCGGTGTTTGTCTAGGAATAAGTCGAGCTCGTCCATGTTATTGAATTGCGTAGCCCTTGCGAGATAGGGGCTATCTTCCATCGCCAAGCACACCATTGATTTCTGGAAGATACGAATCCAGCGCGCTTTAATAAAAGCGAGCAGTGCGTCCGGTAGGTAGTGACTTAACAGGTCAGAATAGTAGTGTTCATGGCCTAATGCCTTGGACATTGCCTCTGTACTTTTAGTTTCTATAAATACTTCCACGGCTCTTGATGCACGTATTGTCGTAAGTCGAATTCTTTTCAGAAAGTCCACTAACTCTTTTTCGGGCAGGGTGCAGTGTGGGCGGAATTGGCTGATCAGTTTTTCACGCAGCCCACTATTATTGTTAAATTTGGAATCGTTCCAGATCGTTACTTGCGCTTGTTTTGGCTTCTGGAACCCTCTGCCAGTGGTTAAGAATAAATATCGGTAATTGTCATCGTTTTTGTTTTTGAGTTTAATGCGCGAGTCTGAAGTGATTTCAATTAATTCACGAACTCGTGCAAAGGAAATATCAGTGAGTTCGATTGTTTGCTCTCGGACACTCGATTCCTTCCGATCTTTGTACCCGGTTATGGTGCGCTTGTCCTCATCGAATCCCGAGAGCTGCCCGTTCTCATTATATAATTCGAAATCACGAAGAAACTCTGTGATTATTGATGGGTGCTCTAGAACCAAGATGCATTGATGAGGGAAAAGGCTGCCCGTGGTTATATAACCATAATGATGGGCTAGGTCTGCCTGGTTGCAGGATTCGCCAGTGATATGGTTGTGAATTTTGCACAAGAATTTCTTTGGGATTCCCGATTCTGTGTCTTCCAGTGTCGCGCAGATATCCGCAAGACTGTAGTTTTCATATGCTTCTCCACCGGTATATTTAATCGAGGTACCTAGTAATGCCAGCGATTTCCGACGACGATACCGTGCGATTAAATCATCAGCTTGTTGAGTGGCCCAGTTTCGTACTACGGACAGATCATTTTTGATATGAAAAAATAAAAGCTCTACGGCTTCTGAATCACTTACATAAAGAGGGATTTTGGTGAGCAGTTTTTCCTGGACTATAATTCCATTTGCGTCCTCGAACGTTTTAGAGTCCGACCCTCTTTTTGTGGAAGCAGGTGGCTTTCTTATTGGAGAGGTGAGAGTCGCCCAAATACCATTTTTACAAAAGCACTCTTCAATACCTTTCACAAATTTTGCCCAGTTTTTGATCTGAGACTGGGGGTCGTTATTCTTTGCTTTAGCATTGGAGAAATAGGTGAAAGTGAACTCATGCATGAGCGTTTTCACACCTTCCTCGGTAGAGAGCCTGGTAGGCGTCCACATTTCATGGTTCTTGGTGAGGTAATCGAACAGGTGGTTCCATTCAGCGCGTATTGAGGCAGGCTTTATCCGACCATATTTTTGAAGAGCTTCGTAAATATTGCCCACATAAGCGTGTCCATGATGGCGTGCGAGTTCAGCAAGTCGCAGGTAGGTCACTGCTCCGCTAGTTCCTTCAATGCTCCATCCGCCCCAATACCAACGTTGGTAGTCGGTTGCCGCACCCACCTGGCTGCAAATCATTGGATCTGGCACGCACAACGCTATGTCCCACATTGGAAGATGTATTGCTGAGCGCAGAGTCGGAATCGAGGCAATTGCTTGGTAGAGGAGGCGGCAACGGGTGATGGCGGTGGTCTCGCTCTGTTCCGTCAGTGCGCCCCCGACCATCGCAGAGCAAAACCCCCGCATGATCTTTTCGATCTCCGACGTAAAGAGGGTCGCCAGGGTGATCCGTTGCCCAGTGATATCGCAAAAAGCTTCTAGAAGCTTGAGTGCGCAGGTGATTTCCGTGGCCTTTGAACCACCTTCCTCTTGGTGCTTTGCCGAGGCACGTTCAAGGAGTTCTACAACCTCCGGAGCGATCGCGATTAGGGGGTGGTACCGAATGGCTCGGTAGGATTTGACAACTGTCATTTTTCGATTTAGCATGATATTGGCTGGAAGGCTCGTGGTAGGGCGCTTGCAGTCAGAATGACAGATCGTGCTGAATAGTCAAAGTAAAGAGCTGGGTTTCGAACTGAACCTGGACTTCAAAGAAGACTTGTCCGAAGAAGCCATTGACGCTTTCCTCGAAGCATTCATCAAAGAAGCCATGGAAGCCAACGGTCTGGGTTATGTTGGCGGCGATGACTTCGGTCTGGTTTGCCTGCAGAAGCGTGGCTCGGTCAACGAAGAGCAGCGCGCTGCCGTTGAAGCCTGGCTGAAAAACCGTAGCGAACTGACCAGCATGACCGTCAGCCCGCTGCTGGACGTCTGGTATCCGGAAAAGCCGATCAACGCGGCTAAGTGATACTGAAAAAAACGGCGACCTGAGGGTCGCCGTTTTTTTATGCCTGGGCTTTACGCCAATTCAAAATCAGTAACGTCAAAACCCCCGCGACAATCCCCCAGAACGCCGAACCAATGGAAAACAGCGTCAACCCCGACGCCGTGACCATGAAGGTAATCAGCGCCGCCTCACGCTCCTTCACCTCGGTCATGGCAATGCTCAGACCATTGATGATCGAGCCGAACAGCGCCAGCGCGGCAATCGACAGCACCAGTTCTTTCGGCAACGCGGCAAACAACGCCGCCAGTGTGGCGCCGAACACCCCGGCAATCCCGTAGAAAATTCCGCACCAGACCGCGGCGGTGTAGCGCTTGTTGTGATCCTCATGGGCGTGCGGCCCGGTGCAGATCGCAGCGCTGATGGCCGCGAGGTTGATGCCGTGGGAACCGAACGGCGCCAGCAGCAGCGAGGCGATGCCGGTGGTGGTGATCAGCGGTGAGGCCGGTACGTTGTAGCCGTCGGCACGCAGCACGGCGACGCCAGGCATGTTTTGCGAGGTCATCGCCACCACGAACAGCGGAATGCCGATGCTGATGGTCGCCGCCAGCGAGAAGTGCGGGGTGGTCCAGACTGGCGTCGCCAGTTCCAGATGGAAACCGCTGAAATCCAGCAGACCCATGAAGCCCGACAGCGCGGTGCCGATCAGCAGCGCGGCAAGCACGGCATAACGCGGCGACAGGCGTTTGACCAGCAGATAAGTGAAGAACATCCCCAACACCAGCCCGGTACGATGCTGCGCGGCGACAAAGATTTCGCTGCCGATCTTGAACAGAATTCCCGCCAGCAACGCTGCCGCCAGCGACGCCGGAATTTTTTTCACCAGGCGTTCGAAGCTGCCGGTCAGGCCGCAAATGGTCACCAGCACTGCGCAGGTGATGTAGGCGCCGATGGCCTCGCCGTAGCTGACGCCACCGAGGCTGGTGATCAGCAGCGCCGCGCCGGGTGTCGACCAGGCGATGGTGATCGGTGTGCGATAGCGCAGCGACAGGCCGATCGAACACACCGCCATGCCGATCGAGATCGCCCAGATCCACGAAGAAATCTGCCCGCTGCTCAGGCCCGCCGCTTGTCCGGCCTGAAACATCAGCACCAGGGAACTGGTGTAGCCGGTCATCATCGCAATGAAACCGGCGACGATCGCCGAAGGCGAAGTATCGGCGAGAGGGCGCAGGCGAGTGTAGGTGGCGTCGTTCATGACGGCGGTGTTCCTTCTTATGGAAAGCAGTGAATCCAGCAGGTCTGTGTGCGTGCCCGGTTTTTTGTGGCGAGGGAGCTTGCTCCCGCTGGGCAGCGAAGCTGTCCCAATATGGGCGGCGCAATATTTCAATCCAATTGCGTCGCTTGGGTTTACGACTGCTGCGCAGCCGAACGGGAGCAAGCTCCCTCGCCACAATGTTGGGTACGGCGGCGGTTTTGGTGTTTAAGCCTAAACTCAATCGTAACGGATCGTTGCAATACAGCCGTGGTCACAAACAGCCATACAGTCGTGTTGCCACCATCCATTGTGTACAATCGCGCTGTTTTTTACGCGATACTTGCCAGCGACCTACTGTGCCGTATTACAGTCACGGTCTATTCGCCGCAGTTCTCCCGACTCGAGTGCCCATGAACGAACAGTTGCAACCCCTCAAGAAACAACCGCGAGCAGGCAAAGCCGGCCGCAGCGGAACCCAGGACGATATTGTCTACGCGCATATCTTCGAGGCCATCCTCGAACAGCGTCTGGCGCCCGGCACCAAGTTGAGCGAAGAAGCGCTGGGGGAAATCTTCGGGGTCAGCCGCACCATCATTCGCCGCGCGCTGTCGCGTCTGGCCCATGAAGGCGTGGTGCTGTTGCGACCGAACCGTGGCGCCGTGGTCGCCAGCCCGAGCGTTGAAGAAGCGCGTCAGGTGTTCATGGCCCGGCGTCTGGTGGAGCGCGCGATCACCGAACTGGCCGTGCAGCACGCCACCGCCGAGCAGATCGCCGAACTGCGCCAGATGGTCAACGATGAGCGCGACAGCTTCTCCCGTGGCGATCGCGGCGCCGGTATCCGTCTGTCGGGCGAATTCCACCTGAAACTGGCCGAAGCGGCGAAAAACGCGCCACTGATCAGCTTCCAGCGCAGCCTGGTGTCGCAGACCTCGCTGATCATCGCCCAGTACGAAAGCGGCAACCGCTCGCATTGCTCGTATGACGAGCACACCCAGTTGATCGACGCCATCGAAGCGCGCAACGGTGAACTGGCGGTGGACCTGATGATGCATCACATGGATCACATCGACAGCAAGCTCAACCTCGATGAGGAAAGTGCGTCGGATGATCTGCATGCGGTGTTCTCGCATTTGCTGCAGACCAAGAAGCCTGGGCGCCCGGCGGCCAAGCTCTGAGCTGACACCGAGTCGACCCCATCGCGAGCAGGCTCACTCCTACATTTGAAATGCGTTCACTTGTAGGAGTGAGCCTGCTCGCGATAGCTTTTTGACAGGCAACAAAAATCCCCCGGGGCTAACACCACCGGGGGATTTTTATGCCTTGGGAAAACTCAGCGCTGATGCACCAGCGCACCCGCCGCA
This sequence comes from Pseudomonas sp. GM30, assembly GCF_000282275.2. Taxonomy (NCBI): domain Bacteria; kingdom Pseudomonadati; phylum Pseudomonadota; class Gammaproteobacteria; order Pseudomonadales; family Pseudomonadaceae; genus Pseudomonas; species Pseudomonas sp. GM30. Next base: position 46,954 of record NZ_AKJP02000002.1, on the reverse strand, counting down.
TACGTCTGCTGCACCGTGCGGTCATCCCCCAGTGTCATCAGCACAAACAACGTCTCGGCAATGTTGTTGGCCTGTTTCAGGCGATAGCTCAGCAATGGCGTGGCGTTGTAGTCCAGCACCAGGAAGTCCGCATCGGAGCCTGGTTGCAGGTTGCCGATCTTGTCTTCCAGACGCAGCGCCCGCGCACCGCCCAGCGTCGCCAGGTACAGCGACTTGAACGGACTCAACCGCGCGCCCTGCAACTGCATGACTTTGTAGGCTTCGTTCAGCGTTTGCAGCAGCGAGAAACTGGTACCGCCACCGACGTCAGTGCCGAGGCCGACATTCAGCTTGTGCTTCTCGGCCATCGGCAAGTTGAACAGACCGCTGCCGAGGAAGAAGTTCGAGGTCGGGCAGAACGAGATCGCCGAGCCGGTTTCCGCCAGTCGCGCACATTCGTCGTCGCACAGGTGCACGCCGTGGGCGAACACCGAGCGCTCGCCGAGCAGTTGGTAGTGATCGTAAACGTCCAGATAGCCCTTGCGCTCCGGGAACAGTTCCTTGACCCACTCGATTTCCTTGAGGTTTTCGCTGATGTGGGTCTGCATGTACAGATCCGGGTATTCGGTCAGCAATTGGCCGGCGAGGGTCAGTTGCTCCGGGGTGCTGGTCGGCGCGAAGCGCGGGGTGACCGCGTAATGCAGGCGGCCCTTGCCATGCCAGCGTTCGATCAGCGCCTTGCTCTCGACGTAGCTCGATTCGGCAGTGTCAGTCAGATAGTCCGGCGCGTTGCGGTCCATCATCACCTTGCCGGCGATCATCCGCAGGTCGAGCTTCTCGGCGGCCTCGAAGAACGAATTCACCGATTGCGGGTGCACGCTACCGAACACCAGCGCGGTGGTGGTGCCGTTGCGCAGCAGTTCCTTGATGAAAATGTCCGCCACTTCATCAGCGTGGGCCTTGTCACCAAACTGGCTTTCGCACGGGAAGGTGTAGGTGTTGAGCCAGTCCAGCAGTTGCTCGCCGTAGGCCCCGACCATGCCGGTTTGCGGCAGGTGGATGTGGGTGTCGATGAAGCCCGGGGTGATCAGCGCGTCCTGGTAGTGGGTGATCTCGATGTCCGCCGGCAGGGTCGGCAGCAGTTCGCTGGCGTGGCCGAGGGCGCTGATCTTGCCGCCATCGACCACCAGCAGGCCATCTTCGAAATATTCGTAAGAGGCTTCGATCCCGACTTCGGCGGGGTCGGCGATGCTGTGCAGGATGGCGGCGCGGTAGGCTTTGCGAGTCAGAGGCATGAGGGTTCTCTAATCAGTTTGAGGCTTTGAGTTTGGCGGCCTGACTGCGCCGGGAAACCGGCAGCAGTTTGGCAATCGGTTCGGCGCTGGCGCTGTGCTGGCCGAAATTGGCGTTATAGGTGGCGATGATTTCGCCAGCGATGGAGATGGCGATTTCCACAGGCAGTTTGCCTTTGACTTCGCCGATGCCCATCGGGCAGCGCATGCGTTGCACGACGCCGCTGTCGAAACCGCGATCACGCAGGCGATGTTCGAACTTGGCCCGTTTGGTCTTCGAACCGATCAGGCCGAAGTAGGCGAAGTCGTTGCGCTTGAGGATCGCGGCAGTGAGTTCCAGGTCGAGCTGATGGTTGTGGGTCATGACGATGCAATAACTGCCGGCGGGCAGGTCGTCGATTTCATCCACAGGCTCTTCGGCGACGATTTTACGCACGCCGTGGGGAATCTGGTCGGGGAATTCCTCTTCCCGCGAATCGATCCAGCGCACCCGGCAGGGCAGGCTGGCGAGCAACGGCACCAGCGCGCGGCCGACATGCCCGGCGCCGAACACGGCAATCTGCGCCTGTACCTGGCCCATCGGTTCGAACAGCAACACCGTGGCGCCACCGCAGCACTGGCCGAGGCTGGCACCGAGGCTGAAGCGCTCCAGATGAGTGTCCTGCTTGCCGCTGGCGAGCATCTCGCGGGCGATCTGCATGGCTTTGTATTCCAGATGCCCGCCACCGATGGTGTCGAAGGTCTGTTTCGCGCTGACGACCATTTTCGAGCCGGCATTGCGCGGGGTCGAGCCGAGTTCTTCGATGATCGTCACCAGAACGCAGGGTTCGCCCTGGTTCTGCAGGTCGGCGAGGGCGTCGATCCAGTTGTACATATGTCACCCCTACAACATCGTTGTCTGTTCGGGCCTATTCGCGAGCAAGCTCGCTCCCACATTTTTGATCTCTGTCTTCCACAAAATCTGTGCCCACTGAAGATCTACTGTGGGAGCGAGCTTGCTCGCGAATGGCCGCGCCTCGGTCGTTAGAGCGGAGCCAACTCGGTTTCGGCTTCGACCGCTTTCACGGTCTTGAGCTGGCGCATCTGCTCACACCCCCACAACACCCGCTCCGGGGTCGCCGGTGCATCGATCTTCGGCTGATGCTTGTAGTCGCCGAGGCTGGCCACCGCGTCCTTGATCGCACACCAAGACGCAATCCCGAGCATGAACGGCGGTTCGCCCACGGCCTTGGAATGGAACACCGTGTCTTCCGGGTTCTTGCGGTTCTCCACCAGCTTCACCCGCAGGTCCAGCGGCATGTCCGCCACGGCCGGGATCTTGTAGCTGGCCGGGCCGTTGGTCATCAGCTTGCCCTTGTTGTTCCAGACCAGCTCTTCCATGGTCAGCCAGCCCATGCCCTGAATGAAGCCGCCCTCGACCTGACCGATGTCGATCGCCGGGTTCAGCGAGGCGCCGACGTCGTGGAGGATGTCGGTACGCAGCATCTTGTACTCGCCTGTGAGGGTGTCGACGATCACTTCGCAGCACGCCGCGCCGAAGGCGAAGTAGTAGAACGGCCGACCCCGGGCCTGGCTGCGGTCGTAGTAGATTTTCGGGGTCTTGTAGAAACCGGTGCTCGACAGCGAGACCTGATTGAAATACGCCAGTTGAATCAGCGCTTCGAAGGTCATGATGTGGTCACGCACGCGCACATGCCCGTTGTGGAATTCCACGTCTTCTTCGCTGACCTTGTAGTGCCGCGCGGCGAATTCCACCAGACGCTGCTTGATGATTTCGGCGGCGTTCTGCGCCGCTTTACCGTTCAGGTCGGCGCCGCTGGAGGCCGCTGTCGGCGAGGTGTTCGGCACTTTGTCGGTGTTGGTCGCGGTGATCTGCACCCGATCCATTTCCACCTGGAATACTTCGGCCACCACCTGCGCGACCTTGGTGTTCAGGCCCTGGCCCATTTCCGTGCCGCCGTGGTTCAAGTGGATGCTGCCGTCGGTGTAGACGTGGATCAGCGCGCCAGCCTGATTGAGGAAACTGGCGGTGAAGGAAATGCCGAATTTCACCGGGGTCAGCGCCAGGCCTTTTTTCAGGATCGGGCTGTTGGCGTTGTAGCGGCGGATCGCTTCGCGGCGTTCGGCGTACTGGCTGCTGGCTTCAAGTTCGGCAGTCATTTCCTCGAGCATGTTGTGCTCGACGGTCTGGTAGTAGTGGGTGACGTTGCGCTCGGTCTTGCCGTAGTAGTTGGCCTTGCGCACGGCCAGTGGATCGAGGTTGAGGTGGCGGGCAATCGCATCCATCACTTCTTCGATGGCGACCATGCCTTGCGGGCCGCCGAAACCCCGGTAAGCGGTGTTCGACGCGGTGTTGGTCTTGCAGCGGTGACCGTTGATGGTCGCGTCACCGAGGTAGTACGAGTTGTCCGAGTGGAACATCGCCCGGTCGACAATCGACGCCGACAAGTCCGGCGAGCAGCCGCAGTTGCCGGCCAGGTCCATGTTGATCCCGTGCAAGCGCCCGGTGCTGTCGAAGCCGACGTCGTACTCGACGTAGAACGGGTGACGCTTGCCGGTCATCAGCATGTCTTCAACGCGTGGCAGACGCATTTTGGTCGGCTGACCGGTGAGGTGCGCGACCACCGCGCACAGGCACGCCGGGCTGGCGGCCTGGGTTTCCTTGCCGCCGAAACCACCGCCCATGCGGCGCATGTCGACGACGATCTTGTTCATCGACACGTCGAGCACTTCGGCCACCAGTTTCTGTACTTCGGTGGGGTTCTGCGTCGAGCAGTAGACGATCATGCCGCCGTCTTCGGTGGGCATCACCGAGGAGATTTGCGTCTCCAGATAGAAGTGTTCCTGGCCGCCAATGTGCAGTGTGCCTTGAATGCGGTGCTCAGCTGTTGCCAGCGCCGAAGCCGAATCGCCGCGTTGGTGGGTGTGGCTGTCGAGCACGAAGTGGCGTTTGCGCAGGGCTTCAACCACGTCGAGCACCGGTTCCAGATCTTCGTATTCGATGATCGCGGCCATGGCGGCCTTGCGCGCGGTTTCCAGGTCTTTCGCTGCGACGGCGAGAACCGGTTGCCCGACGAATTGCACATCGTCGATGGCCAGCAGCGGGTCGCCCGGCAGCAGCGGGCCGATGTCTTTCAGGCCCGGCACGTCTTCGTGGGTGATCGCAATGCGCACGCCTTCGAAGGCGTAGCAGGGCTTGGTGTCGATGCTGATGATTTTCGCGTGGGCGCGGTCCGACATCCGGGCATAAACGTGCAGTTGGTTGGGAAATTCCAGGCGATCATCGATGTACTGCGCTTCACCGGACACGTGCTTGGGCGCGCTGTCGTGCTTGACGCTGCGGCCGACACCGGTGGTCAGGTCCCTGGCGAACAGTTCCGCCAGTTCAGCTTGAGTTTTCTCTACGCCGTGATGGTTAGACATAAGCGGTCACCCGAGTCTCGATGTGCGGTGTTTGCAGTTCGATGAAGTATTTGCGCAGCAGGTTCTGCGCGCTGAGCAGGCGATATTCCTTGCTGGCGCGGAAGTCCGAGAGCGGCGTGAAATCTTCGGCCAGAGCGGCACAGGCGCGTTCGACTACGGCGCTGTTGAACGGCTGGCCGAGCAACACGGCTTCGCAGTGAGCGGCGCGTTTCGGGATCGCGGCCATGCCGCCGAATGCCATGCGCGCGTCGGTGATTACGCCGTTTTCCACACGCAGGTTGAACGCGGCGCAGACGGCGGAGATGTCGTCATCCAGGCGCTTGGAAACCTTGTAGGCGCGAAAGCGCTGCTCGGCGGTGGCGCGGGGGACGATGATCTTCTCGATGAACTCGCTTTCCTGACGGGCGGTGACCTTGTAGTCGATGAAGTAATCTTCCAGGTTCAGCGTGCGGCGGGTTTCGCCCTTGCACAGTACGACCTGCGCGCCGAGGGCGATCAGCAGCGGTGGCGAGTCACCGATCGGCGAGGCGTTGCCGATGTTGCCGCCGAGGGTGCCCTGGTTGCGGATCTGCAGCGAGGCGAAACGGTGCAGCAGTTCGCCGAAGTCCGGGTATTCGGCATTCAACGCTTCATAGCAGTCGGAGAGGGCGGTGGCGGCGCCGATTTCGATACGGTCGTCGAAAGTTTCGATGCGCTTCATCTCGGCGACGTTGCCGACGTAGATCATCACCGGCAGGGTGCGGTGGAACTGGGTGACTTCCAGCGCCAGATCGGTGCCGCCGGCCAGTAGCCGCGCTTGTGGGTAAGCGTCGTACAGATCGGCGAGATCGGCCACGGTCAGCGGCACCAGGCAGCGCTTGTCGCCACTGTTGAGTTCACCGATATCGGTCGGGGCGATGGCTTTGAGGCGGGCGATGGTCTCCGCTTCGCGGGCATCGAACTGGTCCGGTTGCTTGCCGCAGCAGGATTGCTCGGCGGCAGCGAGGATCGGCCGGTAGCCGGTGCAGCGGCAGAGGTTGCCGGCCAGTGCTTCGTGGGCTTTGGCGTGATCCGGTGCATCGCTGTTCTTTTGCAGGGCGAACAGCGACATGACGAAACCGGGAGTGCAGAAGCCGCACTGCGAGCCGTGGCACTCGACCATGGCTTTCTGCACGCTGTGCAATTCGCCCTGATGCTTGAGGTCTTCGACGCTGATCAGTTGTTTGCCGTGCAGCGACGACACAAAGGTCAGGCACGAATTGAGGCTGCGATAGCGAATGTGTTCGCGGCCGGCGTCATCCGTTTGCAACTCGCCGACCACCACGGTGCAGGCGCCACAGTCGCCGCTGGCGCAGCCTTCTTTGGTGCCGGACTTGCCCACGTGTTCGCGCAGGTAATTGAGCACGGTCAGATTCGGGTCCAGGGCGTGCTCGCTACGGAGTTCCTGGTTAAGTAAAAACTGGATCACGGAAGGCCTCGCAGACTCATTATTGTTGTTAACCGACTTGAGCCGAATTTAGCAGGTCTGACTTTTCGGTCAATGGTTTTCTGACTTAAAGGTCAGGAAAAACGGTTTTGTCGATTAACGTGTGCTCTATTGAGTATTGACCCTGAGCGGATCCACTGCTTTTTTTGCTTGAATCGTGCCAAAAACCGCGCTGCGGGCACTCCGCCATACACCTGCATTTGCGCTACACTGCGCCGCTTGTGCAGATCGAAGAGTTTGAAGGACAACCATGACGTTCAAGGCGCCGGACAGCCTCGCCGAGCAAATCGCTCACCACCTCGCCGAACGCATCATTCGCGGCGAAATGAAGCCGGGAGAGCGCATCCAGGAACAGAAGGTCACGCTGGCCCTCAATGTCAGCCGCGGATCGGTCCGCGAAGCCCTGCTGATCCTCGAACGCCGCCACCTGATCGCGATCCTGCCGCGACGTGGCGCCCATGTCACCGAACTCACCGCGCACAAGGTGCAGAGCCTGTGCACGCTGATGAGCGAGCTGTACATCCTGCTCGGCAACGCGGTCGCCAATGGCTGGCAGACCCAGGCCGACATGGCGCCGTTCGTGCAGATCCAGCAGCGCCTGACCGCCAGCTATGAGCGTCAGGACATCCGCACCTTTGTCGACGACAGCTTCGCCGTCATGCGCGCTGCGTACCCGTTTGCCAACAACCCTTACCTGCAAGAGACCGTCGAGAACCTGCAGCCGGCCATGAGCCGCGCCTACTTCCTCGCCCTCGAACAGCGCAAGGCCGAAATGAGCGAGTTCCTCGAACTGTTCGAACGGCTGCTCGCCGCTGTGCTCGCCCGTGATTTGCCGCAGATCCGCATCGTGCTGACGGCTTATGCCCAGCGCAGCTGCGATCTGGTGGTCTCCGCCCTGACGGTTGCCTGAGCGTGCGGCTGAAGTGCATCAAACTGGCGGGGTTCAAGTCCTTCGTCGATCCGACCACGGTGAACTTCCCCAGTAACATGGCGGCGGTCGTCGGGCCGAACGGTTGCGGCAAGTCGAACATCATCGACGCCGTACGCTGGGTAATGGGCGAAAGTTCGGCGAAGAACCTGCGTGGCGAGTCGATGACCGACGTCATCTTCAACGGCTCGACCAGTCGTAAACCGGTGAGCCAGGCGAGCATCGAACTGGTGTTCGACAACTCCGATGGCACCCTGGTCGGCGAGTACGCGGCTTACGCCGAGATCTCCATTCGCCGCAAGGTCACCCGCGACAGCCAGAACAGCTATTTCCTCAACGGCGCCAAATGCCGCCGTCGCGACATCACCGATATCTTCCTCGGCACCGGCCTCGGCCCGCGCAGCTACTCGATCATCGAACAGGGGATGATCTCCAAGCTGATCGAAGCCAAACCGGAAGACCTGCGCAACTTCATCGAAGAGGCGGCGGGTATCTCCAAGTACAAGGAACGCCGGCGCGAGACCGAAAACCGCATCCGCCGCACCCACGAAAACCTGGCGCGTCTGACCGACCTGCGTGAAGAGCTTGAGCGTCAGCTTGAACGTTTGCACCGGCAGGCCGAGTCCGCCAAGAAATATCAGGAATACAAGAGCGAAGAGCGCCAGCTCAAGGCGCAACTGTCGGCCCTGCGCTGGCAGGATCTGAACGATCAGGTCGGCCAGCGCGAGTCGATCATCGGTACGCAGGAAGTCAGTTTCGAAGCGCTGGTCGCCGAGCAGCGCAATGCCGATGCGGCCATCGAGCGCCTGCGCGATGGGCACCATGAACTGTCCGAACGCTTCAATCTGGTGCAGGGGCGCTTCTATTCGGTCGGTGGCGACATCGCCCGGGTCGAGCAGAGCATCCAGCACGGCCAGCAGCGCCTGCGCCAGTTGCAGGACGATCTGAAAGAGGCCGAGCGCGCGCGCCTGGAAACCGAATCGCACCTGGGCCACGACCGCACGCTGCTGCTGACCCTCGGCGAAGAGCTGGACATGCTCACCCCCGAGCAGGAAGTCACCAGCGCCGCCGCCGAAGAAGCCGCCGCTGCGCTGGAAGATTCCGAAAGCGTCATGCACGGCTGGCAGGAGCAGTGGGACGCCTTCAACCTGGCCGCCGCCGAACCACGGCGTCAGGCGGAAGTGCAGCAGTCGCGGATCCAGCAGCTGGAAACCAGTATGGAGCGCCTGGCCGATCGGCAAAAGCGTCTCGCTGAAGAGCGCGATCTGCTTTCCGCCGACCCGGAAGACGCGGCGATCATGGCGCTTAACGAGCAGCTCGCCGAATCCGAAGCGACCCTCGAAGATTTGCAGACCAGCGAAGAAGCGCAGGTCGAAAAACTTGAACAACTGCGTCAGGAACTGCAGCAGGCACTGACTGCGCAGCAGCAGGCGCAGGGCGATTTGCAGCGCCTCAACGGACGACTGGCCTCGCTGGAAGCCTTGCAGCAAGCCGCGCTCGACCCGGGCACGGGCACCGCCGAATGGCTGAAGGAACACAACCTCGCCGAGCGCCCGCGTCTCGCCGAAGGCTTGAAGGTCGAGGCCGGTTGGGAGCTGGCGGTGGAAACCGTGCTCGGCGCCGACCTGCAAGCGGTGCTGGTGGACGACTTCAACGGTTTCGATCTGTCCGGGTTCACCCAAGGCGATCTGCGCCTGCTCAGCCCCGCCAGCGATGGCGTGCGGGTGGCAGGCAGTCTGCTGGATAAAGTCGAGGCGCAGATCGATCTGTCGCCATGGCTCGGCCAGGTCAAACCGGTCGATAGCCTTGAGCAGGCCTTGGCCCTGCGCGGCCAGTTGAGTGCCGGGCAGAGCCTGATCAGTCGCGACGGTTACTGGGTCGGTCGGCACTTTCTGCGGGTGCGTCGCGCCAGTGAAGCCGAGAGCGGCATGCTCGCCCGTGGCCAGGAAATCGAGACGCTGCAGGCCGAACGCGAAGAGCGTGAAGCCACGGTCGAAGCCATGGAAACCCGTCTGCAAACCCTGCGGGCGCAACAGCGGCAGCAGGAAAACGGCCGCGAACACTTGCGCCGTTTGCTGCAGGACGAAGCCCGCTCCCAAGGTGAATTGAAAGCCCAGTTGTCCGCCGGTAAAGCCAAGGCCGAACAATTGACGCTGCGCCGCACCCGCCTCGATGAGGAGCTGATCGAACTCGGCGAACAGCGCGAGCAGGAGCACGAGCAGGTCGGCGAAGCGCGCATGCAATTGCAGGAAGCGCTCGACGCCATGGCGCTGGACACCGAGCAGCGCGAATTGCTGCTGGCCCAGCGTGACAGCCTGCGCGAACGCCTTGATCGCGTGCGCCAGGAAGCCCGTCAGCACAAGGATCACGCCCATCAACTGGCGGTGCGTCTCGGCTCGTTGCGCGCGCAGCACGATTCCACGCGCCAGGCACTGGAACGTCTGGAGATGCAGGCCGAGCGCCTGACGGAAAAACGCGAACAGTTGAGTCTGAATCTGGAGGAGGGCGAGGCACCGCTGGAAGAGCTGCGCCTGAAACTCGAAGAGCTGCTCGACAAACGCATGACCGTCGACGAAGAGCTGAAGACTGCGCAGATCGCGCTGGAAGACGCCGACCGCGAACTGCGCGAGGCGGAAAAACGCCGGACCCAGGCCGAGCAGCAATCGCAGCTGATCCGTGGTCAGCTCGAGCAACAGCGCATGGAATGGCAAGCGCTGACCGTGCGGCGCAAGGCGTTGCAGGATCAACTGCTCGAAGACGGCTACGATCTCAATGGCGTGCTTGCGACATTGACCCCCGAAGCCAGTGAACGCGCCGCCGAAGAAGAACTCGAACGAATCAATGCGCGGATTCAGCGCCTGGGCGCGATCAACCTCGCGGCCATCGACGAATACACGCAACAATCCGAGCGTAAACGTTATCTGGATGCGCAGGATGCCGATCTGGTGGAAGCACTGGAGACTCTGGAAAACGTCATTCGCAAGATCGACAAGGAAACCCGTAATCGCTTCAAAGATACCTTTGATCAGATCAATAGCGGATTACAGGCACTTTTCCCGAAAGTTTTCGGTGGTGGCAGCGCGTATTTGGAACTGACGGGCGAAGATCTACTCGATACAGGGGTGACGATCATGGCGCGGCCGCCAGGAAAGAAGAACAGCACCATCCATTTGCTCTCCGGCGGGGAAAAAGCCCTGACCGCACTGGCACTGGTTTTTGCGATCTTCAAATTGAATCCGGCGCCGTTCTGCATGCTCGATGAAGTTGACGCGCCACTGGATGACGCTAACGTTGGACGCTACGCACGATTGGTTAAAGAAATGTCGCAGACCGTGCAGTTCATCTATATCACCCACAACAAGATCGCCATGGAAATGGCCGATCAACTGATGGGGGTGACGATGCACGAGCCGGGTTGCTCGCGACTGGTAGCCGTGGATGTCGAGGAGGCGATGGCGATGGTGGACGCCTGAGCCAGCGTGGTGTCGGAAGGGGTACGAATAGTCTGTAGGACTTTTTTACCGGCTTCGACTTGCTGGCCAATCGACATATTCGCGCAAGCCAATGTGACAGACGGTGTAAAGTTGTCTTTGGTCGTGCTAGTTTAATGTCAATTTTTCGTATACGTGGGCAAAACGCCTGTCAGAACATAGAGTTGGCGCCACGTTTTAAAGCGGTTTACACAATGTAAGCCCCTTATTTTTCAGCATTTTTTATAGAGGCACGGGATTACATGGAAATCGGTCTGCGCGAGTGGCTGATCGTCATCGGCATCATTGTGATAGCCGGTATTCTTTTCGATGGCTGGCGCCGTATGCGCGGCGGCAAGGGAAAACTGAAATTCCGTCTTGACCGAAGTCTGTCCAACCTGCCGGACGAGGACACCAGCGCTGAGCTGTTGGGCCCGGCCCGCGTGCTGGATACGCACAAAGAGCCGCAACTGGACGAACACGATCTGCCGTCGGTGAGCATGCCGGCCCGCGAAGCACGCGAGCCTCGCGAATCCGGTTCGAAACGTGGCAAGCGCGGCAGCAATGGTCCGGCCCAGGGCGACCTGAACCTCGATCTGGATCTGGACGGCGGCCCGAGCTTCAGCAGCCGTGAGGATGACTTCGTCGACGACAGCAAGCCTGCGCCGGCGGTGGCCGACAAGGATCAGCCGCAAGCCGAAGAAGTCTTGGTGATCAGCGTGATCTGCCGCGACGCCGCCGGCTTCAAAGGCCCGGCGCTGTTGCAGAACATTCTGGAAAGCGGTCTGCGTTTCGGCGAGATGGATATTTTCCACCGCCACGAAAGCATGGCCGGCAACGGTGAAGTGCTGTTCTCCATGGCCAATGCGGTCAAGCCGGGTATCTTCGATCTGGACGACATCGACCATTTCAGCACCCCGGCGGTGAGCTTCTTCCTCGGCCTGCCAGGCCCGCGTCATCCGAAGCAGGCCTTCGACGTGATGGTGGCGGCAGCGCGCAAGCTGTCCCAAGAGCTGAACGGCGAGCTGAAAGACGACCAGCGCAGCGTGCTGACCGCGCAAACCATCGAGCACTACCGTCAGCGCATCGTCGAATTCGAACGCCGCGCCCTGACCCAGAAGCGCTAAGGCCAGAGCGCAGTTGTGGAGGGGGCTTGCTGTGGCGAGGGAGCTTGCTCCCGCTGGGCTGCGAAGCAGCCCCAAAATCACGGCGGCTTCGCCACCTGGCGGGACGGTGCGACGATTCGACAAGCTCCCTCGCCACAATGTCCATAGCCTTGAGCTAATGTGATTTAGAAGATTGAGCAGCCTCGGCTGCTCTTTTGCTTTATGAGAGAACACCCATGACCACCGCCAAAAACCGCATTCTAGAGCTGCGCGCTGAACTCGATCAGCACAACTACCGTTACCACGTCCTCGACGAGCCGAGCATTCCGGACGCCGAGTACGACCGGTTGTTCCACGAGCTCAAGGCGCTGGAGGCGGCCAATCCGGAACTGATCACCAGCGACTCGCCGACCCAGCGTGTCGGCAGTGTGGCACTGACCGCGTTCACTCAGGTGCGTCACGAAGTGCCGATGCTCAGCCTCGGCAACGCCTTCGAAGAAACTGACATGCGCGAGTTCGACCGCCGGGTGACCGAAGGTCTGGATCTGCCGGCCGGTGACCTGTTCGGTGGCGGTGCGGCGGTGGAATACAGCTGCGAGCCGAAACTCGATGGCCTGGCGGTCAGCCTGCTGTATCAGGACGGCGTGCTGGTGCGCGGCGCCACCCGTGGCGATGGCACCACCGGTGAGGACATCAGCGTCAACGTGCGCACCGTGCGCAACATCCCGTTGAAGCTGCATGGCACAGGCTGGCCGGCGACTCTGGAAGTGCGCGGTGAAGTGTTCATGTCCAAGGCCGGCTTCGAGCGCCTCAACGCCTCGCAACTGGAAGTCGGCGGCAAGACCTTCGCCAACCCGCGCAACGCCGCTGCCGGCAGCCTGCGTCAGTTGGATTCGAAGATCACCGCCAACCGTCCGCTGGAATTCTGCTGCTACGGCATCGGCCAGGTCTCCCACGATATTTCCGACACCCACATCGGTAACCTTAAACAATTGCAGAAGTGGGGCATGCCGATCAGCCACGAGCTGAAACTGGCCAAAGGCATCGGCGAGTGCCTGGATTACTACCGCGACATCGGTGAGCGCCGTAACGCGCTGGCCTACGAAATCGACGGCGTGGTGTTCAAGGTCAACAGCATCGCTGATCAACGCGAACTGGGCTTCCGTGCCCGCGAGCCGCGCTGGGCGATTGCACACAAATTCCCGGCCATGGAAGAACTCACCGAGTTGCTCGATGTGGAATTCCAGGTCGGTCGTACCGGCGCCGTCACTCCGGTGGCGCGGTTGAAACCGGTCAAGGTCGCTGGCGTCACCGTGGCCAATGCCACCCTGCACAACATGGACGAAGTGGCGCGTCTGGGCCTGATGATCGGCGACACCGTGATCATCCGCCGCGCCGGTGATGTGATCCCGCAAGTGGTGCAAGTGGTCATGGACCGTCGTCCCGAGAACGCGCGCGCGGTACAGATTCCCGAGAGCTGCCCGGTCTGCGGCTCGCATGTCGAACGCACGCAACTGGTCAAGCGCAGCAAAGGCAAGGAGACCATCAGCGAAGGTGCGGTGTACCGCTGCGTCGGTCGTCTGGCCTGTGGCGCGCAACTGAAGCAGGCGATCATCCACTTCGTGTCGCGTCGGGCGATGGACATCGAAGGCCTTGGCGACAAGAGCGTCGAGCAACTGGTCGATGAAGGTCTGGTCAGCTCGCCGGCCGATCTGTACGCGTTGAAGTTCGACGACATTGTCGATCTGGAAGGCTTTGCCGAGGTCTCCAGCAACAAGCTGCTGACGGCCATCGAGAACAGCAAGCAACCGGGACTGGCGCGGTTCATTTATGCGCTGGGCATTCCCGATGTCGGTGAGGAAACGGCCAAGGTGTTGGCGCGCTCGCTCGGTTCGCTGGAGCGCGTGCAGCAGGCGCTGCCGCAAGTGCTGACCTACCTGCCGGACATCGGCCTGGAAGTGGCCCACGAGATTCACAGCTTCTTTGAAGATGCGCATAACCAGCAAGTGATCGCCGAGTTGTTGGGGCATGGTCTGCAGATTCAGGATCAGGGCGAACTGGGCGCCGAGTTCGCCGCCAGCACCACCCTCGGCGGTCTGCTCGACAAGCTGCACATTCCCTTTGTTGGCCCAGGCGGCGCGCAGAAGCTGGCGGACAAGTTCGGTTCGCTGGACGCGGTGATGAATGCCGACTGGCTGGACATGCGTCAGGCGCTACCGGAGAAGCAGGCCAATTCGGTGCGCGAGTTTTTTGCTGTGCCCGAGCATCGGCAGATCGCCGAGGCCGCCGAAAAACAGCTGCGTGATTTCGGCATGCACTGGCTGAGCGAGAAGAAAGTCGTCGAAGGCCTGCCGCTGTCCGGCGAGACCTGGGTGCTGACCGGCAAGGTCGAGCTGATGAGCCGCGATGTCGCTAAAGAGCACCTGGAAAGCCTCGGCGCCAAGGTTGCCGGCTCGGTCTCGGCGAAAACTCATTGTGTGGTCGCAGGGCCCGGTGCCGGTTCGAAACTGACCAGGGCCAATGAGCTGGGGGTGAAGGTGATGGATGAAGAGGCGTTTATCGCATTCCTCAAAACCCATGGCATCTTTGCCTGATAGGGCTCAAACCTGTAGTGAGGGGATTTATCCCCGACCGGCTGCGCAGCAGTCGTAAAACCTGAGCACACAGTTTGTCTGATTCAACTGAGTGGTAGGGTTCTGGGGCTGCTTCGCAACCCATCGGGGCGGTGCGACGTTTCGCTAAATCCCCTCACCACAAGGGTGGTATCGGCCAATAGCCGTGGAGTATTCGGGAACGATGTCGGCTCGGCAATGATCTAGTCTTGGCAAGCCCCAGGGAGAGATCGCCATGTACCGCTTTTTCGAGCAGCTCAGTTCTCGCATCGTCGCGACGTTCATGGGCGAATCTTCACGCAACAGCAAAATCTGGCCGTGCCGCTGCGGCCAGTCGCTGTTCTTTCGCAACAGCCAGTGCCTGGCTTGCAGCGCAATGTTGGGCTATCAGCCTGAAGAAAGTCGCCTGACCTCGCTGCAACCCGGCCCGCAGGACGGCAGCTGGACGCTCGATGCCGATCCCGGCGCCGGACTGTTTCGCCGCTGCGCCAACCTCGACACTCCCGCCGCGTGCAACTGGCTGCTGCCGGATAACGGCCACGACAGCCTGTGCATCGCCTGCAGTCTCAACCGCACCATCCCCGACCTCTCGGTGCCGGAAAACCCCGAACGCTGGCGCAAAGTCGAAATCGCCAAGCGCCGGCTGGTGGCGCAACTGATCACCCTCGGGCTGCCGGTCATCCCGAAAACCGTGGATGAGGCCACCGGTCTGGCCTTCGACTTCATCGGCGTCGACCTTGAGGGCAACGCGCCAATGACCGGCCACGCCAATGGCCTGATCACCCTCGACATCAAAGAAGCCGACGACGCCCATCGCGAGCAGGTCAGGGCGGCGATGCATGAACCCTATCGCACGCTGCTTGGGCATTTTCGGCATGAGGTCGGGCATTACTACTGGGATCGTTTGATCGCCAACGGCCCATGGCTCGAAGCTTTTCGCAAGCTGTTCGGCGACGAGCGCGCCAGTTACGCCGAAGCGCTCGACCGTCACTACCAGCAAGGCGCACCGCTGGACTGGCCGCAACATTACGTCAGCGCCTACGCGACCATGCACCCATGGGAAGACTGGGCGGAAACCTGGGCGCATTACCTGCACATGATGGATGCAGTGGACACCGCACTGGGTTTCGGCATGAGCGCGCGGGAAATGGACTTCGACTATCAGCCATTTCCGCCCAGCACCCTGTACGATCCGGAGCACCCCGGCGGCGCGGCGTTCCTGTCGTTCGTCAATGCCTGGATCGAGCTGGCCGGCATGCTCAACGAACTGTCACGCAGCATGGGCCAGCCGGATTTCTACCCGTTCGTGCTGCCGGCGGCGGCGATTGCCAAGCTGCACTTCATCCATCTGGTGATCCAGCAGGCGGGCGGCAAGGCGGACGAGGTGCTGACCCTGTAGGAGCTGCCGCAGGCTGCGATCTTTTCAGGCTCAGCGCATGTCCTTGAACCTGTTCATATTTTTTATCTGAAACCAACGGTTGTAACTTCGCTTCAGATAGGTACAATGGCGCGGCTCGCCGACAGGTGAGTGTCGTTATGGTGACCCCATCGGTCCCCCCGCAACGATTACCCGTGAACCTGGTCAGAGCCGGAAGGCAGCAGCCACAGCGGGAACATTGTGTGCCGGGGTGTGGCTGGTGGGGTTACCACCTTAACGAACATTGAGCGCTTCAACAGAACTGCATGGGTTTCGCCCACTGCGGTTTTTTTATGCCCGCGATTTGGGCTTTCACGCCGGCTCCCTGTGGGAGAAGGGGCGGGACGAGAAGTCTCCCACGGTCTGTACTGGTCAGAGTCAGAATCGAGTCTGTAGTCCCGCCCACCCCTTCAAGTCTAAACATACAAGCGAGCTTGCTCGCGAAGGCTGTCCCCCCGATGCCTGTTCCGCTACCAAGGCTGAACAGTGGCATACTCCACCGTCTTGCTGCGCGCGTCGTTGACAAGTTCGCGCCCTGGCTACGAGGTTGTATGCACCCGGAACATCACGATTTATCCACCGCCGTGTATTTGCCCGTCACGGACGAGACCTGCGCGAGCCTGTTGCAGCCCGGGGGTTCAAAAAACCTCGACGAGCTGACGGATGCGCAACTGGCCGCCGTGCTGGTCATCCAGAATCTGGCCCAGGCCGCCGAAAAGGATCTCACTGCCACAGCAGCGGAGAAGGTGCTGGCTCGCCTGATCGCCTGGGCGGTCGATGGCGGGGCAGGGCTGCTGTCCGAGGCGCAACGGCTGTTCGATCCGCGCCAGTTGTATTTCGGCCTGAACGCCATCAGGGGATTGAACCTGCGATTGCTGTTGGCCGAAGAGGTGGCGGCGCAGGATTACCTGCTGCCCGACGGCAAGTGGGATGACGAGTTCAAGACGCGCCACCACGCGATCAACAATCCGTTCAGCCAGCAGATGATCAGCCCGGCGCACCGCGAGCGCTGGCTCAGCGCCGCGCAAGACAAACTGGTCAGAACCTTCCGCGCCAACCTCGATGAAGACCTGCACGTGCAAGGCTATGCCGGGATCGGCAAGAGCCACCTGGTCGGTGCCTTGACCGAGTGCCTGGACCCGGGGAAAACCCTGTTGCTGGCACGCACCCCGGAAAAACTCGCGACCCTGTGTCAGCGCATGGGCGTTACCAGTGAGCGCAAGCCCGGCATCACCTTTGAGGCGTTCGCGCGCGGGCTGATTTATGGGCGCAAGCCACAGCCGGCAAGCGCCGCCGGCCGAGTCGCGAGCAAACAGCGTTTGGCGCAGGAGTTGAACATCCTCGGTTTTCGCGAGCATGACGCGCAACGAACCCTGAACGTCTGCCTGGAAACCCTCGAGCGCTATTGCCACTCCCGGGACTACAGCCTGTCGGCGCATCATCTGCCGTATTTCAAGCTGTCCTTGTCCGGCCTCGAGTCCAAGGTGCTGCTGGAATATTCGAGCCGCGTCTGGACTTACCTCGAGGCCAACCCGGTGTGGGGGCGGCAGAGTGGCTTCGAAGCGTTGTTGCTGATCAAACGGGCAAGCCTCGCGGGCTGCGTGGTGCCGCCGCGTTATACCCACGTGCTGATCGATGAAAGCCAGGACATTCCCGCTTCGCTGCTGCAGATCATCGAGCGCGGCCGACAGGTGCTGATCACGCTGGGCGATGAGTACCAGCATGCCGATCGCGATCTGGTGAAAAGAAAACGTGAAGTGCGCCAGAGCGATATCACCTACTCGGTGCGTTCGGGACGCAATGTCGAGCGTCTGGTCAATCCGCTGATTTCCCGGCACTCGGAAAAGACCAAGGTGCCCTTTGAAGGCGCGCGTGAAGCGGACGTCGGCATCGAGTTTTATCCACAGGGCTTTGTCCCGCCGGAAGGTTGCGTGGTACTGACGGCGTCCCCCTGGGACACGATGAAGTGGGCCATGCAACTGCACGATGCCAATTGTCTGTTCTGCTTTGCCGACATGAAAGCGCAGCGCGATCTCGAACACTTCATGACCAGCGCCATCGAGTTGTTCAAGGTCGATTTCTACAGTTCCGCGCACAGCGAGAAGGGTCCGCATCGCTATTTCAGCGACTTGCCCACGTGGCAGCAGGTGCGCGATGCCAACCAGTTCGACGAGGCGTTTCTGTGGGTCGAGGCCGAGCTGGAAAAAGGCTTCAAGGTCGCTGACCTGACCCGGCTCAACCGGATGATCGGCGGCCCCGGCAAAAGCTGCCTGCTGATGCAGGCGCACGAGGCGGGTGGCATGGAGTTCGACCGCGTTCTGCTGACCCCCGAGCTGCTGACCAACGTGCAGTTCAAGGACGCCTACGCGTTCGACCAGCGGATCTGCGCCGTGTACATCGCCATCTCCCGCGCCCGGCAGCAGCTTTATCTGCCGTACGACGTGGTCGAATGGATCGAATTTCACGACTACCAGAAATTCCGCGAATCCCACGGCTACTGATTGCCCCCCCCTTGTAGGAGTGAGCCTGCTCGCGATTGCTTCGGTTCAGTCAACATCGATGCCGACTGACATGACACTATCGCGAGCAGGCTCACTCCTACAGGGCGTTATGGGGTGTCGCAGTCCCGATCCCGAGTCGAAATTTTCCCGCCAACAACAGCTTGGCCAGATTAGACGAGCACACCGGATGCAATTTTGCCCCTGCTCCGCTAGCATTAGCCGCTTCAGCTTCCTTCGTTGCGACGGTTTTCGATGAGTTATCAGGTTCTTGCACGTAAATGGCGTCCGCGCTCGTTCCGCGAAATGGTCGGCCAGACCCATGTGCTCAAGGCTCTGATCAATGCCTTGGACAGCCAGCGGCTGCACCACGCGTACCTGTTCACCGGTACACGCGGGGTCGGTAAGACCACCATTGCGCGGATCATTGCCAAATGCCTGAACTGTGAGACAGGTATCACTTCCAGCCCCTGCGGCGAGTGTTCGGTGTGTCGCGAGATCGACGAGGGCCGCTTCGTCGACCTGATCGAGATCGACGCCGCGAGCCGGACCAAGGTCGAGGACACCCGCGAGCTGCTCGACAACGTGCAGTACGCGCCGAGCCGCGGGCGCTTCAAGGTCTACCTGATCGACGAAGTGCACATGCTCTCCAGCCATTCCTTCAATGCGCTGCTGAAAACCCTCGAAGAGCCGCCGCCGTACGTCAAGTTCATCCTGGCGACGACGGATCCGCAGAAACTTCCGGCAACGATTTTGTCGCGCTGCCTGCAGTTCTCGCTGAAGAACATGACGCCCGAGCGCGTGGTCGAGCATTTGACCCACGTCCTCGGCGCCGAAAACGTGCCGTTCGAAGACGACGCGCTGTGGTTGCTGGGCCGCGCCGCTGACGGCTCGATGCGTGACGCCATGAGCCTGACCGACCAGGCCATCGCCTTCGGTGAAGGCAAGGTATTGGCCGTCGATGTGCGGGCGATGCTCGGCACGCTGGATCACGGCCAGGTCTTCGACGTGCTGCACGCACTGATCGAAGGTGACGCCAAGGCGTTGCTTGAAGCCGTGCGCCATCTGGCCGAGCAAGGCCCGGACTGGAATGGCGTGCTCTCGGAAATTCTCAACGTGCTGCACCGCGTCGCCATCGCCCAGGCGTTGCCTGAAGGTGTCGATAACGGCCATGGCGACCGTGATCGGGTGTTGGCGCTGGCGCAGGCGCTGCCGGCCGAAGACGTGCAGTTCTATTACCAGATGGGCCTGATCGGTCGCCGCGATTTGCCGCTGGCGCCGGATCCCCGTGGTGGTTTCGAAATGGTCCTGCTGCGGATGCTGGCCTTCCGGCCCGCGGACACCGCGGACGCCCCGAGGCAACCGCTAAAGCCAGTGGGGATCAGCCAGGCCACAGTTGATTCCGCAAACTCAGTGGCTGCCGCGCCCAAGCCTGCGCCGGTAGTCGCTGCGGCTGTGGCGCCTGCAGCGGTTGTTGCTCCAGCGCCAGCCGCGGCTCCTGAGCCAGCGCCGGTGGTGGCCGCTGTGCCGGCACCTGCGCCAGAAGCAGAACCTGAGCCAGTCGTCGCCGAAGCGGTGGTCGACCTGCCGTGGAACGACCCGGTCGAACCTGAGCCAGAACCCGAGCCGGTGCAGCAACCGGCCGTCGAGCCCGTGCTGGAAACTGCTGGTGAGCAGCCCGAGCTGCCGCCGATGCCGCTGCCGACCCCGGACAGCGTGGTGCCGGATGCGCCGGAGTGGGCGGCCGCGCCGATTCCCGAGCCGTCGGTCGCCGACGTCGATGCCGCCACACCGGGCATGGACCTCGACGACGAGCCGCCGCTGGACGAAGACTACATCGAGCCGGACATGGATTCGGCCTACAGCTACCTCGACGATCTGGCCAGCGAACACACCGCCGAGCCGGCCCCGGAACCCGAGCCGGAGCCTGCCGCCGCGCCGGCCACCGGTCTGGCGTTGCAATGGCTGGAGCTGTTCCCGCAACTGCCGATCTCCGGCATGACCGGCAGCATCGCCGCCAACTGCACGCTGATCGCAGTCGATGGCGACCACTGGCTGATGCACCTGGACCCGGCGCACAGCGCACTGTTCAACGCCACGCAACAGCGGCGCCTGAACGATGCGTTGAACCAGTTCCACGGTCGCACGCTGAGCCTGACCATTGAACTGATCAAGCCCGAACAGGAAACCCCGGCGCAGGCCGCGTCCCGTCGCCGGGCCAACCGTCAGCGCGAGGCGGAAGAATCGATCCACGGTGATCCGTTCATCCAGCAGATGGTCCAGCAGTTCGGTGCGGTCGTGCGACACGATACTATTGAACCTGTCGACGCCTTGGTCGCCCAAGGCTAATAACTGAGGGCGTTCGGCGTTAAGTGCCGGGCGCTGTTTTGATCCAAGTACTTTTGAGGTGATTCCCATGATGAAAGGTGGCATGGCCGGCCTGATGAAGCAGGCGCAGCAGATGCAGGAAAAAATGGCCAAGATGCAGGAAGAACTGGCCAACGCCGAAGTCACCGGCAAGGCCGGTGGCGATATGGTCACTGTGGTAATGACTGGTCGTCACGACGTGAAAAGCGTCAGCATCGACCCAAGCCTGGTTGAAGGCCTGAGCGAAGACGACAAGGAAATGCTCGAAGCCGTGGTCGCTGCCGCCGTCAACGACGCCGTGCGCAAGATCGAAGCCAACAGCCAGGAAAAAATGGGCAGCATGACCGCCGGCATGAACCTGCCTGCGGGTATGAAACTGCCATTCTGATTCGCCAATGCGGGTTGGATGAGCTACACAAAATGCCAGGCATAGCGCCTGGCATTTTTGTTTCTGTTCCTCAGGCGTTCCGTATTCATTTGTGGCGAGGGAGCTTGCTCCCGCTCGGCGACGAAGTCGTCGTAAACCCTGAAAACCCGGTATACCTGAAAGAAAGCAGGGGGAGCGCTTCGCACTCCAGCGGGAGCCACAGGAGTCGAGTAGAAACATCGAACGCTGTGATGTCACCAAGGTCTGCTCCCTATACCCCTGAATTCCCCATTCACAGGAGACGCTGACATGTCCGACCCTCTGACCCTCAATCAACGCTTCGTCCTCGCCTCGCGTCCGGTGGGCGCGCCGACCCCGGAAAACTTCCGTCTGGAGCGCGAAGCGTTGCCGGATCTCGAAGACGGCCAGGTCCTGCTGAAAACCCTGTACCTGTCGCTGGACCCGTACATGCGCGGACGCATGAGTGACGCACCGTCCTACGCCGCACCGGTACAAATCGGCGAAGTGATGACCGGTGGCGCTGTCAGCCGTGTCGAGAATTCCCGTCATCCGAAATTCCATCAGGGCGATCTGGTGGTCGGCCTCACCGGCTGGCAGAGCCACAGCATCAGCGACGGCCGCAACATCATGCCAATCCCGTCCGGCCCGCCGAGTCCGTCGATGGCCCTGGGTGTGCTGGGCATGCCGGGGATGACCGCGTACATGGGCCTGATCGACATCGGTCAGCCGAAAGAAGGCGAAACCCTCGTCGTTGCCGCCGCCTCCGGTGCCGTCGGTTCGGTGGTCGGTCAGGTGGCGAAGATCAAGGGCCTGCGCGCCGTCGGTGTGGCCGGTGGCGCCGACAAATGCAAATACGTGGTCGAGGAACTGGGTTTCGATGCCTGCATCGATCACAAGGCGCCGGACTTTGCCGAGCAACTGGCCAAGGCCTGCCCGAACGGCATCGACATCTATTACGAAAACGTCGGCGGGCATGTGTTCGACGCCGTGGTGCCGTTGATCAATCCCAAGGCGCGAATTCCGCTGTGCGGGCTGATCGCCGGTTACAACGCCACTGAAGCGCCGCAAGGCCCGGATCGTCTGCCGATGCTGCAGCGCACCCTGCTGACCAAGCGCGTGCGGATTCAGGGCTTCATCGTGTTCGATGACTATGGCGACCGCCAGCCGGAATTCATCAGCCATATGGTGCCGTGGGTGCGCGACGGCAAGGTCAAGTTCCGCGAAGACGTGGTCGAAGGCCTGGAGCAGGCGCCCGAGGCGTTTATCGGTCTGCTGGAAGGGCGCAACTTCGGCAAACTGGTGGTGAAGGTTGCCCAGGACTGAGCATTTGACGCTGGCCAGAGGCGCGGGTATAAACCGCGTCTCGTTGTTTTGTCGGACTTTTTACCCATGAGCTTCAGCCCTTTGATTCGCCAACTGATCGACGCCTTGCGAACCTTGCCGGGTGTGGGTCAGAAAACCGCCCAGCGCATGGCGTTGCAGTTGCTCGAGCGTGATCGCAGCGGCGGCACGCGCCTGGCCCAGGCCCTGAGCCAGGCCATGGAAGGGGTCGGTCACTGCCGCCAGTGCCGGACGTTGACCGAAGACGATCTGTGCCCGCAGTGCGCCGACACGCGCCGCGACGACACGCTGCTGTGCGTGGTGGAAGGGCCGATGGACGTGTACGCGGTGGAGCAAACGGGTTTCCGTGGCCGCTACTTCGTGCTCAAGGGCCACCTGTCGCCGCTCGACGGTCTCGGGCCGGAAGCCATCGGTATTCCGCAGTTGATGGCGCGCATTGAAGAGGCGGGCACCTTTACCGAGGTCATCCTTGCCACCAACCCGACGGTGGAAGGTGAAGCTACTGCGCATTACATCGCCCAACTTCTGGCCAACAAAGGCCTGATCGCCTCGCGGATTGCCCATGGTGTGCCGCTGGGTGGGGAACTTGAGCTGGTGGATGGCGGGACGCTGGCGCATTCGTTTGCCGGGCGTAAACCCATCTCTCTCTGAGTTCAGCGGTGCGTTGACTGGCGCCTTCGCGAGCAAGCTCGCTCCCACAGGGGATTTGTGAATGACACAAAACTAATGTGGGAGCGAGCTTGCTCGCGAATGGAGCGATTCGGTTTATCTGATTCACACAATGTTGTTGAAAACCAAGCAAGCGCTCGGTTAACGTCGGCCAACCCTCCAGTGGAGTTCGCCGATGCCTGCCTTCCAGGAATACTTCGACCCCAGTCACCAAATGGTCCGCGACAGCGTCAGACGTTTCGTCGAGCGCGAGATCCTGCCGGGCATCGATGCGTGGGAAGAAGCCGAAAGCTTTCCCCGTGAGCTGTACCTGAAGGCCGGGGCGGCGGGGATTCTCGGCATTGGCTACCCGGAAGCGCTGGGCGGTAGCCACGAAGGTGAGGTGTTCGCCAAGATCGCCGCCAGCGAAGAACTGATGCGCTGCGGCTCCGGTGGTCTGGTCGCGGGCCTAGGGTCGCTGGATATCGGCCTGCCACCGATCGTCAAATGGGCCCGGCCCGAGGTGCGGGATCGTGTCGTGCCGCAAGTGCTTAGCGGCGAAAAGATCAGCGCGTTGGCAATTACCGAACCCGGCGGCGGTTCCGACGTCGCCAACCTGCAGACCCGTGCCGTGCGTGACGGCAATGTCTACCGGGTCAGCGGCAGCAAAACTTTCATCACCAGCGGCGTACGTGCCGATTTCTACACCGTCGCGGTGCGCACCGGAGCGCCGGGTTTCGGCGGCATCAGCCTGTTGCTGATCGAGAAGGACACCCCAGGCTTCACCGTAGGCCGCCAGTTGAAGAAAATGGGCTGGTGGGCCTCGGACACCGCTGAACTGTTCTTCGACGATTGCAGGGTGCCTGTGGACAATCTGATCGGCGCCGAGAACATGGGCTTCGCCTGCATCATGGGCAATTTCCAGAGCGAACGGCTGGCGCTGGCGCTGATGGCCAACATGACTTCACAACTGGCCCTCGAAGAAGCTCTGAAGTGGGCGCGTGAGCGTGAGGCCTTCGGCAAACCGATCGGCAAGTTTCAGGTGATCAAACACCGGTTGGCGGAAATGGCCACAGCGCTGGAAGTATCGCGCGAGTTCACCTACCGCCAGGCGGCGAAAATGGCGGCGGGGCAGAGCGTGATCAAGGAAATTTCCATGGCCAAGAACTTCGCCACGGATACCTCGGACCGGATCACCAGTGAAGCGGTGCAGATTCTTGGCGGCTTGGGTTACATGCGTGAAAGCCTGGTGGAGCGGCTGTATCGGGATAACCGCATTCTGTCGATCGGCGGCGGGACGCGGGAGGTGATGAACGAGGTCATCAGCAAGCAGATGGGGCTCTGAATCTTTGGTGAGGCTACTGGCCCCTTCGCGAGCAAGCTCGCTCCCACAGGAGAATGCATTCAACTGTGGGAGCGAGCTTGCTCGCGAAGGCGGTCTGAAGGGCGCTACTTATTTATCGGTCAAAGCAAACTGCGTCAGACAGAAAGTAGGAATCCCCATGTCCTCAAGACGCTGCGACCCCCCCAGCTCCGGCAAATCAATGATCGCCGCCGCCTCATGCACCCGCGCGCCCATGCGGCGGATCAGGTTGGCCGCGGCGATCAGCGTGCCACCGGTGGCAATCAAGTCATCGAACATCACCACCGAATCACCTTCGCACAGGCTGTCGGCGTGGACTTCGAGGAACGCTTCGCCGTACTCGGTCGCGTAACCTTCGGCCAGCACGTCCGCGGGCAGTTTGCCTTGCTTGCGGAACAGCACCAGCGGCTTGTTCAACTGGTAGGCCAGCACCGAACCGATCAGGAAGCCGCGCGCATCCATCGCGCCGATGTGGGTGAAGTCGGCTTCCACATAACGGTGGGCGAAGCTGTCCATCACCAGGCGCAGGGCCTTGGGCGACTGGAACAGCGGGGTGATGTCGCGAAAAATCACGCCCGGTTTCGGGAAGTCGATCACGGGGCGGATCAGGGATTTGATGTCGAAGGAGTCGAAGACCATCGTCGAGGTGTCCTGGCAGGGCTGCAAACGGCGCAGTATACCCGCGGCTGAAACGCTTCGCTCAACCGCGGATCGAGATCAGCCTTCGAGCGAGCCGCCGGCCAGGGCGCAGAGCTGAATCGGGTCGAGGATATGGATCTCCTTGCCCTCGGCGGCGATCAGTTCATTCTGCTGGAAGCGGGTGAATACCCGCGACACGGTTTCCACCGCCAGGCCCAGGTAATTGCCGATTTCGTTGCGCGACATGCTCAGGCGGAACTGGTTGGCCGAGAACCCGCGAGCCCGGAAGCGCGCCGACAGGTTGACCAGGAAGGTGGCGATGCGCTCGTCGGCGGTTTTTTTCGAAAGCAACAGCATCATCTGCTGGTCGTCGCGGATCTCGCGGCTCATCACCCGCATCAACTGACGGCGCAGTTGCGGCAGTTGCAGGGCCAGTTCATCAAGGCGTTCGAAAGGAATTTCACAGACCGAGGTGGTCTCCATGGCCTGGGCCGACACCGGGTGTTTCTCGGTGTCCATGCCGGACAGGCCGACCAGTTCGCTCGGCAGGTGGAAACCGGTCAGCTGTTCTTCACCGCTGTCGCTCAGGCTGAAGGTTTTCAGGGCGCCGGAGCGTACTGCATAAACGGAATCGAAAGTGTCGCCCTGGCGGAACAGGAATTCGCCCTTTTTCAACGGGCGGCCACGTTTAACGATTTCGTCCAGCGCATCCATGTCTTCCAGATTCAGAGAAAGTGGCAGGCAGAGAGGGGCCAGGCTGCAATCCTTGCAATGGGCCTGGTTGTGAGCGCGCAGTTTGACTGGCTCGGACATTTCTTAAATCCTTGTGGGAAAACACACATAAGCCGTAAGGGTAACCCACGGGAGGACATTCAGGCCAGTCTGTGGCGAGATTGCCCCGCGGGCGTAAAGCCGCAGGGCAAGTGGCCGATAAAGGGGTATCACCACGCATGCAAGGAATCGCTTCGATGGCCGCCATTGACACGCTGAACCCCGGTAGCAGCGGCGTTGCGTCTGCGCCGAGCTCCGCCAGGACAGGGGGCGGCGACGAGCAGAATCCCGCCTCTGCGCCGTTGGCAACCCCGACCTTGGTCGAGGGCGTCAAAGTGTCGCTGTCCGGCGCCTCCATCGAAAAGTCCTTCAGCGTCGGTGGCGAGAACAGCGACATCGAAGACAGCGGCTTGCCCGAGAACGTCCAGCAGTTGCTGAAGATGATCCGCAAACTGCAAAAAGAGATCGCCGAGAAGAAAGCCCGGATGGCCGCCGTCATGTCCGACAAAACCATGACCAACGAAGCCAAGGTCAATATGCTCGCCGCCCTGCGCGGTGCCATCGCCGCACTGAATACCGGGCTGATCAGCGCCAATCTGGCGCTGTCCAAAGTCATGGATCAGTCCGGCCTCACCTCCGAGCAAAACCTCAAGCTCGGCTCGTTGCTGACGAAAAACTAGATCACCCGAGAGAAGCGCTGGCGGTTCTGCTGTTCCAGATACGCGTCGAACACCATGCACACCGAACGCACCAGCAGGCGCCCGGCTGGCAGCACTTCGATGCGCTCGCGCTCCAGACTGATCAGCCCATCGTTGGCCATGCCTTGCAGTTGCGGCCACAGCGCGCCGAAATAACCCTGAAAATCGATGTTGAACGCTTGCTCGATCTCGGCGAATTCCAGGCTGAAATTGCAGATCAGTTGCTGGATCACCGCGCGGCGCAGGCGATCGTCGGCATTGCACACCAGGCCACGGCTGGTCGCCAGTTGCGCGGCGGCGAGGGTGTTCTGGTACTGGTTCAGGTCGCTGTTGTTCTGGCAGTACAGGTCGCCGATCTGGCTGATCGCCGACACTCCCAGGCCAATCAGATCGCAATGTCCGTGGGTGGTGTAGCCCTGAAAGTTGCGCTGCAGGGTCTGTTCTTCCTGAGCAATCGCCAACTCATCGTCGGGCAGGGCGAAGTGATCCATGCCGATATAGCGGTAACCGGCGGCGGTCAATTGCTCGATGGTGCGCTGCAGCATTTCGAGTTTTTGCGCAGGGCTCGGCAGCTCGTGGCTGTTGATCCGCCGCTGCGGCATGAAACGTTCCGGCAGGTGTGCATAGTTGAACACCGAGAGCCGGTCCGGTTGCAGGCTGATGACTTCGTCGACGGTGCGCGCAAAGTTCTCCGGGGTCTGCTTGGGCAGGCCGTAGATCAGATCGATGTTGATCGAGCGAAATTGCAGGGTGCGCGCCGCATCGATCACCGCGCGGGTTTCTTCCAGGCTCTGCAGGCGATTGACCGCCCGTTGCACCGCCGGATCCAGGTCCTGCAGGCCAATGCTGACCCGGTTGAAACCCAGTTCGCGCAACAGACCCATGGTCGACCAGTCGGCCTCGCGCGGGTCGATCTCGATGCCGTAGTCGCCGGAATCGTCATCCAGCAGATTGAAGTGTTTGCGCAGGTGCGCCATCAGCTGCCGCAGTTCGTCGTGGCTGAGAAAGGTCGGAGTGCCACCGCCGAAGTGCAACTGCTCGACTTTCTGCGTCGGCTCCAGATGGCAGGCAATCAACTGGATTTCCTGCTCCAGGCGTTGCAGATACGGCTGTGCACGCCCGCGATCCTTGGTGATGACCTTGTTGCAGGCGCAGTAGTAACAAATGTTCGCGCAGAACGGCACGTGCACATACAGCGACAACGGGCGCTGCGCCTTGCGGCTGTCGCGCAGGGCATGGAACAGGTCGAAGGTGCCGACCTGACTGTTGAATTGCACGGCCGTCGGGTACGAGGTATAGCGCGGCCCCGCCAGGTCGTAGCGGCGGATCAGATCAGTGTCCCAACGAATGGCGTCGAGCATGCGGGCATTCCCCCGGATAGGCTGGCAGTGTGGCGAGTCTATCGGGGTGCGACGACGGGGCTGTTGATTTGCATCAACGGCGACGAGAAGTGACTGCTTTGTGGTGAGGGGATTTATCCCCGATCGGCTGCGAAGCAGTCGTAAAGCCTATGTACGCGGTGTCACTGGAGGAATGCCGGGGTGCGCTTCGCACACCATCGGGGATAAATCCCCTCACCACAATAAATCCCCTCACCACAATAAATTCCCTCACCAAAGTAAATCCTTCACCACAATGAATCTTCTCAGGGCTGTGGTCAGGTCAGTGACCCATCAACCAATGTTGGTGAGGGCCAGGAAGGGTCCAGATCCCGAACACAATCACCAGCAACCCCCCAGCCATGCGCACGCTGCGTTTGCGCAGCAACGCCGTGACCCGCTCGGCCGCCAGCCCTGTCGCCAGCAGCACCGGCCAGGTGCCCAGCCCGAATGCCAGCATCAACAACGCACTGTCCAGCGCATTGCCCTGGCTCGCCGACCACAGCAGCGTGCTGTAAACCAGACCACACGGCAGCCATCCCCACAACGCGCCGAGCAATAACGCACGGGGCAGACTCGATACCGGCAGCAGACGATTGGCCAGCGGCTGGATGTAACGCCACAAGCCACGGCCGAGGCTTTCGATGCGGGTCAGGCCGCTCCACCAGCCGGCCAGATACAGGCCCATGGCGATCAGCAGCAGTCCGGCGAGGATGCGCATGATCATCGCCGCCGGGCTGTTCGCTACCGCCCAACCGGCGAGGCCGATCAGCAAACCGGCGGTCGCGTAACTGAGGATCCGACCGAGGTTGTACGCCAGCAGCAGACGAAAGCGCCGGCTGCGCTGTTCTTTGGGAATCGCCAGGGTCAGTGCGCCCATCAGGCCGCCGCACATGCCCAGGCAATGCCCGCCACCGAGCAGGCCGAGGATCAGCGCGGAAACCAGCAAGGGTGCCAGCTCAAGCATGGGGTGGCGCCTTGTCCTGCGGTTTGTCGGCTTTGGCTTCGTCCACGGCGGCGGTATGGTTCGGGTCCTGATCGTCGAACAGGATGCTGTGGGCCGGGCCGTCGAGGTCGTCGTACTGCCCGCTGTCCACCGCCCAGAAAAAGATGTACACGGCGATGGCCACGATCAGCAGGGCGGCCGGGATCATCACGTAAAGAGCTGGCATCGGTACTCCAGGCCCGTGCGGCTCAAGCCGGCAACGGGCGGGTTTCTGAGCGGGTGCTGGCGACCGGCGCACTCGGCAGGCGAGTCAGGCGCAAGGCGTTGAGCACCACGGTCAACGAACTGATCGACATGCCGACCGCAGCCCACACCGGGGTGATCCAGCCGAGGGCGGCGAACGGCAACATGAGGCCATTGTACAGCGCCGCCCACAGCAGGTTCTCGATGATTACCCGACGGGTGCGCCGCGCCAGTGTGAACGCCTGCACCAGCGCGTCGAGGCGGTTGGACAGCAGCACCGCGTCGGCACTGGTTTTCGCCAGATCGGTGGCCGAACCCATGGCCACGCTGATGTCGGCAGCAGCCAGCACCGGCACGTCGTTCACCCCATCACCGAGCATCAGCACTTTGCGTCCTTGTGCGTGCAGTTGTTGCAGCACTTGCAGTTTGTCATCCGGGCGCAGACCGCCACGGGCCTCGTCGACTCCCAGCTCGGCGGCGACGCTGGCGACCATCGGCGAGCTGTCGCCGGACAACAGCAATGTGCGCCAGCCACGAGCCTTGCACGCGGCGAGCAGGGCGGGCGCATCGTCGCGCAGGCGGTCGTCGAGGACGAACCAGGCCAACGGCCCTTGATCATCCCCCAGCAACAGCCACTGGCCCGGTTCGTCCGGCATCGCGGGGATCGGCGAGCCGCTGAGGGCGCAGACAAACTCGGCCTGACCAATGCGCAAACGCTGCGCGCCCACCAGCCCCTCGAGACCCAGCCCCGGCGTGCCGTGCACCTCTTCAGCCGCCAGTGGCGCACGACCGAAGGCGCGGGCAATCGGGTGTTCCGAACGGTTTTCGAGGGCCGCGGCAAGGCTCAGGCACTGGTCGCTGTTCAACGTGCCCAGTGGAAGGATCGAACGCAAAACCAGCCGCCCCTCGGTGAGGGTACCGGTCTTGTCGAAGATCACCGTATCGATCTGGTTCAGGCCTTCCAGCACATGGCCACGCGTCAGCAACAGACCGAGTTTGTGCAGGGTGCCAGTGGCGGCGGTCAACGCCGTCGGGGTTGCCAGCGACAGCGCGCAAGGGCAAGTCGCGACCAGCATCGCCAGCACGATCCAGAACGCCCGCGACGCATCCAGCTGCCACCACAACAGGCCGATGGCCGCCGCTGCAATCAGCGACAATAGCAAGAACCACTGCGCCGCGCGGTCGGCGATTTCCGCCAATCGCGGTTTCTCGGCCTGGGCGCGATCGAGCAGACGGACGATGGCCGACAGGCGCGTGTCCTGACCCAGCGCCAGTACCTCGACGGTGAGCGCGCCCTCGACATTCAGCGTGCCAGCAGTGACCGCATCGCCCAGCGTGCGCGGTTGCGGCAGGTATTCGCCGGTCAGCAGCGATTCGTCGATGCTCGACTGGCCATCGAGGATCTTGCCATCCGCCGGCAGGATCGAACCCGGTTGCACCAGCACCCGGTCGCCGAGGCGCAGTTCGTTTTGCAGAATGCGTTCGCTCTGGCCGTCGGCGTCGAGGCGCAGGCACGAGGCTGGCAACAGGTTCACAAGCTGCGCGGTAGCAGCGGCGGTGCGTTCGCGGGCCCGGCGTTCCAGATAGCGTCCGGCAAGGAGGAACAGTGCGAACATCCCGACCGCATCGAAATACAGCTCGCCGACCCCGGTGATCGAGGTCCAGATCCCGGCGATGTAGGCGCTGCCGATCGCCAGTGACACCGAGACGTCCATGGTCAGATGGCGGGTGCGCAGGTCGCGCATGGCGCCCTTGAAGAACGGCGCGCAGCTGTAGAACACGATCGGCGTAGTGAGAAACAGCGCGACCCAGCGCAGGATCGTGTGCAGTTCGGGGCTGAGGTCGATGTTGAATTCCGGCCAGGTGGCCATGGTTGCCATCATCGCCTGAAACCACAGCAGACCGGCGACACCGAGTTGGCGCAGCGCGAGACGGTTTTCGCTGGCCAGTTGCTCACTGGCGCGGTCGGCCTGATACGGGTGGGCGGCGTAACCGATGTGGCGCAGCTCGGCGAGGATCTGGCTCAGCGGCAATTGCCCGTCGGCCCATTGCACATGCAGGCGATGGTTGGACAGATTGAGCCGCGCTTCGGCCACTGCCGGCAGGGTGCGCAGGTGTTTTTCGATCAGCCAGCCGCAGGCGGCGCAACTGATGCCTTCCATCAACAGCGTGGTTTCGGCGAGCTCGCCCGCGTGACGGACGAAGGGCTTTTGCACGTCGGCGCGGTCGTACAGCGCCAGTTCATCGGTCAATTGCACCGGCAAGGCTTCGGGGTTGGCCGAGGCTTCGCTGCGATGCTGGTAATAACTTTCCAGACCACCGGCAACGATGGCTTCGGCCACGGCCTGACAGCCGGGGCAGCAGAACTCGCGGGACTCCCCGAGCACGACGGCGGTGAAGCGGCTGCCTGACGGAACGGGCAGGGCGCAGTGGTAGCAGGGGAGTGGGGTGGTCATTTGTGATGCCGTGCAAATCTCAAATCTATTGTGGCGAGGGAGCTTGCTCCCGCTCGGCTGCGAAGCAGTCGTATGGCAGCGAACTCATTCTGCCTGAATGAACCGGGAAGCTGGTTATAGGGGCGCTTCGCACCCCAGCGGGAGCAAGCTCCCTCGCCACAGTGCAGCTTTTTATTTATCCAGGTCTTCGGCGCCCTGCAGCGGTTCATCGCCGAGCAGCAGATCCTTGTCGTGGCTGACCTGTTCTTCTTCGAACATGCGCCACACGTGGTCGTCCTGGCTGCCGAGCAATTCGACAAAACGCCGACCTTCAACCTTGTCGCCCAACTGGCCGATGTAACGACCGGCCTCGGTTTCGCTGCGGGTCAGGACGATCTTGCGATCCTTCTCTGGCTGGGTCGGTGAGATCAGGTTCAGTTCCAGGGTTTTCGGCTGGCTGGCACCGCTCAGGCGCAGGTCGACTTCGCCGGTGAGTTCATCGAGATGGACGTTGGCGCGCATCTTCAGATCCTGCGCCAGCAGTTCACGGTCCAGCGAGCGGTTGATGCCTTTTCCGGCCTCGTAGTAGTTGTCGTTGACCAGGTTGTCCGGGTTGTTCACCGCGATGGTCACCATCGACAGGGTCAAGGTCACCGAACAGGCCAGAATCCCGATGATGATCCATGGCCAAAGGTGCTTGTACCAAGGACTGGCGGCGTTTGCTGCAGGCATGTTCAGTTCTCTCAACGGGTTTGTGGGCCGATGAATCGGCTCTTGGCTTCAACGTGAACGCTGTCGTCGTCGGCGTCCTTGAGGATGAATTTCACCTCGTTGGTGCTCGACGGCAATTGTTCCGGTGCGCTCGACAACTCCACCGGCATGCTGAAGATTTCACCGGCCGGGACCTTGATCTCGCGTCTGCCTTGCAGGCGCAGATCCGGCAGGCCGGCGGCTTCCAGCACGTAGGTGTGGTCGCGCTGATCCTTGTTCATGATCTTCAGGCTGTAGACGTTTTCGATCCGGCCTTCGGCGTTCTCGCGGTACAGCACGCGGTCCTTGCTGACGTCGAAGCCGACCAGCGAGCGCATGAAGAACGCCGTCACCAGCAGACTGATCATCGCCAGCAGCACCACCGCATAGCCGATCAGGCGTGGCCGCAGTTTATGGGTTTTCTGGCCGGAGAGGTTGTGTTCGGTGGTGTAGCTGATGAGGCCGCGCGGGTAGTCCATCTTGTCCATGATCGCGTCGCAGGCGTCGATGCACGCCGCGCAACCGATGCACTCGATCTGCAGACCGTCACGAATGTCGATGCCGGTCGGGCACACCTGAACGCACATGGTGCAATCGATGCAATCGCCCAGACCCATGGCCTTGTAGTCGACACCTTTCTTGCGCGGGCCACGGCTTTCGCCGCGACGCGGGTCGTAGGAAACAATCAGGGTGTCCTTGTCGAACATCACGCTCTGGAAACGTGCGTACGGGCACATGTAGATGCACACCTGCTCGCGCAGCCAGCCGGCGTTGCCGTAGGTGGCGAGGGTGAAGAAACCGACCCAGAAGTACGACCAGCCATCGGCCTGGCCAGTGAAGAACTCGAACACCAGTTCGCGGATTGGCGAGAAGTAACCGACGAAGGTCATGCCGGTGACGAAACCGATCAATAGCCACAGCGAATGTTTGGCGAGTTTGCGCAGGAACTTGTTGCCGCTCATCGGCGCTTTATCGAGCTTGATCCGCTGGTTGCGGTCGCCCTCGGTGACCTTCTCGCACCACATGAAAATCCACGTCCACACGCTTTGCGGACAGGTGTAGCCGCACCAGACGCGGCCAGCGTAAACGGTGATGAAGAACAGGCCGAACGCGGCAATGATCAGTAACCCCGACAGCAGAATGAAGTCCTGCGGCCAGAAGGTCGCACCAAAGATGAAGAACTTGCGTTCCGGCAGGTTCCACCACACCGCCTGATGCCCGCCCCAGTTCAGCCAAACCGTACCGAAATACAACAGGAACAGCGCGGCGCCGCCGATCATCCGCAGATTGCGGAACAGGCCGGTGAAAGCACGGGTGTAGATTTTTTCTCGAGAGGCGTAAAGATCGACGCTGTTGTTCGCGTTTTTGCTCGGTGGTGTGACGTCGTGTACCGGAATCTGGTTACTCATCATTGCATCCCACGGCAGTGGACAAATGCCTCGGTCGATACGTGCCGACCGCGGTCAGAAAGGGGTGTCGCAGTGGCGCAATGATACGCCTGTCGCTCTGGCTCAAAGGTGCGACCTTTGGTCGCGTTGGGGAAAAAGCATTATTGGTGTAGCGAATGCAGCAAAGCCTGATGCAGATCAATTGACTTGTTGAGTATGGACGGTTTTGGGGTGGCGGCTAATTCATTGTTCCCACGGGTTGATCAGGGTGACGCCGCTCGAGCGGAAATCACCGACATTGCGGGTGACCACTGTGAGTCCATGCACCAGGGCCGTGGCAGCTATCAATGCATCGCTTTCATTGGCTTGGTCGGGTACATGCAGGCTGGCACAACGCAGTGCCACCGCGGCATCGACCGGCAGGATTCGGGCTTCGAATGCCGGAATGACGTGACGCGTCAGCCAACTGCGCAACAGCTTTCCTTGAGCAGGATCACGCCGTTCCATTCGCAGTACTCCGGTTTCCAGTTCTTTCAAAGTAATGGCGGAAATGTACAGGCGCGGGGCGATGATGCCTTTGGCCCAACTGACCACATTGGCATCGGCCTGCGGCTTGCGAAGTTCGGAAATCACATTGGTGTCGAGTAAATACATCAGGACAGATCCACGGGACGATGAATGATGACTGCGCGCTCGGTTTCGAAATCGATGTCGGCATCCTCCGGCATGACCAACAAATCGACAATGCTCGTGTTTGCGCCGCTCAGTTTCTGATATTCCTCAATGCTCAACAGAACATGAGAGGCCTTGCCACGGTCGGTGATGATCACTGGACCCAGACGCGCAGCCTTTTTGGCGCTGCTGGTGTCCTGATTGAATTCACGGCTGGAGATGGTGGTGATTGCCATCATGGTTGACCTCTCGCAATACAGATGTAGCAACGTTACTACTTCGCCTTGGGGGCGGCAATCGAGGAAGACAGGACTCAGCCGTCCGTTGGTCGGTCCGTGGCAGGCATCAGTCGAGCCAGCCTCGCACAAGGCGCAGGCCGGCTCGGGTTGATTCAGGCGTGGCTTCAAGACTCAGGGAAGTCTGCCGCCGCCCAGGCTCTCGAGACTGCCGGTATTTCTGTGGGGCTTTGTGGTGCTTCTGGAGTCGGGTTGCAACGGATTACCCAGTGTCACGGCAATCGATTCCACGGGGTGGTTCGATGGATCGATTGCCTGATCGTTGTCTGTGAGTTTCTGATCAACCGGCAGAGGGTCTGTGCTGTCATTCAACATAGCGGCTTCATCCTTGAAGTGGCTCCGATGAGGGTCAACGGGCTGTGGACGACCCTACAGAGCATAGCGAATCGAGTCCATCAGGCATGTGTCTCAAAGTATTAATTTCGAAGGCGATTTTAATATTTCAGAAATATGATTAGTTAATTAGTGGCTTTTGTTTTCCTGTTTTTTTCGAATAGCTTAGTGGCTGTTCTGCAGCGTGTTGGTTGCATGTTCATGTTTTGAAATTTAACGGAATAATGGAGTGTTATGAAAATCAAGGAAGTTAAAAAGCTTTTCGCTTGTCTGTGTCTGATGTCCCTGACTTCTCTCGCCAGTGCCAATGAAGGTATGCCGCAGCACATGGTATTTGCATCAGACCCGCAATACCCGTGGACAGAAAAGTCGGACAGTGGCGAGGATGAGTCGAGCGCGGATTTCGAAAAGCGCGCGAAATGGCTGGTGGAAACCCAGTTCGCGAGCATTGCCCAGTTTCGCAGCGAGATGGGCGGGCAGGGCGCCGTGCCCCTGATGATCAACGGCGACATGACCGCGTTCGGCCATGGCTGGCAGCGCTCCTATGTCGGTTCGATGCTGAAAAAACACTTTGGCGATCACGTGCTCTACGGATTGGGCAATCACGACTACCAGAACAACGTGAATGACTGTTTCAGTGAAAGTTGCGCAGCGGGCAGTATTGTTGATTACCGTGATCATCATGTCGGTAAAGTCGATGAATTTGATCTGGAAGTCACTGGCAGTTTTGTGAATAAACACTATCTGGGTAGTCTTGCTTATTCAAAGAATATTGGTGAAGTGCATCTGGTGCAGTTGAACAATGAACCCACTTA
This sequence comes from Pseudomonas sp. GM30, assembly GCF_000282275.2. Lineage (NCBI taxonomy): Bacteria > Pseudomonadati > Pseudomonadota > Gammaproteobacteria > Pseudomonadales > Pseudomonadaceae > Pseudomonas > Pseudomonas sp. GM30. The sequence continues at coordinate 11,292 of NZ_AKJP02000002.1, read as the reverse complement.
TGCGGTGAAGATTTCTCACGCGTTGAATCCGACCACATTCGATATCACGGCGTCGCTGGACTGGCTGGAAAATGATTTGCGAATAGCGCGAGCGCAGGGCTACGCGATCATTATCAACATGCACAAGCCCTATGAGTGGAAAGGCAGTTGGGATCAAGAGAAGCGCTTTCGCGAAATGATTGAAAAGTATCAGGTGACGGCGATGTTCGCCGGCCACTTCCACGACGAGGGTGGTAGCCAGACCTATATGGGGAGCGTGCCGATGTTTCTCAGCGGTTCAGCTTCTCAGCAGACGTACCTGACCGCCACGTTTTCCAAGGATCGCAAGCAATTGGAGGTGAGTCTGGTCGAGGACAATCAGTGGCGCAAACGTACGCCGGTGGCCACCGTGCCGGTGAAGTCGATCCGGGCCAGTAACCCATAAAAAAATCCCCCGCCAGAGCACTGGCGGGGGATTCTTCATTACATCAAGCCCTGGCCTTACTGCGCCTCGGCTTCCGGCGCTTTTTCACCGTGGGACAGGCTGTACACGTACGCTGCCAGCAGGTGCACCTTGTCGTTGCCTTGCAGTTGTTCCTGCGCCGGCATCTGGCCCTGACGGCCGTAACGGATGGTCTGCTGCAGTTGCGCGAAGCTCGAACCGTAGATGAACGCGGCCGGGTGGGTCAGGTTCGGTGCGCCCATGGCCGGCGTGCCTTTGCCTTCCGGACCGTGGCAGGCCACGCAGTTGGCGGCGAACAGTTTCTGGCCGTTGGCCGGGTCAGCCTTGGTGCCTTCCGGCAGTTTGCGGCCATCAAGTTGAGTCACGACGAAAGCTGCGACGTCGGCTACGCCTTGTTCACCAATGACTTCGGCCCAGGCCGGCATCACCGCGTGACGACCGCCCATGATGGTGGTCTTGATGGTTTCCGGCTCACCGCCCCAGCGCCAGTCGGCGTCGGTCAGGTTCGGGAAACCATAGGCGCCCTTGGCGTCGGAACCGTGGCACACCGAGCAGTTGGAGGCGAACAGGCGGCCACCCATCTTCAGCGCTTGCGGATCCTTGGCGACTTCTTCGATCGGCATCGCCGCGAACTTGGCGAAGATCGGACCGAATTTGGCGTCCGAGCGGGCCATTTCCTTTTCCCACTCGTGTACGCCGGTCCAGCCGGTCTGGCCGTTGGCGAACGCGGTCTGCTTGTCGTTATCGAGGTAGTTGTAGCCCGGCAGCAGGCCTTTCCAGTTGCCCAGGCCCGGGTACAGCACCAGGTAACCGAGGGCGAACACGATGGTGCCCACGAACAGCATGAACCACCATTTCGGCAGTGGGTTGTCGTACTCCTCGATCCCGTCGAAGGAGTGGCCGACGGTCTCTTCCGTCTGTTCGCTGCGCTGGCCCTTGCGGGTCGACAGCAGCAGCCAGGTCAGGGCGAAGATCGTACCGAGACTGAGGACTGTGACGTACAGACTCCAGAATGTAGTCATTCTTTGTTACTCCTAGAAGCTTGCTCGACGTGCTTGATGGCTTCGGGATCATCCGCAAAAGGCAACAAGGTTGCGTCTTCAAACTCCGACTTGCGCTTGGGGCTGAACACCCACAATGCCAAACCGATGAAGGCCACCATCACGACGACGGTGCCCAGGCCGCGAATCATCCCGATATCCATGAAGAATCACCGTTTGCTTTTGATGATGGTGCCCAGGCCCTGAAGGTAGGCCACCAGCGCGTCCATTTCGGTTTTGCCCTTCACGGCATCTTTTGCACCGGCGATGTCTTCGTCGGTGTAAGGGACGCCGAGCGTGCGCAACACTTCCATTTTCTTGGCCGTGTCTTTGCCGTCGAGCTTGTTTTCCACGAGGAACGGGTAAGCCGGCATTTTCGACTCAGGCACCACGTTGCGCGGGTTGTACAGGTGCGCACGTTGCCAGTCATCGGAGTAACGACCGCCCACGCGAGCCAGATCCGGGCCGGTACGTTTGGAACCCCACAGGAACGGGTGATCCCAGACGCTTTCACCGGCAACCGAGTAGTGGCCGTAGCGTTCGGTTTCAGCGCGGAACGGGCGGATCATCTGCGAGTGGCAGCCGACACAACCGTTGGCGATATAGACGTCGCGGCCTTCCAGTTCCAGGGCCGAACGCGGCTTCATGCCTTCGACCGGCTTGTTGGTGACGTCCTGGAAAAACAGCGGAACGATCTGGGTCAGGCCGCCAATGCTGACAGCGATGACCATGAAGAAGGCCAGCAGCCCAATATTCTTCTCGACAGCTTCATGCTTCATCAGTGAGCTCCAACAACAGCGATCTGGGCGGCGGCTTCGGCTTCCGCCGCGTTCGAGGCGCGCACGGTGCGCCAGACGTTGTAAGCCATCAGGAACATGCCGCTGGCGAAGAAAGCACCGCCCAGGGCACGGACGATGTAACCCGGGTGGCTGGCCTGCAGCGCTTCGACGAACGAGTAAGTGAGGGTGCCGTCATCGTTGATTGCACGCCACATCAGACCCTGAGTGATGCCGTTGACCCACATCGAGGCGATATAGAGCACGGTGCCGATGGTCGCGAGCCAGAAGTGCGCGTTGATCAGGCCGACACTGTGCATCTGCGCACGACCGAACAGTTTCGGGATCATGTGGTAGATCGCGCCGATCGAAATCATCGCCACCCAGCCCAGCGCGCCGGCGTGAACGTGGCCGATGGTCCAGTCGGTGTAGTGCGAGAGCGAGTTGACGGTCTTGATCGCCATCATCGGCCCTTCGAAGGTCGACATGCCGTAGAACGCCAGCGACACCACGAGGAAGCGCAGGATCGGGTCGGTGCGCAGCTTATGCCAGGCGCCCGAGAGGGTCATCATGCCGTTGATCATGCCGCCCCAGCTTGGCGCCAGGAGGATGATCGACATCGCCATGCCCAGCGATTGTGCCCAGTCCGGCAGCGCGGTGTAGTGCAGGTGGTGCGGGCCGGCCCAGATGTACAGGGTGATTAGTGCCCAGAAGTGCACGATCGACAGGCGATAAGAGTAGATCGGACGTTCGGCCTGTTTCGGCACGAAGTAGTACATCATCCCGAGGAAGCCGGTGGTCAGGAAGAAACCCACGGCGTTGTGCCCGTACCACCACTGGATCATCGCGTCGGTCGCGCCTGAATAGGCGGAGTAAGACTTGAAGAAGCTGACCGGCAGGGAGGCGTGGTTGACGATGTGCAGCATCGCGGTCACGACGATGAACGCGCCGTAGAACCAGTTACCGACGTAGATGTGCTTGGTCTTGCGCTTGGTGATCGTGCCGAAGAACACCAGCCCGTAGGAGACCCAGACAATGGCCAGCAGAATGGCGAGCGGCCATTCCAGTTCGGCGTATTCCTTGGTGGTGGTGTAACCCAGCGGCAAGGTAATGATTGCGCCGACGATGACTGCCTGCCAGCCCCAGAAGGTGAAGGCGGCGAGGCTGTCGGAGATCAGTCGCGTCTGGCAGGTTCGCTGCACGACATAGTAGGAAGTGGCAAACAGTGCACAACCACCGAAGGCGAAAATCACCAGGTTTGTGTGCAACGGGCGCAGGCGTCCAAAGCTCGTCCACGGCAGACCGAAGTTCAACTCCGGCCAGACCAGTTGCGAGGCGATGAAGACACCAAGCCCCATGCCAAGGATCCCCCAGACCACCGTCATGATGGCGAACTGGCGGACTACCTTATAGTTATAAGCAGTCGGACTGATTGCTGTGCTCATTCTAAGGTTCCACGGTTTGGGTGTTTTATTAGGATTAAAATCGGCCGCAAGTATGCAGAGAGCAGGGGGTCATTGCAACGCGCCATGACCTGGGTCAATGCTTTCCAACGCTGATTCTGCGGCCTTTCCATACGCCGCGTAAGGTCAAAATCGGCCTCGGACAAAATGTCGCAGCGGATGAAAAAAGCGAGGGGTTCAGGTCGGTTGTAACGGGGTGTGTTCAAACGCTCAGTTCGGGTGACGGACGGTAAATGGCACGACAGCCGGTATCTACCGGCGTTTGCGGCCACATCAGTCAGCCGGTTCGCAGAACACAGCAGTCAGCGTTGACCTGGAACCAGCACAAGCCAGTCCGCATCGAGCAAGCGTAGACCCGAATCCGGGGAACCGAAAGGAGAGGGTGTGACGGGGTGCGACAATGCGTCGCAAAGGGGCGGGATGCTGCCGCACCGAGAATGGTGCGGCAGAGGTGTACGCAATGCTTATTGCTTGTTGTCTTCAGTAATCAGTTTTTCTGTATTCAATCCGTGCGACAGGCTGTACACATAAGCGGCAAGCAATTGCACTTTATCGTTGCCCAACAGCTCGTTCTGCGCCGGCATATGGCCCTGACGACCGTGGCGGATGGTCTGCTCAAGCTGCGTCAGACTCGTGCCATAAATAAATCCGGCCGGGTGCGTCAGATTCGGCGCACCCATGGCTTCAGTGCCGTGGCCGGTTGCCCCATGACAGGCTACGCAGGTGGTGCTGAACGCTTGCTGTCCGGCTTGCAGGTCAGCCTTGCTGTCGGCGGGCAGTGGCAGGCCGGCCAGTTCGTGACGCACATACGCGGCGACGTTCTTCACCCCGGCTTCACCGAGCACTTCGCCCCAGGCCGGCATCGCCGCCATCCGCCCACCCATGATGGTGGTCTTGATGGTTTCGGCATCGCCGCCCCAGCGCCAGTCCTTGTCGGCCAGGTTAGGGAAGCCGAACGCGCCCTTGGCGTCGGAACCGTGGCACACCGAGCAGTTGGAGGCGAACAGCCGGCCACCCATTTTCAGCGCCTGCGGATCCTTCGCCACTTCTTCCACCGGCATGGCGGCGAATTTGGCGAAGATCGGCCCGAATTTGGCGTCGGCCTTGTTCATTTCCTTTTCCCATTCGTGCACGCCGGTCCAGCCGTCCTCGTAGCCGGGCAGGATGCCTTTCCAGTTGCCCAGGCCCGGATACAGGATCAGATAGCCCACGGAAAACACCAGCGTGCCGGCGAACAGCATGAACCACCACTGCGGCAGCGGGTTGTCGTACTCCTCGATGCCGTCGAAGCTGTGGCCCATGGTCTGGTCGACGCTGCCCTTGGTCTCGCCCCGGCGGGTGCCGATCAACAGCCAGGTCAGGCCGATCAGGCTGCCGATGGTCAGTACGCAGATCCACGTACTCCAGAAGGTGGTCATGGCCGGGTACTCCTTGGTTCAGGTGCTTGGGTAATGTCGGGTTGCGGCTCGTCGGCGAACGGCAGCAGGCGCGCTTCGGCGAATTCCGGCGTGCGCTTGCGGTTGAACACCCAGATCGTCAGGCCGACGAAGGCGACGAACACCACAACGGTGCCGAGGCCGCGAATCAGCCCTGAGCTCATTTCAATGACCATCGTGCTTACCTCTTGCTCTTGATCGCAGTGCCGAGCACTTGCAGGTAGGAGACGAGGGCGTCCATTTCGGTCTTGCCCTTGAGGCTGGCGACCGCGCCGCTGATGTCATCGTCGGTGTATGGCACGCCGAGGGTGCGCATGGTCTTGAGCTTGGTTTCGGTGTGGCTGCTGTCGACCGCTTGCGTCACCAGCCACGGGTAGGCCGGCATTTTCGACTCAGGCACGACGTTGCGCGGGTTGTACAAGTGCGCGCGGTGCCAGTCGTCCGAGTAACGCGCGCCGACTCGCGCCAGATCCGGCCCGGTACGCTTGGAGCCCCAGAGGAACGGGTGATCCCACACGCTCTCGCCGGCCACCGAGTAGTGCCCGTAGCGTTCGGTTTCGGCGCGGAACGGACGGATCATCTGCGAGTGGCAACCGACGCAGCCTTCGCGGATGTAGATGTCGCGGCCTTCCAGTTGCAGCGCGGTGTAGGGCTTCATGCCTTCCACCGGTTTGTTGGTGACGTCCTGGAAGAACAGCGGGACGATCTGGGTCAGGCCGCCGATGCTCACGGCAAACACCATCAGCAGCATCAGCAGGCCGACGTTCTTTTCAATCGTTTCGTGTTTCATGGCGGACTCCTCAGGCCATCTGCGCGGCAGCAACGACGTCAGCAGGCTGCGAGGCCCGCACGGTGCGCCAGGTGTTGTAAGCCATCAGGAACATGCCGCTGAGGAAGATCGCCCCGCCAATCAGCCGCACGACGAAGCCTGGGTGGCTGGCCACCAGGGTTTCGACGAAGGAGTAGGTCAGCGTGCCGTCCTCGTTGACTGCGCGCCACATCAGGCCCTGGGCGATGCCGTTGACCCACATCGAGGCGATGTAGAGCACGGTGCCGATGGTCGCGAGCCAGAAGTGCGCGTTGATCAGGCCGATGCTGTGCATCTGCTCTTTGCCGAAGACTTTCGGGATCATGTGGTACAGCGCGCCGATCGAGATCATCGCCACCCAGCCGAGCGCGCCGGCGTGAACGTGGCCGATGGTCCAGTCGGTGTAGTGGGAGAGGGCGTTCACCGTCTTGATCGCCATCATCGGACCTTCGAAGGTCGACATGCCGTAAAACGCCAGCGAGACCACGAGGAAGCGCAGGATCGGGTCGCTGCGCAACTTATGCCAGGCGCCCGAGAGGGTCATCATGCCGTTGATCATGCCGCCCCAGCTCGGTGCCAGCAGAATCAGCGACATCACCATGCCCAGCGACTGCGCCCAGTCCGGCAGCGCGGTGTAGTGCAGGTGGTGCGGGCCCGCCCAGATGTACAGGGTGATCAGCGCCCAGAAGTGCACGATCGACAGGCGATACGAATACACCGGACGTTCGGCCTGTTTCGGCACGAAGTAGTACATCATCCCGAGGAAACCGGCGGTGAGGAAAAAGCCTACGGCGTTGTGGCCGTACCACCATTGCACCATCGCGTCGGTCGCACCGGCGTACACCGAGTAGGACTTGGTAAAACTCACCGGCAACTCAAGGTTGTTGACGATGTGCAGAATCGCCACGGTGATGATGAACGCGCCGAAGAACCAGTTGCCGACATAGATGTGCTTGGTCTTGCGCTGCATGATCGTGCCGAAGAACACGATGGCGTACGCGACCCAGACGATGGTGATCAGGATGTCGATCGGCCATTCCAGTTCGGCGTATTCCTTGGAACTGGTGTAACCCAGCGGCAGGCTGATCGCTGCCAGCAGGATCACCAGTTGCCAGCCCCAGAAGCAGAACGCGGCGATTTTCGGCGCAAACAGCTGGGTCTGGCAGGTGCGTTGCACCGAGTAGAACGAACTGGCGAACAGCGCGCAGCCACCGAAGGCGAAGATCACCGCGTTGGTGTGCAGCGGGCGCAGACGGCCGAAACTGGTCCAGGGCAAATTGAAGTTGAGTTCCGGCCAGACCAATTGGGCCGCGAGAAAAACCCCGAGCCCCATGCCGACGATGCCCCACACCACCGTCATAATGGCGAATTGGCGGACCACCTTGTAGTTGTAGGCGGTACTGATAGAAGTGTTCATGGTTCCCCATCCACGGTTCAGCCGAAGTGAGCGCGCGCAGAAAACGCCGCGAATCCTTCGCCTGGAGTTATAGGCAGACTAAAAGCGAGGCAAGCATGGACAAACAGCACAAGGCCAGTATTGACGGGGATCAATGGGCGCAGTGCGTGCGGGATCGTGGGTGGTTGTGGGATGCCGCGTCGGGCGAGGCTTCGGCGACGCTGATCCTGGCCCATGGGGCGGGGGCGCCGATGGACAGCGACTGGATGAACGATATGGCTGGGCGCCTTGCTGCACTTGGGGTGAATGTGTTGCGGTTTGAGTTTCCTTATATGGCGCAGCGGCGGGTGGATGGCAGTAAACGCCCGCCTAATCCGGCGCCGAAACTACTTGTGTGTTGGCGCGAAGTGTTCGCTGAAGTGCGACGTCATGTCACTGGGACTTTGGCCATTGGTGGTAAGTCCATGGGCGGGCGGATGGCCAGTCTGCTTGCCGATGAGCTTGGCGCCGATGCGCTTGTCTGTCTCGGATATCCGTTTTATGCGGTTGGGAAACCGGAGAAACCGCGGGTCGAACATCTGGCGGGGCTGAAGACTCGGACGCTGATTGTTCAGGGCGAGCGGGATGCTCTGGGTAATCGGGAGGCGGTTGAGGGGTATTCGTTATCGCCGGGGATTGAGGTGTTTTGGCTGGCGGCGGGGGATCATGATTTGAAGCCGCTGAAGGTTTCCGGGTTTACGCATGAGCAGCATTTGGCTTCGGCTGCGGAGAAGGTTGCCGGGTTTCTTCGGTGAGGCTTTGTTTGGGGGGCATATCCGTTGCTGCGGTCATGGCCACTTAGGGTTTCGCCCTTACGGCGACTCACTTTTTTTACAAACGCCTAAAAAAAGTAAGCAAAAAAACGCTTGCTCCAACGTTCGGCCCGCTCGCTAAAGCTCGGGGTCCCTTCGCTCCGGGCTCCATCCGGGCGCAGCGCCTCCGGTTTGCTTCGCTGCACCTCCTCTCGCTGTGTTTGGCTTCGCCAAACGGTCGCTGCGCTCCCACCCCCGGATGAATCCCTCCGCTCAGCCTTCCGACGTCGCCCATGAATCAAGATCAAGAGCGACAGCCGAGCTTGCGCTCATCCTGGAGTGGGGCGGCTGCGCCGCGGGTTTTGTGTAGGAGCTGCCGAAGGCTGCGATCTTTTGATCTTGTGGGAGCGAGCCTGCTCGCGAAAGCGGTCTGACAGACACCAACAAAAACACACGGCATTTGCGGATTTTTCTGCCGGTAAACGCAATCCTGCAAACACGTTTAAATCACACAATCCGTTACGCCGCCGGGCCTACAACGCCTTGCGCCGTTACCTACGCGTACGCCAGAATCCGCCGGCTTACACGGCTATGGGCCGGGCTATATCGTTTCCCGGTCACTGGAAAACAGTGATCGGGTTTGGTAGCCCGTCTGTAATAGCTGTATGGCAACACCTATGCAGTCCCTTTTTGGGACTCGGTTTTATGGTGGTCATGCGTGGGGCTCATTCGTGAGCGCCGGGTTCCTATTGCAGCCGGTCTACCAACCCGCGTATGGCCGCCACCCATCGTTTGGTAGCGTGGGTGATGGCTCCTTTAAATCTGCGATAGGAGTTACATCCATGTTCAAAGCCACGCCCAACCCACCAGAAACTGATCCAACCCCTCGCCACCCCGAGCTTGAGTCCCAAAAGACAAAAGAAGCCGCCGACCGCGCACTCGACTATTACCTTGGCCCCGATATCCCGAAGTACTTCCCACCCAAGGCTCGCCCCATCTACATGGTCGATCCCACGCTCGATGACGAAACGCTGCTCGTCGAAGCCAGCGAATCACTGTCGTCAGCCAACGCCATGGCCGGCAATATCGCCAACTCGGTGAAAGGCCCCGAGCGCAAACCGCTGCTGGCGCTGCAACAGCTGATCATGCTGAACGAGCTGGTGGTCAATCGACTGCTGGACAAGCTGCGGTTGCCTTAATAATTTCGCTGGCCGTTATGGCCTTATCGCGAGCAGGCTCACTCCTACAGGGCATCGTGGTCAGGCAAATAATCGGCGGGCACCGCAGAACCAATGCAGGAGTGAGCCTGCTCGCGAAAACGGTCTGCCGAGCGACATCAATTTCAGACAGGCAACTAAAAGCCCGGAAGCATTCGCTTTCCGGGCTTCCAGTATCAAAAGATCGCAACTTGCGGCAGCTCCTGCACGAAGTCATTCTTTCAAGGTGCGTTGAGGGGGACTTGCCCGGCGTTGCAGCAATCAAAACCTGCCAGGGTTAATCCGCTTCAGACGGCCTCAGTCTTGTCATGGTGAAAGTCCCCTTGGGCATCAGACGATAGCGATGACTCTTGAACACGGCCTCGAATGATCCCGTAGCGATGTCCGTTTCAGGGTCATATTTGATGCTGAGGATCGCCGAGTCGGCGTCTACCGTAGCCATTCCGATAAATCCCGGCGGCGCAGGTACCCAATGGCTGTGTACACATGTCAGCCCGTCGTCGAAGTTATAGTCACCTGTGAGTGCCTCATCGGATTGGTAGGGCAAAGTCAGGGCGAAAGCAAAATAGCTTTCATCGTCGAAATTTCCAGTTCCACCACTGATGGACCAATACCGCTGACCCACAATCTCATCCTGATAGAAAGATCTGAATTTCGCTGTTTGCTTTATATCGCCCAATCTCCATTCAAACCTGTCATCACTGACGAGTGGTTTTTTCGGGAGAAACATAACGTGAGTGGTCATTGTTAAACCTGCCTTTCGATTAAGAGGAGGTGTTACAACCGACTGCAATTACGGTTTCTCTTGATATCCGCTCGAACAGGTGTGCGTCTACTGTCAGATCTGACAGCTAGGCAGCCAGCCTTATATGTGCTGGTCAGCTAATAACGTTGCCGAGACTGCGTGAATATCCGTTGCCGCGGTAACGGCCAATTAAGGTTTCGCCCTTACGACGACTCACTTCTTTGACAAACACCTCAAAAGTAAGCAAAAAAACGCTTGCTCCAACGTTCGGCCCGCTCGCTGGAGCTCGGGGTTCCTTCGCTCCGGTATCGATCCGGGGGCAGCGCCTACGGTTTGCTTCGCTGCACCTCCTCTCGATCGCCGAGGCTTGCGAATCGTTGTCGTCGGCCAAAGTCATGGCTGGCAATATCGCCAACTCAATCGATGGCCCGGAGGGCAATCCGCTGCTGGCGCTGCAACAGCTGATCATGTTGAACGAGCTGCTGGTTAATCGATTGCTGGACAAACTGCGGTTGCCTCAATAATTCCGCTGGCCGTTATGGCCTCTTCGCGAGCAAGCTCGCTCCCACATTGGTTCTGCGTACACAGGACTAAATGTGGGAGCGAGCTTGCTCGCGAATGCGGTCGGCCAGACACCACCAGTTTCAGACTGGCAACAAAAAGCCCGGACGCTTTAGCTGTCCGGGCTTACAGGTCAAAAGATCGCAGCCTTCGGCAGCTCCTACAGGTGATCGGTGTAGGAGCTGCCGAAAGCTGCGATCTTTTGATTTACTTTGTGGTGGATAGCCTGCCAGTGATCACATATTTATCGAACACTTTCTGCCCATCACGCGCGGCTTGCCGAACATCCAGGAATGTCAGTTCATTACGAACTTTCTGTTTGTGGGGTTTTTGCGTGGGGTATGTATTCATGCTGGCCGATCTGTGTGATTGAGTAGCGACCGGCAAACGATAGAACTTGGCTGTACCGAGCACCAGTCGGCGTATTCTGGCGCAGTCGTAGGCAGTGTCTGCGTTGCTTGAGTGAGATCGTCGTTGGTAGAGAAGGCCTCATCGCGAGCAAGCTCGCTCCCACATTTGGAATGCATTTCCCTGTGGGAGTGAGCCTGCTCGCGAATGCGGTCTGCCAAGCACCATCACTTTCAGACTGGCAATAAAAAGCCGACGCTTCGTCTGTC
>NZ_AKJP02000003.1:0-202719 GCF_000282275.2 Pseudomonas sp. GM30 | reverse complement strand
ACAGTGATGTCGGTTTTTTTGTGGCTGTCGATTGGCCTCAGAAACCGCGCCGAATCCGATTTTTCAGTTGTTCATGGAAAAGATCGGCGTTGCGCTTATAGGTACCGCTGAAGGATTCGTTGCTCGAATCCAGCGCTATCGAGCGCTTGCTCGAGACCTCTTCGCGATAGGCATCGATGAAGAAATTCAGATCACTGGCCGTGCTCAGTTTCGGCCACTTGTCCAGATACTCCGGCAGCTTTGCCTGCCCGGTGCGGAACGAGCAGATCCGCCGGTTGCTGATCGTCGCTTCGCCGATTTCGAACGGCACCCACCACGACAACGCGGTCTTCTCCGACACCACCGCCAGCAGGTGCGTGCATTCGGTAATATTGCGGGTGATCACCCCGGTGATGTCGTCGGTGGTCTGCGATTCCGGGTCGAGCACATCGAGGTAAGTCTTGATGTTGGCCTGCATCAATTGGGCATTGATCGCCATGGCTTGCGGGCGATCTATATGGCGGTAGCTAATGAATACGGGCATCAGAAGTGTCCTTTGAGGGCGAGTTCACGGTAATAGGCGCCGAGCGCCGTGAGGCGGCAGCCAGTGGAATGAATGGCTGCGTAATACATGTGTTCGGCATCGACCGGTTCGATCAGGCTGTGGCGATTGCACTTTTGCAGCTGGGTGAAGACCTCGCCGTGTTCCGGGTCGAACGTCGCTTCGGTGGGTTCGTAGCTGGGGGCGAGGCGGAACGTCGATTCGGCTTCGGCGAACCATTCCGGCAGTTTGCGCAGGATCTCCTTGGGGATCAGCGGCGAGACTTCACGCAGGGAGATGAACTGCGAGACGTTGGTCTTGAACACCGGGCGCTGCTCCCAGGCGTCGAGCGCATTGTCGACGAAGGAGTACAGGCTGCCCGGAGTGATCTTGCCGAGAATGTTCGCCGCACCGCCGTGCAGGGCCTGCAACAGCAAACCGGTGAACACGCCATGCTGCGCACCCTCCAGGGCCGGCTCTTCCTTTTTGCAGGCGGTCAGGATGGTCATGCCTTCGCCCACCACGCTGCTTTCGCTGCGCAAGGCGCGCACTTCGCCGGCCGCGCCGCTCTGGCAGCAGTCGAGGATGATCACTTTGTTTTTGATTTTCGTGGCTTTGGCGGCCCAGTTGAGGATGTCGCTGATGCGGATGCCGTCCTTGGCGCTGCGATAGTCCTGCGGCAGGAGCATGCCTTCATCGTTGTCGCTGTCGAAGCCGCCGTGCCCGGCGAAGTACAGCAGCGCGACGTTGCAGTCGCCGGAGAACAGCTCGCGAATCTGGTCTTCAAGCTTGCCTCGGCCGAGGTCGTCCTCAGCCGAGGTCAGCACCAAGTTCTTGAAGTTGGGATCACCGTTGGCGTCGGTCTTCAACACGGACGCCATGGCCATGGCGTCGTTGCAGCAACCGCTCAAGGGCGAAACGTGCGCGTAGTGGTTGATGCCGATAAACAGTCCCTTGCGCATGGTCACACCGCCGTGTGCTGACGGATCGCGCCGATGATGCTGTTGGTGTTCCACGCGCACTCGGCGTGCGCCGCCTCACGTACCACCGTGGAAATGCGCTCGGCGCCGAACGGCTTGATCGCGATGATCACTTTGCCCATGCGCCTGGCGATCTCGATTTCCTTGTTGATCCATTTGCTGTAGGTCGAATACATCCCGGCCATGATCAGCACCGCCGAGCACGGACGGATCTTGTTCTCGATGGCTTCTTCGAGCTGCCTGTCGGTCTGCGCGCCCATGATCGGGTTGTGCGGCGGCACGGAAAAATTCTTGAAACTGAAATCCGGTCTGGCGCCGAGCAGGCGTACCAGATTGTCGTGGGCGTGGGAGTAGTTCCACGAATGGCTGATGAACAAATGGTAGGTCTGCATGGGGTTCCTCGAAGGTCGCGAAGGTGCGAAGGAACAACCCAATCTAGGCATCTGGAAGGCGCCCGCAAGGTCTGCGCGCGGAAAGAGAAATGTCCTGCAAGCAGGCGCGAGCGAGCCTGTCAGAAAGGTCTGATGTTTAAATGGTCGGAGGATGTGTCAGGCGTGGTCCGACATCCGGCAGCCCCCGGGCGAGGGGCTGCCGGTGCAGATGTTCAGTAGCCGTTTTCCGGCAGGCTGGCGATGATCGAGCGGTAGCTGTTCATTCGCTGCTGCTGCACGCGGCCGTCTTCCAGGGCCTTGAGCAGGGCGCAACCGGGTTCGCGATCGTGTTTGCAGTCGCGGAAACGGCAAGTGCCGAGCAGGTCGTTGAACTCGATGAAGCCGGCTTCGACGTCGGCGCGGCTGACGTGGCCCAGGCCGAACTCACGGATACCCGGGGAATCGATCAACTCGCCACCGCCAGGGAAGTGGAACAGGCGCGCGGTGGTCGTGGTGTGCGTGCCCTGACCGGACAACTCCGACAACGGGCCGACACGGGTTTCGACTTCCGGCAGCAGGCTGTTGACCAACGACGACTTGCCGACGCCGGACTGGCCGACGAATACGCTGATGCGCCCGTCGAGCTGTTTCTGCAACTGCTCCATACCGTTGCCGTGATGCGCCGAGACTTCCAGCACCGGATAACCCAGCGTGCGGTACACCGCCAGCAGGGCATTGAGCGCCGGGGCGTTCTGCTCGTCGATCAGGTCGAATTTGTTCAGCAGCAGCAACGGGCGGATGCCGGCGTGTTCGGCGGCGACCAGATAGCGGTCGATCAGGTTGGCGTGCGGCTCGGGCAGTGGCGCGAAGACGATGACAATCATGTCGACGTTGGCCGCCACCGGTTTGAGCTGGCCACGGCTGTCCGGGCGGCACAGTTCGGTGGTGCGCGGCAGTTGCGCGACGATCACCCCGATGCCCTGGTTGCCGGCACGCCAGACCACCTGATCACCGGTCACCAGCGCCGGCAGGTTGGCGCGCAGGTGGCAACGGAAAACCTGGCCGGCCAGTTCGCCGTCCACGGCCTCGACCTCGACCTGCACACCGAAGTGGGCGATCACCAGGCCGTGTTGCTCAGGGCCCAGATCGCCGCCCTCGAGGGCTTCGACCGCCGAGGACTCGCGTTTGGCGGCGCGCGCGGCGCGCTCGCCCTGAATCTTTTCGATGCGCCAGTTTTGACGACGATTGAGTTGGCGTTTGGCCATGGGTGTTCCGTCTGAAGAATGCAGCGATTAGGTAAAACGGCCGCGAGTTTAGCACGCCCGGGCACCGGCCTAGGCTAAACTGCGCAGCATTGCCTAGGAGCCCGAATATGCAAAACCCGCAGAACCTGATCTGGATCGACCTGGAAATGACCGGTCTGGATCCGGAAAACGACGTCATCATCGAAATGGCCACCATCGTCACCGACAGTGACCTGAACACCCTGGCCGAAGGCCCGGTGATCGCCATTCACCACAGTGACGAAGTGCTCGCCCGCATGGACGAGTGGAACACCCGCACCCACGGCAACTCGGGTCTGACCCAGCGCGTGCGTGACAGCCGCATCAGCATGGCCGAGGCCGAGGCCGAAACCATCGCTTTCCTGGAAAAATGGGTCCCGAAAGGCAAGTCGCCGATCTGCGGCAACAGCATCTGCCAGGATCGCCGCTTCCTTTATACCCACATGAAAGCGCTGGAAAGCTACTTCCACTACCGCAACCTCGACGTGTCGACGCTCAAAGAGCTGGCTGCACGCTGGGCACCGGACGTGCGCGACAGCTTCAAGAAGGGCAGCACTCACCTGGCGCTGGACGACATCCGCGAGTCGATCGCCGAGCTGCAGCACTACCGCAAGCATTTCATCAAGTTCTGATGTTTCACCGGGCCATTTGGTGAAACTGTAGCGGGGAGCGCTTCGCGCTCCATCGGGGATGAATCCCCTCGCCACAGGTTTGAGGGGGGCGCTTACCGCCCTCTTCTGGTGCGGCGCTGAAATGGCTAGACTGCGCGCCTTCCTGCCAGGACCGCCGCCATGTTGCTGATGCTCTATCTGATCGCCATTACCGCTGAAGCCATGACCGGCGCGCTGTCTGCCGGACGGCGCGGCATGGATTGGTTCGGGGTGGTGCTGATCGCCTGCGTCACGGCGCTGGGGGGCGGTTCGGTGCGTGACGTATTGCTCGGGCACTATCCACTGACGTGGGTCAAACACCCGGAATACCTGGTGCTGACCTCGGCCGCCGCAATGCTCACCGTGTTCACCGCCCGCTGGATGCGTCATCTGCGCTCGCTGTTTCTGGTGCTCGATGCGGTCGGTCTGGTGGCGTTCACCCTGATCGGTTGCATGACCGCACTGGAAATGGGCCACGGCATGCTGGTGGCCTCGGTCAGCGGCGTGATCACCGGGGTGTTTGGCGGCATCCTGCGTGACATTTTCTGCAACGACATCCCGCTGATCTTCCGTCGCGAACTGTACGCCAGCGTCTCGTTCGCCGCCGCGTGGTGCTACATGCTCTGCCTGTACCTGAATGTACCGAGCGAGCAGGCGATCCTGATCACCTTGTTCGGCGGTTTTCTGCTGCGGTTGCTGGCGATCCGTTTCCATTGGGAAATGCCCAAGTTCGTCTACAACGACGCACCTTGACGTCACCCTGACGGGGGCATGGAAATATTCTGTCGGGAATATTGCATAGATGCCGCGCTTCTAAATGGGGGTAAAAAATAAAGTCTGAAGAGGGTATTTTGTTCTGAAATACCCCATTTAAGTAGTGCGTTCAGCGTGCTGTCTCAGCGCCCACTCGACATGTTCACGCACCAGCTCTGATGGGTAGTCACGGCGCGCCTTCAAGGCCTCCAGCACCGGAATGCTCGACGGCGCGTTGCCCAGCCCGACCGCCAGATTGCGCAACCAACGCTCATAACCGGCGCGGCGCAGCGGCGAACCTTCGGTGCTGCTGAGAAATTTGTCCTCGTCCCACAGGAACAGCTCGGCCAGTTCGGCGTTGTCCAGATTGTGCCGTGGCTTGAAATCGCTTTCCCCGGAGGGTCGGGCGAAGCGGTTCCACGGGCAGACGATCTGGCAGTCGTCGCAGCCGAACACGCGGTTGCCGATCAGCGGGCGCAGGTCTTCGGGGATGGCGTTTTTCAGTTCGATGGTCAGGTAGGAGATACAGCGCCGGGCGTCCAGCACATACGGGCCGACGAAAGCATTGGTCGGGCAGATGTCCAGACATGCCGTGCAACGTCCGCAATGTTCGCTGCTGTGCGGTTCGTCTACCGGCAGCGGCAGATCGACGAACAGTTCGCTCAAAAAGAAATAACTGCCGGCCTTGCGGTTCAGTACCAGGGTGTTTTTGCCGATCCAGCCCAGTCCGGCCTGCTCGGCGATGGCTTTTTCCAGCACCGGCGCGCTGTCGACGAAGGCGCGGAAACCGAACGGGCCGATCTCGGCCTGAATCCTGTCGGCCAATTGTTGAACGCGTTTACGGATCAATTTGTGGTAATCGCGGCCCAAGGCATAACGCGACACGTAGGCTTTCTCCGGTTGCGCCAGCATTTGCGCCATTTGCGTGTCGCCGGGCAGGTAGTCCATGCGCAGCGAAACCACGCGCAACGTACCCGGGACCAGTTCCTCCGGATGCGAGCGTTTGCTGCCGTGAGCGCCCATGTAATCCATTTCGCCGTGGTAGCCGGCGGCGAGCCAGCGCTCCAGGTGCTGCTCATGCTCGGCCAGGTCCAGACCGCTGATGCCGACTTGCTGAAAGCCCAGCTCGCGGCCCCAATCCTTGATCGATTGGGCGAGGGCGGGCAGATCTGTGGTGATGGCGGACATGAGGCGAGAGAAACCGGAGCTGAGGTGCGTATAATTCTGCCAGACATCGGAGCCCGAAGACGCATGCCGCACACGAAAGATCAATTACCCGACGCGCTGTATGGCGCCGCACAGGTGCGAGCACTCGATGCGCGGCTGATCGCTGCGGGCACGCCGGGCTTCGAATTGATGCAGCGCGCCGCGCACGCGACCTGGCGTGCATTGGTGCGGCAATGGCCGTCGGCGAACGAGATGACCGTGCTGGCCGGGCATGGCAACAACGCCGGTGATGGTTTTTTGATCGCCACACTGGCGCACCGGGCCGGTTGGGCGGTGCGGGTGCTGGCCGTCGGTGATCCGCAACGTTTGCAGGGCGATGCAGCACAGGCTTATGCGCAGGCCATCAACGATGGCGTCGCCGTGCAGGGTTGGACCGCGCAAAGCGAGCTGCGCGGGGTGATTGTCGATGCCTTGCTCGGCACCGGGCTGGCCGGCGATGTACGAGAGCCGTACGCCGCTGCGATCAAGGCGATCAATGCCAGTGGCCAGCCGGTGGTGGCGGTGGATATTTCTTCCGGACTGTCTGCCGATACCGGGCATGTCCTCGGCGTTGCGGTTCATGCCGACCTTACCGTGACTTTTATCGGCTTGAAGCTCGGCCTGTTCACCGGGGATGCGGCGGATCAGGTCGGGGCGTTGGTGTTTAACGATCTGCAAGCCGCCGCCGACATTTACCGTGACATTCCTGTCAGCGCTCTGCGTCTCTCGGCGGCTAATCTTCCACGATTGGCCCCGCGTGCGCCCGCTGCACACAAAGGGCGCTTCGGGCATTTGCTGCTGATTGGTGGCGATCAGGGTTTTGGCGGGGCGATTCTGCTCAGTAGCGAAACGGCCTTACGCAGCGGAGCCGGAATGGTGTCGCTGGCAACCCGTGCGGAACATGTCCCGGCAGCGCTGACGCGGATGCCGGAAGTCATGGTGCTCGGCACGTCGTCGGCCAATCAGTTGATGGGGCTGCTGGAAAAGGTTTCGGTGCTGGTGGTTGGTCCGGGACTCGGACAGGCGAGCTGGGGTCGGGCGCTGTTGTCCGCTGCCGCCAATGCGCCGCAGCCACAGGTATGGGACGCCGACGCATTGAATCTGCTGGCGAGCGGTTTTGTTCGTCTGCCTGAGAATTGCGTGATCACTCCGCATCCGGGCGAAGCAGCGCGTCTGTTGGGCGTCAGTACCGCTGAGGTGCAGGCAGATCGCCCGGCCGCCGCGCGGGCATTGAGCAAAAAATACTCGGCTGTCGTCGTGCTGAAAGGCGCCGGCAGCTTGATCGCTCATCCTGATGGGCGTCTGGCGCTGTGTCATCAGGGCCATCCGGCCATGGCCACTGCTGGCCTGGGCGATGTGCTCGCGGGATTGGTCGGCGCTTTGCTGGCTCAGGGCATGGACGGCTTCGATGCCGCGTGCCTGGCAGTCTGGCTGCACGCCAATGCCGGCGCGCAACAAGGTAAATTCGGCCGTGGACTGGCGGCCAGTGATCTGATTCCAGTCATTCGTCAGTTGTTGGAGGAGCAAGCACCGTGTCTGAAGTAACCCTGTACCTGGCCGATGAGCAGGCCATGAGCGACTTTGGCGCACGGATCGCCCGCGTTACCCAAGGCCACGGCCTGATTTTTCTCGAAGGCAATCTGGGCATGGGCAAAACCACCCTGTCGCGGGGCATCATTCGTGGGTTGGGGCATGTCGGCGCGGTAAAAAGTCCGACCTTCACTCTGGTCGAACCCTACGAGATCGGCGATGTGCGTGCCTTCCACTTCGACCTGTATCGCCTGGTCGATCCGGAGGAGCTGGAGTTTCTCGGCATCCGCGACTATTTCGAAGATGACGCCCTGTGCCTGATCGAGTGGCCCGATAAAGGTGCAGGCTTTTTGCCAAAGCCTGACCTGACCATTACCATTAGCCCGCAAGACAGCGGGCGTTCGCTGAAAATTTTATCCCAGGGCTCGCGTGGCGAGGCCTGGTGTGCCGCTTTGGCATTGGAATCCAATTAAATGATGGGGTTAGGTATGCGCTTTCGCGCGTTGGTGGCTGCCGTTGGACTGATGTTGATGGCAGTGACCGTCAACGCTGTGGCCGAGACAAAGGTCAACAGCGTGCGCCTGTGGCGGGCGCCGGACAACACGCGACTGGTCTTCGACCTGAGCGGCCCGGTGCAGCACAGCGTCTTCACCCTGACCGCACCGGACCGGCTGGTGATCGACATCAATGGCGCCACTCTGGGGGCGCCGCTGAAAGTCTCGACCGCCAACACGCCAATCACCGCGATGCGTTCGGCCCAGCGCACGCCGACCGACCTGCGGGTGGTCATCGACCTGAAAAAAGCCGTCACCCCGAAAAGTTTCTCGCTGGCGCCGAACGCGCAATACGGCAACCGTCTGGTAGTCGATCTGTTCGACAACCCGGCCGATGCCGCGCCGCCGCCTGCGCCAACGCCATCGGTCGCCACCGTGCCGGCAGTGCCGGTGACACCGTCGGAACCGGCGATCAAGTTGCCACCGGCTCCGGCCGGCAAGCGCGACATCATAGTGGTGATCGACGCCGGTCACGGTGGTGAAGACCCGGGTGCGTCCGGCTCGCGCGGCCAGCGTGAGAAAGACGTGGTACTGCAGATCGCCCGCGAGTTGCAGCGTCAGGTCAACGGCATGAAAGGTTTCCGCGCCGAGCTGACTCGTACCGGTGACTACTTCATCCCGTTGCGCGGCCGTACCGAAATCGCCCGCAAGAAGGGCGCCGACCTGTTTGTTTCGATCCACGCCGACGCCGCGCCGTCTGCAGCAGCCTTCGGTGCCTCGGTGTTTGCCCTGTCTGATCGCGGCGCGACATCGGAGACGGCCCGTTGGCTGGCCGACAGCGAAAACCGTTCCGACCTGATCGGTGGTGCCGGCAACGTCAGCCTCGACGACAAGGACCGCATGCTCGCCGGTGTATTGCTCGACCTGTCGATGACCGCGTCGCTGACTTCCAGCCTCAACGTCGGTCAGAAAGTCCTGACCAACATCGGCCGCGTGACCCCGCTGCACAAACAGCGCGTGGAGCAGGCCGGGTTCATGGTGTTGAAGTCGCCGGACATCCCGTCGATCCTCGTCGAAACCGGATTTATCTCCAACGCCAACGAGGCGAACAAGCTCTCGGCTTCAAGCCACCAGCAGGCGCTGGCGCGTTCGATCAGCAGCGGCGTGCGCCAGTTCTTCCAGCAGAACCCGCCACCGGGCACTTACATAGCCTGGCTGCGTGACTCCGGCAAGATTGCCCAGGGGCCGCGCGATCACCGCGTGAGTCCGGGCGAGACGCTGGCGATGATCGCCGTGCGTTATCAGGTGTCCCCCGCGACGCTGCGCAGTGCCAACAACCTCAGCAGCGATGAGCTGAAGATCGGCCAGCACCTGACCATTCCCGGCACCGAACTGGCGTCCAAAGAATGAATCAGGTGTTGAACGCCGCACGCATCGAACTGCTCAGCCCACGGCTGGCGAACCAGATCGCCGCCGGCGAGGTGGTCGAGCGCCCGGCTTCGGTGATCAAGGAGTTGCTGGAAAACAGTCTCGACTCCGGTGCCAAGCGCATCGACGTCGATGTCGAGCAGGGCGGTGTCAAGCTGCTGCGGGTGCGTGACGATGGCAGCGGCATTTCCGCCGATGACCTGCCACTGGCGCTGGCCCGTCACGCCACCAGCAAGATTCGCAATCTCGAAGACCTTGAGCAGGTGATGAGCCTGGGCTTTCGTGGTGAAGCACTGGCGTCGATCAGCTCCGTGGCGCGCCTGACCCTGACCTCGCGCACCCGCGATGCCGATCAGGCCTGGCAGGTCGAAACCGAAGGTCGCGACATGGCGCCTCGCGTTCAGCCGGCGGCGCATCCGGTCGGGACCTCGGTGGAAGTGCGCGATCTGTTCTTCAATACGCCGGCGCGGCGCAAGTTTCTCAAGACCGAAAAAACCGAATTCGATCACCTGCAAGAAGTGATCAAGCGCCTGGCGCTGGCGCGTTTCGACGTGGCTTTCCATCTGCGCCACAACGGCAAGACCATCCTCAGCCTGCACGAGGCTCACGACGATGCGGCCCGCGCCCGGCGGGTGGCGGCGATCTGCGGTTCGGGCTTCCTTGAGCAGGCACTGCCGATCGAGATCGAGCGCAATGGTTTGCATCTGTGGGGCTGGGTCGGGTTGCCGACCTTCAACCGCAGCCAGGCGGACTTGCAATATTTCTTCGTGAACGGCCGTGCGGTGCGCGACAAACTGGTGGCCCACGCGGTGCGTCAGGCTTATCGCGATGTGCTGTTCAATGGCCGTCATCCGACCTTCGCGCTGTTTTTCGAAGTCGATCCCGCGGCGGTGGACGTCAACGTGCACCCGACCAAACACGAAGTGCGCTTCCGTGACGGGCGCATGGTGCATGACTTCCTTTATGGCACGCTGCACCGCGCGCTGGGCGATGTGCGTCCGGAAGATCAGCTGGCCGGCTCTGTCACCACTGCCGTCGTGCGTCCAACGGGTATCGAGGCCGGCGAGTTCGGCCCGCAGGGCGAAATGCGACTGGCGGCCAACGCGCTGCTGGAACAGCCGCAGGCGCAACCGGCGTTCAATACTTCGTCGGGTGCCAGCGCTGGCGGCGCTTATCAGTATCAGTACACGCCGCGTCCGCAATCGGCGATGCCGCCGGCCGCCGAGGCACAAGCCGCTTACCGCGAGTTCTTCGCGCCGTTGCCGGAAGCGAATGCCAACGCGCTGCCGGCCGGTCAGGAAGATATTCCGCCGCTCGGTTACGCACTGGCGCAACTCAAGGGCATCTACATTCTCTCCGAGAATGCTCAGGGGCTGGTGCTGGTGGACATGCACGCCGCGCATGAGCGGATCATGTACGAACGCCTGAAAATCGCCATGGCCAGCGAAGGTCTCAGCGGCCAGCCGCTGCTGGTGCCGGAGTCGCTGGCGGTCAGTCAGCGTGAGGCCGATTGCGCCGAAGAACACGCCGCATGGTTCCAGCGTCTGGGATTCGAGCTACAGCGCCTGGGCCCGGAAACATTG
Organism: Pseudomonas sp. GM30; assembly: GCF_000282275.2. Lineage (NCBI taxonomy): Bacteria > Pseudomonadati > Pseudomonadota > Gammaproteobacteria > Pseudomonadales > Pseudomonadaceae > Pseudomonas > Pseudomonas sp. GM30. The sequence goes on along the minus strand of NZ_AKJP02000003.1, from coordinate 191,921 downwards.
GCGATCCGCCAGATTCCCGCGCTGCTCAAGCAAGCCGAGGCCAATCGGCTGGTGGGCGACGTGCTGTCGGACCTGATGGAATACGGCACCAGCGACCGGATTCAGGCACACCTGAACGAACTGCTCGGCACCATGGCCTGCCACGGCGCGATCCGCGCCAACCGGCGCCTGGCCCTGCCAGAAATGAATGGTCTGCTGCGTGACATGGAAAACACCGAGCGCAGCGGCCAATGCAACCATGGCCGACCGACCTGGACCCAACTGGGCCTGGACGATCTGGACAAACTGTTCCTGCGCGGTCGTTGATGAGCCAGCTTCCTCCAGCGATTTTTCTGATGGGCCCGACCGCTGCGGGCAAGACCGACCTGGCCATCGAGCTGACCAAGGTGCTGCCGTGCGAGCTGATCAGCGTCGACTCGGCGCTGGTCTATCGCGGCATGGACATCGGTACCGCCAAGCCATCGAAAGAACTGCTGGCCGAGTTTCCGCACCGGTTGATCGACATTCTCGATCCGGCTGAAGCCTATTCGGCTGCGGATTTCCGCCGCGATGCCCTGCAAGCCATGGCTGAGATCACCGCACGCGGAAAAATTCCGCTGCTGGTGGGCGGCACCATGCTCTATTACAAGGCGTTGGTTGAAGGCCTGGCGGACATGCCGGCGGCCGATCCCGAGGTTCGTGCGCAGATCGAAGAAGAGGCCGCACGCCTTGGCTGGCAAGCCCTGCACGATCAGCTGGCGAGCATCGACCCGGTGTCGGCAGCACGGATTCACCCGAACGATCCGCAGCGCCTGAGTCGGGCGTTGGAGGTTTATCGGGTCAGCGGTCAGAGCATGACTGCCCTGCGTCAGCAACAATCTGCGCAAAGTACTGAAGCAGCCGCTTCGGGACGGCAACAATTGCCCTATACTGTCGCGAACTTGGCCATTGCTCCGGCAAATCGCCAGGTATTGCATGAGCGCATTAAACAAAGATTCACAAATATGCTGGAACAGGGGTTCATCGACGAGGTCGTAGCCCTGCGTAAAAGAAGTGACCTGCATTCCGGGTTGCCGTCTATACGTGCGGTAGGCTACCGCCAAGTCTGGGACTACCTGGATGGCAAGCTGTCGTTAGCTGAAATGCAGGAACGCGGCATCATTGCCACGCGTCAATTGGCCAAGCGCCAGTTCACCTGGCTGCGCAGCTGGGAAGAACTGCACTGGCTGGACAGTCTTGATTGCGACAATCTGCCACGCGCCTTGAAATACCTTGGGACCATCTCCATATTGAGCTGAGTCCTTGCAATTGCCGTCTATCCTTGGGGGTGTGGCGGCCAAAGCCATCTGAATTACCTATTTTTATTATTGAATCCTTAAAGGAGTGCGGCACATGTCAAAAGGGCATTCGCTACAAGACCCTTACTTGAATACTTTACGTAAAGAGAAAGTTGGGGTTTCCATCTACCTGGTCAACGGTATCAAACTGCAAGGCACGATCGAGTCGTTCGACCAGTTCGTTATCCTGCTGAAAAACACCGTCAGCCAGATGGTTTACAAACACGCTATCTCGACAGTCGTGCCAGTACGTCCAATTCGTCTGCCTAGCGCAACCGAATCCGATGCAGGTGACGCTGAGCCAGGTAACGCCTGATAGGAGTCTCCTTTGTTCTTTGAGCGCCACGGTGGTGGTGAGCGAGTCATCCTCGTTCACTTGGAAGGTCAGGACCCTGAGGCGCGCGAAGATCCGCAGGAGTTTCAGGAATTGGCTAATTCGGCGGGCGCCGAGACCGTTGCGTTTTTTAACGTACCGCGTCATCGGCCAACCGCCAAATTCCTGATTGGCAGCGGCAAGGTCGAGGAATTACGCGACCTGGTCCATGCCGAAAAGGCCGATCTGGTGATTTTCAATCACATCCTCACGCCCAGTCAGGAACGTAACCTCGAACGTGTTTTCGAGTGTCGCGTGATCGACCGTACCGGCCTGATTCTCGATATCTTCGCCCAGCGCGCCCGTACCCATGAAGGCAAGCTCCAGGTAGAACTGGCCCAGCTTGATCACATGAGCACCCGCCTGGTTCGCGGCTGGACTCACCTTGAGCGTCAGGGTGGCGGTATCGGCATGCGTGGCCCGGGTGAAACCCAGCTCGAAACCGACCGGCGTCTGCTGCGGGTTCGTCTGCGTCAGATCAAGGGTCGTCTGGAAAAAGTGCGCAGCCAGCGCGAGCAATCGCGACGCGGCCGCTCCCGTGCGGATATCCCTACCGTGTCTCTGGTGGGCTATACCAACGCCGGCAAATCCACGCTGTTCAATAACGTGACCAAGTCCGAGGTATACGCGGCCGACCAGTTGTTCGCCACCCTCGACCCGACCCTGCGCCGTCTGGAGCTGGACGACCTGGGGCCGATCGTTCTGGCTGACACGGTAGGTTTCATTCGACACTTGCCGCACAAGCTGGTCGAAGCATTTCGGTCTACGCTCGAAGAGTCGAGCAATTCCGACCTGCTGTTGCACGTGATCGATGCGGCCGAACCGGATCGCATGTTGCAGATCGAGCAGGTGATGGTGGTACTGGGCGAGATCGGAGCCCAGGACTTGCCGATCCTCGAGGTATACAACAAACTCGATTTGCTTGAAGGCGTTGAGCCACAGATCCAGCGCGATGCCGATGGCAAACCGCAGCGGGTCTGGCTGTCGGCGCGCGATGGCACGGGTCTGGAATTGCTTGAACAAGCCATTGCCGAGTTGCTGGGCAGTGATTTGTTTGTGGGGACATTGCGCTTGCCGCAACGATTCGCTCGACTGCGTGCGCAGTTCTTCGAACTCGGTGCGGTACAGAAAGAAGAGCATGACGAAGAAGGCATCTGCCTGCTGGCCGTTCGTTTGCCCCGGGTCGAGTTGAATCGACTGGTAAGCCGCGAAGGATTGCAGCCGATGGAATTCATCGAGCAACACACTTTGCAATAAAAGCCTGGCAAAGCGGTTGTGCCGCAACGGCAGGCATTCTGTAGCATTGGTCGGCGCGCCGTGGGTGCGTCTTTGCTTTATCAGATGGAGAGCGCTATGGCTTGGAATGAGCCGGGTGGCAACTCGAATAATCAGGATCCTTGGGGTGGCAAGCGCCGCAATAACGGCGACCGCAAGGGACCACCGGATCTCGACGAGGCCTTCCGAAAGCTGCAGGAAAGCCTGAACGGGTTGTTCGGTGGTGGTAAGAAACGCGGTGGTGATGACGGCGGTGGTTCGGGCAGGAGTGGTGGCGGCTTCGGCGGTCTGCTCGGCATCGGCCTCGTTGTGCTGGCGGCTGTCTGGCTGTACAGCGCGGTCTATGTGGTCGACGAGCAGGAGCAAGCCGTGGTGCTGCGCTTCGGCAAGTACTACGAGACTGTCGGCCCCGGCCTGAACATCTACTTCCCGCCGATCGACAAGAAGTACATGGAGAACGTCACGCGTGAGCGTGCCTACACCAAGCAGGGCCAGATGCTGACCGAAGACGAGAACATCGTCGAAGTGCCGCTGACCGTGCAGTACAAGATCAGCAACCTGCAGGACTTCGTGCTGAACGTCGATCAGCCGGAAATCAGCCTGCAGCATGCGACCGACAGCGCCCTGCGCCACGTGGTGGGTTCGACCGCCATGGACCAGGTGCTGACCGAAGGTCGTGAATTGATGGCCAGCGAAATCAAGGAGCGTCTGCAACGTTTCCTCGACACCTATCGCACCGGTATCACCGTCACCCAGGTCAACGTACAGAGCGCAGCGGCACCGCGTGAAGTGCAGGAAGCCTTCGACGACGTGATCCGCGCCCGTGAAGACGAGCAGCGTTCGCGCAACCAGGCAGAAACCTACGCCAACGGCGTCGTGCCGGAAGCCCGTGGTCAGGCCCAGCGCATCCTCGAGGATGCCAACGGTTACCGCGACGAGACGGTCTCGCGCGCCAAGGGTGAGGCGGATCGCTTTACCAAACTGGTCGCCGAGTATCGCAAGGCCCCTGAAGTCACCCGTCAGCGTCTGTACCTGGACACCATGCAGGAAGTCTTCAGCAACACCAGCAAGGTACTCGTGACCGGCAACAAGAACGGCCAGAGCAACCTGCTTTACCTGCCGTTGGACAAAATGATCCAGAACAGTTCGGGCAGCAATGCACCGGTCACCGGTTCTGCCGCTGCCAGCAACAACACGGACGTCGCGCCGCATGTCACTGACCTGCCGCAGACACGTACAAGGGAGACCCGCTGATGAGCAATAAATCGCTGATCGCCCTGATCGTTGGCGTTGTCGTGGTGCTGGTGGGCTGGAACTGCTTCTACATCGTCGCTCAGACCGAGCGTGCGGTGCTGCTGCAGTTCGGTCGTGTGGTTCAGGCCGATGTCCAGCCGGGCCTGCATGTGAAAGTGCCTTACGTTAACCAGGTGCGTAAATTCGACGCACGTCTGATGACGCTGGATGCACCGACACAGCGTTTCCTGACCCTGGAAAAGAAAGCCGTGATGGTCGATGCCTACGCCAAGTGGCGAGTGAAAGATGCCGAGCGCTTCTACACCGCGACTTCCGGCCTCAAGCAGATCGCCGACGAGCGTTTGTCCCGTCGTCTGGAATCCGGTCTGCGTGACCAGTTCGGCAAGCGCACCCTGCACGAAGTGGTGTCGGGTGAGCGTGACGCATTGATGGCTGATATCACCGCGTCGCTGAACAAGATGGCGGAAAAAGAACTGGGTATCGAAGTGGTCGATGTCCGGGTCAAGGCCATCGATCTGCCGAAAGAAGTGAACCGCAGCGTGTTCGAGCGTATGAGTACCGAGCGTGAGCGTGAGGCTCGCGAGCACCGCGCCAAGGGTAACGAACTGGCCGAAGGCATCCGTGCCGACGCCGATCGTCAACGCCGCGTGCTGCTGGCTGAAGCCTATCGTGAATCCGAAGAGATTCGCGGTGACGGTGATGCCCAGGCCGCTGCGATCTACTCCAAGGCCTACGGTCAGGATCAGGAGTTCTACGGTTTCTACCGTAGCCTGCGTGCCTACCGTGAAAGCTTCGCGAACAAATCCGACGTCATGGTTCTCGACCCAAGCAGCGACTTCTTCCATTACCTGGAAAAGTCCAAGCCTTGATACGACGTTGACCTGAATCACTCCGCCCGGCGGCTAAAACCTCGGGCGGGGTGATCCTTTGGGAAAACGTGTGTATGATGCGGCAGCCGGGAAATTCCCGGCTTTTTTGCGTCTGCACGTTTGATTGCTGTTTTTTGTTGCAGGCATCGGGTTGAATGGCCCGAGCGTTTTTCGAGGAAAGTGATGGGCGAAGCCGGTAACAGGCCTTTCGCCGCGTCGTTCATGCGCGTGCGTTTTGAACGGATCGGTCATTTTCTGCTTCACTCAAGGCTCGCCCGCAGGCTGGCCGCCCGGATCAAAGGGGAATGGCGTAATGGCAACGGTAGACCGCTGGCTGCTGCCAGATGGCATCGAAGAAGTACTGCCACCGGAAGCGGCGCGCATTGAAGTCGCGCGTCGTCAGGTGTTGGATCTGTTCCAGAGCTGGGGTTACGAGTTTGTCGTGACTCCCCATATCGAGTACCTGGAATCCCTGCTGACCGGTGCGGGCCAGGACCTGGATCTGCGTACCTTCAAGGTCATCGACCCACAGTCGGGTCGGCAGATGGGGTTCCGTGCCGACATCACGCCGCAAGTGGCGCGCATCGATGCGCACACTCTGCGTCGCGAAGGTCCGAGCCGTCTGTGCTACGCCGGCAGCGTGCTGCATGCCCAGCCGCGTGCACTGTCGTCCTCGCGCAGCCCGATCCAGTTGGGTGCCGAGCTGTACGGCGACGCCAGCCCGAGCAGCGACGTGGAAGTCATCAGCCTGATGCTGGCCATGCTGCAACTGGCCGATGTGCCGGACGTGCACATGGACCTTGGTCATGTCGGCATCTACCGTGGTCTGGCGCGTGCCGCCGGTCTGTCCGGTGAAGTCGAGCAGCAGTTGTTCGATGCGTTGCAACGCAAGGCCATCGACGAGGTCATTACCCTGACCGAAGGCCTGCCGACCGATCTGTCCGGCATGCTGCGGGCGCTGGTCGACCTGTGTGGCGGCCGTGAAGTGCTGACTGCCGCTCGTGAGCGTCTGGCCAATGCGCCGGCGCCGGTGCTGGCGGCGCTGGAAGATTTGCTGGAGATCGCCGATCGTCTGGCGACGCGTTTCCCGGAGCTGCCGCTGTACTTCGATCTGGGGGAGCTGCGCGGCTACCACTACCACACGGGTGTGGTGTTCGCGGTGTTTGTCCCGGGAGTGGGCCAGTCCATCGCTCAGGGCGGTCGTTACGACGACATCGGTGCCGACTTCGGTCGCGCCCGTCCGGCGACCGGCTTCTCTACCGATTTGAAAACCCTGGTGACCCTGGGGCGTGCTGAGATCGAGCTACCGTCTGGCGGTATCTGGATGCCTGACAGTACGGATGCGGCACTCTGGCAGCAGGTTTGCCAGTTGCGCAGTGAGGGTCAGCGTGTCGTTCAGGCATTGCCTGGACAACCTTTGGCCGCCGCCCGTGATGCGGACTGCGACCGGCAATTGATTCAGCAGAACGGGCTTTGGCAAGTATCGCCACTGGCTTCTTGAGTTTACCTGCCGGCCATCGCCGGCACCAAGTTTGCGCGAATGAGGACAAGTGTTATGGGTAAGAATGTCGTAGTCCTGGGCACCCAATGGGGTGATGAGGGCAAAGGCAAGATCGTTGATCTGCTGACCGAACATGCTGCCGCCGTAGTGCGCTACCAAGGTGGCCACAACGCTGGCCACACCCTGGTGATCGACGGCGAGAAAACCGTCTTGCACCTGATCCCGTCGGGCGTGCTGCGCGAAGGCGTGCAGTGCCTGATCGGCAACGGCGTGGTGGTTGCACCTGACGCCCTGCTGCGTGAGATCACCAAGCTGGAAGAGAAAGGCGTACCGGTGCGCGAGCGCCTGCGTATCAGCCCGTCCTGCCCGCTGATCCTGTCCTTCCACGTGGCGCTGGACCAGGCCCGTGAAAAAGCCCGTGGCGAGCTGAAGATCGGTACTACCGGTCGCGGCATCGGCCCGGCTTATGAAGACAAGGTTGCACGCCGTGGTCTGCGCGTGGGCGACCTGCTGAACATGCCGCGCTTCGAAGACAAGCTGCGTGAACTGGTGGATTACCACAATTTCATGCTGGTCGGTTACTACAAAGAGCCGGCCATCGAGTTCGAAAAGACCCTGGCCGAGTGCAAGGAATACGCCGAGCTGCTCAAGCCGCTGATGCTCGACGTGACTGCCGAGCTGCACGACCTGCGTCGCGCCGGCAAAGACATCATGTTCGAAGGCGCTCAAGGTTCGTTGCTCGACATCGACCACGGTACCTACCCGTACGTGACCAGCTCCAACACCACCGCCGGTGGCGTGGCGACCGGTTCGGGCGTTGGCCCGATGTTCCTCGATTACATCCTGGGCATCACCAAGGCCTACACCACTCGCGTCGGTTCGGGTCCATTCCCGACTGAGTTGTTCGACGACGTGGGTGCGCACCTGGCCAAGCAAGGTCACGAGTTCGGCGCTACCACCGGCCGTGCCCGTCGTTGCGGCTGGTTCGACGCCGTTATCCTGCGTCGCGCGATCGATGTGAACAGCATCTCGGGCATCTGCCTGACCAAGCTGGACGTCCTCGATGGCCTGGAAACCATCAACATCTGCACCGGCTACAAGGACGCGCAAGGCAATGCCGTGGCGCCGACCGACGCTGACAGCTACGTGGGCCTGCAGCCTGTGTACGAAGAAGTGCCGGGCTGGACCGAATCGACCGTGGGTGCCAAAACCCTGGAAGAGCTGCCAGCTAACGCTCGTGCCTACATCAAACGCGTTGAAGAGTTGATCGGCGCGCCGATCGACATTATTTCGACGGGCCCGGATCGCAACGAAACCATCGTTCTGCGTCATCCGTTCGCTTGATAAGTTGTTGATGTAAAAAACAAAGGCCCCTTAATCGGGGCCTTTGTCGTTTATGCCTGTTGGACGGCATGACCTTTGCTGTAAATCTTCCTACAAGAGTGCCATCAAATTAATGGCGTCAGAAGTAGAGGGATTCACAGTGTCGGCCGTTCTCTCACTGTTACAAAGCCGTTTGTTGCGGCCCGTGTTCGTTACCCTTGGTATCGCCCTTTTGGTGCAAGTGCTGGTGGCAGTCGCCCTGACACGAAGCACGGTCACGGCGCTGGAGGCTGATCTCGGCACTCGTCTGGGCGCTGACAGCCAGAAGCTCTCCGGCGAGCTGGAGCAGGCCGGGCGTGAAGTCACCTCAAGCCTCGATAACCTTTCCTCAAGTACCCGGCAGCGTCTGACCGCCGGCCTGTCTTCCCGTCTGAAGGAAGAGCAGGCGCAACTGCGTACGACACTGGAAAAGGACCTCAAGGACTCGGCCAATGACATGGCCCAGTTGCTCGCCTCGGTGGCGCCGCGCGCCATGTGGGACAGCGACGTGCCGACCCTGTCCGAATTTGCCCGCCGCGCCCAGCGCAATCCCAACGTGTTGTTCGTGGTTTACGACGATGCCACCGGTCAGCACCTGACGCGTTATCTCAACCGCGAAAATCCGATCAACAAGGCCTTGCTGGAAAAAGGCCAGGGCGAGCGCGCGCTGGACAAGGTGCTGGACGCGGCGAAAAACGATCCGTCGGTCTACTACCTCGAAGCCTCGATCAATCCCAACGGCGTGGAAATCGGCAAGGTGTTGATGGGCGTCTCGACCGCTTCGGTGGACACCGATCTGGCCGCGCTCGACCAGCGCTTCTCGGCGCTGATTGCCAGCAGCGATCAGCTGGTCGGCGACAGCCTCAAGGGTGCTGCTGCTGACAGCGCCAGCGCGATGCGTGCGCGCCTGCAGTCGGCGCAATCCACTGCTGCCGAAATGAAAGCCAACACCACCAGCACCGTGCAGGACGCCGCCGCAACCTTGCGCTGGCGGATCGGCATGGGCCTGGCGCTGGTCGGCTGCGGCGTGCTGTTGTTGCTGGCCGTGGTGCTCGGGCACCGGGTGGTCAATCGCCTGAAGATGCTCAACGCGGCGATGGACGATCTGGCGGCAGGTGAGGGGGATCTGACCAAGCGCGTGCAGATCAACAGCAAGGACGAAATCGGCGACATGGCCTCGGCGGTCAATCGCTTTGTGGATAAGTTGCAGCCGATCGTGCGCGAGGCGGGCGACGTGGCCCAGCGTACCGGCGTGGAAATCGGCGCCATGACCCTGCGCAATGCCGGTGCCGATGCGGCGGCCGGGATGCAACGCGACGAGGTTGCGGAAAGTTTGCGTGCGTTGTCGCAAATGGCTGATGAGGCACAGTCGGAAAGCCATGCCATGCAGGCGGCGTTGAAGCAGGTGGTGGATATTCGTCAGGCCACCGATGAAAACACTCGTACCTCGGCGAAGGTTGGCAGTCTGATCGAAGCGCTGGCCGGGCAGGTCGACACCGGGGCGAAAGTCATCGAGCGACTGGCGCAGCAGAGCGAACAGATTGAAGTGGTGCTGACGGTGATTCACGGGATCGCCGAGCAGACCAACTTGCTGGCCTTGAATGCGGCGATCGAAGCGGCGCGGGCCGGTGAGACCGGGCGCGGTTTTGCCGTGGTCGCGGATGAAGTGCGTGCGCTGGCGAGCAAGACGCAAAGCTCGACCGGCGATATTCAGGCGCACATTGTCGCGTTGCAGCAGGGCGCGCGTGAGGCGGTAGAAGCGATCGGTCAGGCCGGGCGTCAGGCCAGCGAAGGTTTGCTGGTGTTACGCGACAGCGCACGGTTGCAGCAGTCAGTACAGGCCTCGGTCGAGCAGGTGCATGCGGCAATCGGTCTGGCAACGCAGGCGGCGGCGCATCAGGCGCAGGGCGCGCAAGCGGTGCGTGGGCGGGTCGAGACGATTCATGCCCAGGCCGAGAAAGCGGCGCAAGCGGTGGTGGAGACCACGGCCAGTGGCAAGGTGCTGGATGGTTTGGCAGCGCAGTTGAAGGCAAGCCTGGGGCAGTTCAGGGCTTGAGGTCGTCTGACGGGCCTCTTCGCGAGCAAGCTCGCTCCCACATTCGATCGCATTCCCAAGTTGGGGCTCGGTCAAACTGTGGGAGCGGGCTTGCTCGCGAAGGCGACTTCAGCGGCTCAGATACATCCGCGTCGTCAGCAGATACACCGGCAGCCCGGAGACCACAATCAACAGCGCCGCATAAGGCGCTGCCGCCGCAAACTCGACATTCGCGGTATGCGCCCACACTTCCGTCGCCAGGGTGTTGAGCCCGGTCGGACTCAGCAACAGCGTCGCCGTCAGTTCCTTCATCGCATCCAGAAACACCAGCGCAAACGCCGCGCCCAGTGCCGGGAAAATGATCGGCAGGGTCACCCGGCAAAACGCTGTGAACGACGAGGCCCCCAACGTGCGCGCCGCTTCTTCCAGTTGCGGCGCAGCCTTGTTCAGTGCCGTGCGAATCGGCGCCTGTGCCAATGGCAGAAACAGCAGCGCGTAAGCGATCAACAGCAACGCCGAGGTCTGGTACAGCGCCGGCAAGTAGTGCAGGGCGAAATACACTAGCGTCAGCGCGATCACCAGGCCCGGCAAGGCGTGCAGCAGATAAGGCAAGCGCTCGGCCCAGATCGCCAGTTGGCCCTTGTAACGCACCACCAGCAATCCGACCGGCACCGCCAGCAGCAGGCACAGCGCCGCGCCACCCAACGACAAGGCCAGCGAAGACAGCAGGGCTTCGCTGATCGCCGCGACCGGGAACGCTGCCGATGAACCGACCGCCAGCCAGTACGCGAGCATGCCCAGCGGAATCCCGCTGCCGACGATCGCCAGCAACAGGCAATACAACTGACCGACACCCGCCCACCGCCCCAGGCGCACTTGTTCAGCCTGACGCGCTGCACCCTGGCCGGTGCGCACATGCCGGCCCTTGCCGCGCACCCGCAGCTCCAGCCACAGCAGCATCAGGCACAGCGCGAGCAGCACCGCCGAGAGCATCGCCGCGTTGGCATTGCTGAATTCCAGTTCGAATTGCTGATAGATCGCGGTGGTGAAGGTTTGCAGGCCGATGATCGACAGTGCGCCGAACTCGACCAGCATGTGCAGGGCAATCAGCAGCGAGCCGGCCAGTAGCGACGGCCAGAGCAGCGGCAAGGTGACGCGGAAAAACACCCCCCAGCGGTTCTGTCCCAAGGTGCGGGCGGATTCTTCCAGGGATGGATCGAGGTTGCGCAGGGTCGCCGCTACCGGCAGGAAGATCAGCGGATACTTCGACAGGCTCATCACCAGAATCGCCCCGCCGAGGCCTTCGAACTGCGCGCTCAGCGACACCCAGGTGAAGCTGCTGACAAACGCTGGCACCGCAAACGGCAGGCACAGAATAACGCCCCACAGGCGTCGTCCCGGCAGATTGCTGCGCTCCAGCAGCCACGCCAGCGACAGGCCGATCACGCCGCAGGTCAGCGTTACACCAACCATCAGCGCCAGTGTGTTGCGCAGCAGACCGAAGACATACGGGCGCCACAGCAAGTGCAGCGCCTCCGCCCAGCCGGCCTGCCAGGCTTTCAGGCCGACATAGGCCAATGGCAACAGGCTCATGACCACCAGCAATAACACCGGCAGCACCAGCCAGATCGACGGACGCTTGCGTCGTGGTACGTAACCCCCGCGCGCGGCGGGGGCGGATAACGATGCGGCCATCAGTTCAGGCCAACTTCACGTTCCAGCTCCAGCGCTTCTTCGGCGTTGCCCAGATCGGCCGGGGTCACGTTCGGCGCTTGCAGTTCGCTGAACGGCTTGAGCCCGCGATCCGATTCCATGCCTTTGTGCAGAGGGTATTCGGCGGTGGTCTGAGTGATCACGCGCTGACCTTCTTCGCTGGCCATGTAGGCGAGGAATTGCTGGGCTTCTTTCGGGTGTTTGCTGGATTTGAGGACGGCAGCACTGGACACGGTGATCAGTCCGCCAACGTCGCCGCCAGTGAAGTAATGCAGTTTGGAGTCGAGCTTGCCTTTTTCGCGCTGCAGGGCGAACCAGTAGTAGTTGTTCACCAGTACGGTGGCGACTTCGCCGTTTTCCACGGCTTTGAGGGCGACCATGTTGTTGCTGTAGGTCTTGCCGAAGGCGCGCAGGCCGGTCAGCCATTCTTCAGCGGCGTCGCGACCGTGCATCTTGATGATCGCCACGGCCTGTTCCTGGAACGCGCCGCTGGTCGGGACAAAGCCGACTTTGCCTTGCCACTTCGGATCGGAGAATTCCATCACCGACTTCGGCAGGTCTTTTTCATCGACCAGTTTCGGGTTGTAGGCAACCACGCGAACCCGCGCGGTGACACCGATCCAGGTGCCGTTGCCGGCGACGTATTGCTTGGGCAGCACGGCCAGCGTGGCGTCGTCGGTCTTGGCCAGCAGGCCTTGCTCGCCGAGGTTGTTCAGCGGCGGAGATTCTTCGGTGTAGATCACGTCGGCGGGGGAGCGGTTGCCTTCTTCGATGACCTGGCTGGCGAGCTGGTTGCTGCTGCCCTTGCGCACGTTGACGTGAATACCGGTCTTGGCCTCGAAAGCCTTGGCGATCGCATCGCCGACTTCCTTGTGTTGGCCGTTGTAGAGCGTCAGGGAAACCGCATCGGCTGCCTGGGTGAGGGGAGTGGCGAGTGCCAGGCCGAGCAGGGTGAAGGTCAAGCCGCGGCGCAGGGTATTTCGAAACATCATTCGCAGGGTTCCTCACTGTCGCATTGCAAAAACTTGCAACAATGATAAACGATATTGTTTCTCAAGTGCGCCTTGCGGGGAGGGCGGAGGTTTGCTAGAGCATGATCTGGTGATCATTTGTGGCGAGGGAGCTTGCTCCCGCTCGGCTGCGTAGCAGTCGTTAATCCTGAGAGGGGGCATGACTGAAGACAAAGCGAGGAATGCTGCGCATCCCAGCGGGAGCAAGCTCCCTCGCCCCAACGGCTTGCAGGTTTTCAGATGCCAGAAACGCAAAAACCCGCTTTCGCGGGTTTTTGGGAAACTCAACGTCGTAACCTTGAGTTTGAATTGGTGCCCAGAAGAAGACTCGAACTTCCACGACCGTAAGGTCACCAGCACCTGAAGCTGGCGTGTCTACCAATTTCACCATCTGGGCATTCATCGCGAGCGTTGCCGCTGTTGATGTGGCGCACTATACGGAGCGCTTTTTGATCTGTAAACCCCTGATTTAATTTTAATTAATCGGTTTTAACAAATCGGCTGCCTAGAATGCAAAAAACCCGCTTTCGCGGGTTTTGTGTGAGTCTTGAAACTGATCTAGTCTCAAGCTCGAAATTGGTGCCCAGGAGAAGACTCGAACTTCCACGACCGTAAGGTCACCAGCACCTGAAGCTGGCGTGTCTACCAATTTCACCACCTGGGCATCTCGTCAACGTGTGTACGTCGTCGATGGCGCGCACTATACGGAGCGCCTTTTTAACTGTAAACCCCTGTCAGCAAAAAAAATGATTTTTTTTACCAGCGGTGTTCAAAAGGGCTTTCAGGCGTCGATACAAGGCTCCAGAAGGGCCTTATAGAGTCGGAAATTTCCCGTTTGATGGCGCCTATGCCAAACTAACCCGCATATAGACAAGGTGAAAACTCTCTAATGGCCGATTGGCAGTCCCTCGATCCCGAGGCCGCTCGTGAAGCGGAAAAATATGAAAACCCTATTCCCAGCCGCGAACTGATCCTGGCGCATCTCGCCGATCGGGGTTCGCCTGCTGCCCGCGAGCAACTGGTCGAAGAGTTTGGTCTGACTACAGAAGACCAGATCGAAGCCCTGCGCCGCCGCCTGCGCGCCATGGAGCGCGACGCTCAATTGATCTACACCCGCCGTGGCACCTATGCGCCGGTGGACAAGCTCGACCTGATCCTCGGCCGCATCAGCGGTCACCGTGACGGTTTCGGCTTCCTGGTGCCGGACGACGGTAGCGATGACCTGTTCATGAGCCCGGCGCAGATGCGTCTGGTGTTCGATGGCGACCGTGCGCTGGCCCGTGTTTCCGGTCTCGACCGTCGTGGCCGCCGTGAAGGCGTGATCGTCGAAGTGGTGTCCCGTGCCCACGAAACCATCGTCGGTCGCTACTTCGAAGAGGGCGGTATCGGTTTCGTCGTTGCCGACAACCCGAAGATCCAGCAGGAAGTGCTGGTTACGCCAGGCCGCAACGCCAACGCGCAGATCGGTCAGTTCGTCGAGGTGAAAATCACCCACTGGCCGACGCCGCGCTTCCAGCCGCAAGGCGATGTGGTCGAAGTGGTCGGCAACTACATGGCGCCGGGCATGGAAATCGATGTCGCGCTGCGTACCTACGACATTCCGCACGTCTGGCCTGAAGCTGTTCTGAAAGAAGCGGCCAAGCTCAAGCCGGAAGTCGAAGAGAAAGACAAAGAGAAGCGTGTCGACCTGCGCCATCTGCCGTTCGTCACCATCGACGGCGAAGATGCCCGCGACTTCGACGACGCGGTCTACTGCGAAGCCAAACCGGGCAAGCTGCGCCTGTTCTCCGGCGGCTGGAAGTTGTACGTGGCGATTGCCGACGTCTCCAGCTACGTGAAGATCGGTTCGGCGCTGGACAACGAAGCCCAGGTGCGCGGCAACTCGGTGTATTTCCCCGAGCGCGTGGTGCCGATGCTGCCTGAGCAGCTGTCCAACGGCCTGTGCTCGCTGAACCCGCACGTCGATCGTCTGGCCATGGTTTGCGAGATGACCATCTCCAAGTCCGGCGAAATGACCGACTACTGCTTCTATGAAGCGGTGATCCATTCCCACGCCCGTCTGACCTACAACAAGGTCAGCGCGATGCTGGAAACCCCGAAAGCCACCGAGGCGCGCAAGCTTCGCGGCGAATACACCGACGTGGTGCCGCACCTCAAGCAGCTCTATGCGCTGTACAAAGTGTTGCTGGCTGCCCGTCACGTGCGTGGCGCGATCGATTTCGAAACCCAGGAAACCCGGATCATCTTCGGTTCCGAGCGCAAGATTGCCGAAATCCGTCCGACCACCCGTAACGATGCGCACAAGCTGATCGAGGAATGCATGCTGGCGGCCAACGTGGCCACCGCTGAATTCCTCAAGAAACACGAAATCCCTGCGCTGTACCGTGTCCACGACGGCCCGCCACCGGAGCGTCTGGAAAAACTGCGCGCGTTCCTCGGCGAGCTCGGCCTGTCCCTGCACAAAGGCAAGGACGGCCCGTCGCCGAAGGACTATCAGGCCCTGTTGGCGAGCATCAAGGATCGTCCGGATTTCCATCTGATCCAGACCGTGATGCTGCGCTCTCTGAGCCAGGCGGTGTACAGCGCCCAGAACGAAGGCCACTTCGGCCTGAATTACGAAGCCTATACCCACTTCACGTCGCCGATCCGTCGTTACCCGGACCTGCTCACGCACCGCGCCATCCGCAGCGTGATCCATTCGAAACAGGACACTCCGCACGTTCGTCGTGCCGGGGCGATGACCATTCCGAAAGCGCGCATCTATCCGTACGACGAAGCGGCGCTGGAGCAACTCGGCGAGCAGTGCTCGATGAGCGAGCGCCGTGCCGACGAAGCCACCCGCGACGTGGTGAACTGGCTCAAGTGCGAGTTCATGAAGGATCGCGTCGGCGAGTCGTTCCCGGGTGTGATCACCGCCGTGACCGGTTTTGGCCTGTTCGTCGAGCTGACCGATATCTACGTCGAAGGCCTGGTGCACGTCACCGCGCTGCCGGGCGATTACTACCACTTCGATCCTGTGCATCACCGCCTGGCGGGCGAGCGCACCGGTCGCAGCTTCCGTCTCGGCGATACCGTTGAAGTGCGCGTGATGCGCGTCGACCTCGACGAGCGCAAGATCGACTTCGAGATGGCTGAAAAAACCATCAGCGCGCCGATTGGCCGCAAGAAGCGTGGCACCGATACCGCAGCACCTGCGAGCAAGGCTGTGGAAGACAAGGCTCCGGCAAAAACCGCCAGCCGTCGTTCGGCCAAAGAGAAGGCTGTCGAAGCCTATCGCCCGAGCGATGCTGTGGCGAAAAACGCCGAGCTGCGCAAAAGCCGTGAATTGAAGAAGGCCTTGCTGGCCGAAGCCAAAAGCGGCGGTAAAGCGGCGTCTGGGGGAAAGACCGGACGGTCGGCGCCTGATAAGGCCGTCGGCGGCAAGCCAGCCAAACCGAGCAAACACCGTAAAGGCCCGCCAAAAGCGGGTTCGGCTCCAGCCAAAAGTGGCGGGTCGCGTAAACCGAAGGCGAAGTCATGAGTCAGTTGGAAAAAATCTACGGCGTTCACGCGGTAGAAGCGTTGTTGCGTCACCACCCCAAACGCGTCAAGCAGATCTGGCTGGCCGAAAGCCGCAACGATCCGCGCGTGCAGACCCTGATCGAGCTGGCCAACGAAAATCGGGTGCAGATCGGTCAGGCCGAGCGCCGCGAAATGGATGCCTGGGTTGAGGGTGTGCATCAGGGCGTGGTGGCGGACGTCAGTCCGAGCCAGGTCTGGGGCGAGGCGATGCTCGACGAGCTGCTCGACCGTACCGAAGGCGCACCGCTGTTGCTGGTGCTCGACGGCGTGACCGACCCACACAACCTCGGCGCCTGCCTGCGTTCGGCGGATGCTGCCGGCGCGCTGGCGGTGATCGTGCCCAAGGACAAGTCAGCGACCCTGACCCCGGTGGTGCGTAAAGTGGCCTGCGGCGCGGCGGAAGTGATTCCGCTGGTGGCGGTGACCAACCTGGCGCGCACTCTGGAAAAGCTCCAGCAACGTGGTCTGTGGGTTGTCGGCACGGCGGGTGAGGCCGAGGTCAGCATTTATGACCAGGACCTGACCGGCCCGACCATCCTGATCATGGGTGCCGAAGGCAAGGGCATGCGCCGCCTGACCCGCGAGCACTGCGACTACCTGGTGAACCTGCCGATGGCCGGCAGCGTCAGCAGCCTCAACGTGTCCGTGGCCACCGGTGTGTGCCTGTTCGAAGCGCAGCGTCAACGTGGTGCCAAGGCCAAGGCAGCCGCCAAGAAAGCCTGACCTGTTGCAAATCCCCTGTAGGAGTGAGCCTGCTCGCGATAGCGGAGTTACATTCAGCATCAAAGTTGAATGTTACGCCCTCATCGCGAGCAGGCTCACTCCTACATTGTTTTGTTGTGTGGCCTGTATCCGGTGATTGTTCAAATAATCACCAATTGCCTTGCGCCTGCGCAGTCCCTTCTCTACAATTGCGCCCCTTGCTGTGGCGGCAGGCACGCATGTGCCCCGCGCCAGCAAGTCCATAAGTGTCATTCACTCCTTGTCTGACCGTTTTTGAGCGGCAGGCTACAACCCGTAAGGAGCATTCATGCGTCATTACGAAATCATCTTTCTGGTCCACCCTGACCAGAGCGAGCAAGTCGGCGGCATGGTTGAGCGTTACACCAAGCTGATCGAAGAAGACGGCGGCAAAATCCACCGTCTGGAAGACTGGGGCCGTCGTCAACTGGCCTACGCAATCAACAATGTTCACAAGGCTCACTACGTGATGCTGAACGTTGAGTGCACTGGCAAGGCCCTGGCCGAGCTGGAAGACAACTTCCGCTACAACGATGCAGTGATCCGTAACCTGGTCATCCGTCGCGACGAAGCCGTTACCGGCCAGTCCGAGATGCTCAAGGCTGAAGAAAACCGCAGTGAGCGCCGTGAGCGTCGCGACCGTCCTGAGCACTCCGACGCTGATGGCGTTGAGGGTGATGACAGCGACAACAGCGATAACGCTGACGAGTAATCCACGGACCTTTTAAGGAGCCTATCAAATGGCACGTTTCTTCCGTCGTCGTAAATTCTGCCGCTTCACCGCTGAAGACGTGAAAGAGATCGATTACAAAGATCTCAACACTCTGAAAGCCTACGTATCCGAGACCGGCAAAATCGTTCCAAGCCGCATCACCGGTACCAAAGCTCGTTATCAGCGTCAGCTGGCCACCGCTATCAAGCGCGCCCGCTTCCTGGCCCTGCTGGCCTACACCGACAGCCACGGCCGCTGAGACCGGGCAGTCGACAAGTAGCAAAGGATTGAATGCATGCGCGCCTTAGCTGAGTTCATCATGCGCGGCCGCATGCAGGCCACTCTCGTAGTGGCCGGGTGTGCAACATTGCCGTTGTTGTATTGGTTGGGTGCTGCCGCCGGGAGCCTGGTGCTTCTGCGGCGCGGACTGACG
This sequence comes from Pseudomonas sp. GM30, assembly GCF_000282275.2. Lineage (NCBI taxonomy): Bacteria > Pseudomonadati > Pseudomonadota > Gammaproteobacteria > Pseudomonadales > Pseudomonadaceae > Pseudomonas > Pseudomonas sp. GM30. Next base: position 173,766 of record NZ_AKJP02000003.1, on the reverse strand, counting down.
GACGCCCTGGGTGCTCTGTCTCTGGGGCTGCTGCCGGCTTTGGTCTGGTGGCTGTATGCCGATGATCCACGGGCACTTCTGGTGCTGCTGGGATCTTCGGGGCTTGCGTTGGTGTTGCGCGCAAGCGAGTCCTGGGTTCGCACGCTGCTGGTCAGCGTAGTGATGGGAGTGGTGTTTTCAGTGGTGCTCGGGGCAGCGTTTGCGGCCCAGATCGAGATGCTCGCGCAGGCCTTGATAAAGGTCATGCCGGCGCTTCTTGGTGAGACCTACAAGCAATTGTCGGTCGATGAGCAAGCGCGCTTCGCGTCCCTGATTGCACCAGTCCTGACCGGACTGATTGCGGCCTTGTTGCAGATCGTCAGCGTGCTGAGCCTGATTGTCGGGCGGCATTGGCAGGCGTTGTTGTACAACCCGGGTGGTTTTGGTCGCGAGTTTCGCGCCATCCGGATCCCGCTGGGACCGGCGATGTTGCTGCTGGCGTTGATGCTTCTGGGCCCGAATCTCGGTGCACAGATGGCCATGTTGACGCCGTTGTGCAGTGTACCGCTGGTGTTCGCCGGACTCGCCCTGATTCACGGGCTGGTCGGGCAGAAGCGACTGGCCGGTTTCTGGCTGGTGGGGTTGTACGTGACACTGCTGCTGTTCATGCAGCTGCTCTATCCGTTGCTCGTGGTTCTGGCCATTGTCGACAGCCTGATTGATTTTCGCGGTCGTCACGTGTCGAAAGGCACCGATAACGCGAACGGTGAAGGTTAAAAGTTAAGAGGATTTCCACATGCAACTGATCCTTCTGGAAAAAATCGCCAACCTGGGCAACCTGGGCGACAAAGTAAACGTTAAGGCCGGTTACGGCCGTAACTACCTGCTGCCTTTCGGCAAAGCTACCGCTGCGACCGCTGCCAACCTGGCTGCGTTCGAAGAGCGTCGTGCCGAGCTGGAAAAAGCTGCCGCAGACCGTAAAGCATCGGCTGAAAGCCGTGCTGCCCAACTGGCCGAGCTGGAAGTGACCATCACTGCCACCGCTGGCGACGAAGGCAAGCTGTTCGGTTCGATCGGTACTCACGACATCGCTGACGCACTGACCGCTTCCGGCGTTGAAGTGCAGAAGAGCGAAGTTCGTCTGCCGAACGGCACCATCCGCAACGTGGGTGAATTCGACGTGGCTGTGCACCTGCACGCCGAAGTTGAAGCCACCGTACGCGTTGTCGTGGTAGCAGCTTAAGCAATACTTGTCGGCTGGCACCCTCGGGTGCTTGCCGGTAACATCGGGCACGATCCTGTTTACAGGTCGTGCCCTTTGTCTTTCTGGTACTCCCGTTTTCAAACCTGACTCCAAGTGGCCATGAACGAAATCACCGCTCCCGAGCAATACGATCTGCAAACCGCCGCGCTGAAGGTGCCGCCGCATTCCATCGAGGCCGAACAGGCCGTACTCGGTGGTCTGATGCTGGACAACAACGCCTGGGAACGCGTGCTCGATCAAGTCTCCGACGGCGATTTCTACCGACATGACCACCGTCTGATCTTCCGTGCGATCGCCAAACTGGCCGATCAGAACATGCCGATCGACGTCGTGACCCTTGCCGAACAATTGGACAAGGAAGGTCAGACGTCCCAGGTCGGCGGCCTCGGTTACCTCGGCGAGCTGGCGAAAAACACGCCGTCCGTCGCCAACATCAAGGCCTATGCGCAGATCGTTCGCCAGCGGGCGACGCTGCGTCAGCTGATCGGTATCAGCACCGAAATTGCCGACAGCGCCTTCAACCCCGAAGGTCGCACCGCCGAGGAAATCCTCGACGAAGCCGAGCGGCAGATCTTCGCGATTGCCGAGGCCCGGCCAAAAACCGGCGGCCCGGTGGGCGTGAATGACCTGCTGACCAAGGCCATCGACCGCATCGACACTCTGTTCAACACCGCCGACGCAATCACCGGTCTGTCCACCGGTTATACCGACCTCGACGAGAAGACCAGCGGTCTGCAGCCGTCCGACCTGATCATCGTCGCCGGTCGTCCGTCGATGGGTAAAACCACCTTCGCGATGAATCTGGTGGAAAACGCCGTACTGCGCAGCGACAAGGCGGTGCTGGTGTATTCCCTCGAGATGCCAGGTGAATCGCTGATCATGCGTATGCTTTCGTCCCTCGGTCGTATCGACCAGACCAAAGTGCGTTCCGGTCAGCTCGAAGACGACGACTGGCCGCGCCTGACCTCGGCGGTCAACCTGCTCAACGATCGCAAGCTGTTCATTGACGATACCGCCGGTATCAGCCCGTCGGAAATGCGCGCACGGACCCGACGTCTGGTGCGCGAGCACGGCGACATCGGCCTGATCATGATCGACTACCTGCAGTTGATGCAGATTCCGGGCTCCAGCGGTGACAACCGGACCAACGAGATTTCCGAGATCTCGCGATCCCTGAAAGCCCTGGCCAAGGAATTCAACTGCCCGGTGGTGGCGCTGTCGCAGCTCAACCGTTCCCTGGAACAACGTCCCAACAAGCGTCCGGTGAACTCCGACTTGCGGGAATCCGGAGCGATCGAGCAGGACGCCGACGTCATCATGTTCGTGTACCGGGACGAGGTGTATCACCCGGAAACCGAACACAAGGGCATCGCCGAAATCATCATCGGCAAGCAGCGGAACGGCCCGATCGGCTTTATCCGCCTGGCCTTCATCGGTAAATACACCCGCTTCGAAAACCTCGCGCCGGGCAGTTACAACTTCGACGACGACGAGTAACGTCGAGCACTTGTGGCGAGGGCGCTTGCTCCCGCCGGGTTGCGCAGCAGCCGCCAGAATTCGATTGCTGCGCAGCCGATCGGGAGCAGGCTCCCTCGCCACAGGTAAAGCGCAATTTCCGACCACAGTCGTCGGAATTGGTCAAAATTTGTGCTATATTCCGCGCCCGCGAAATTCAATGAAAGCCAACACCGGTTATCGACATGCAAGCAGCCAAGCCGTTATTTGACTATCCAAAGTACTGGGCCGAATGTTTCGGGCCAGCGCCATTCCTGCCGATGAGCAGGGAGGAGATGGATCAGCTCGGCTGGGATTCCTGCGACATCATCATCGTCACCGGTGATGCCTACGTCGATCACCCGTCGTTCGGCATGGCGATCATCGGCCGGCTGCTGGAGTCCCAGGGCTTCCGCGTGGGGATCATTGCCCAGCCGAACTGGCAGTCCAAAGACGACTTCATGAAGCTCGGCGAGCCGAACCTGTTCTTCGGCGTCGCGGCCGGCAACATGGACTCGATGATCAACCGCTACACTGCGGACAAGAAAATCCGTTCCGACGACGCCTACACCCCGGGTGGCATGGCGGGCAAACGTCCGGATCGCGCGAGCCTGGTCTACAGCCAGCGCTGCAAGGAAGCTTACAAACATGTGCCGATCGTCCTCGGCGGCATCGAAGCTTCGCTGCGCCGCATCGCCCACTACGACTACTGGCAGGATCGCGTGCGCAACTCGATCCTGATCGACGCCAGCGCCGATATTCTGCTGTACGGCAACGCCGAGCGCGCCATTGTCGAAGTAGCCCAGCGTCTGTCCTACGGTCACAAGATCGAAGACATCACCGACGTGCGCGGCACCGCGTTCATCCGTCGTGACACGCCGCAGGGCTGGTACGAAGTCGATTCCACGCGCATCGACCGTCCGGGCAAGGTCGACAAGATCATCAACCCGTACGTGAATACTCAGGACACCCAGGCTTGCGCTATCGAGCAAGAAAAGGGGCCGGTGGATGATCCCGAGGAGGCCAAGGTCGTACAGATCCTGGCCAGCCCGCGTATGACCCGCGACAAGACCGTAATCCGCCTGCCGTCGATGGAAAAGGTGCGTAACGACCCGGTCCTGTACGCCCACGCCAACCGCGTACTGCACCTGGAAACCAACCCGGGCAACGCCCGTGCGCTGGTGCAGAAACATGGCGAGATCGACGTCTGGTTCAACCCGCCGCCGATTCCGATGACCACTGAAGAAATGGACTACGTGTTCGGCATGCCTTACGCACGGGTTCCGCACCCGGCGTACGGCAAGGAAAAGATCCCGGCCTACGACATGATCCGTTTCTCGGTGAACATCATGCGTGGCTGCTTCGGCGGCTGCACTTTCTGCTCGATCACCGAGCACGAAGGCCGGATCATCCAGAACCGTTCCGAAGAATCGATCATTCGCGAAATCGAAGAGATCCGCGACAAGGTTCCGGGCTTCACTGGCGTCATCTCCGACCTCGGCGGCCCGACCGCGAACATGTACCGCATCGCCTGCAAGAGCCCGGAAATCGAATCCGCGTGCCGCAAGCCATCCTGCGTATTCCCCGGCATCTGCCCGAACCTGAACACCGACCATTCGTCGCTGATTCAACTGTACCGCAGCGCCCGTGCCTTGCCAGGAGTGAAGAAGATCCTGATCGCCTCCGGCCTGCGTTACGACCTCGCGGTCGAGTCGCCGGAGTACGTCAAAGAGCTGGTGACCCACCACGTCGGCGGGTACCTGAAGATCGCCCCGGAACATACCGAGGAAGGTCCGCTCAACCAGATGATGAAACCGGGCATTGGCAGCTATGACAAGTTCAAGCGCATGTTCGAGAAGTACACCAAGGAAGCAGGCAAAGAGCAGTACCTGATCCCGTACTTCATCGCCGCGCACCCGGGCACTACCGACGAAGACATGATGAACCTGGCGCTGTGGCTCAAGGGCAACGGTTTCCGTGCCGACCAGGTGCAGGCGTTCTACCCGTCGCCGATGGCCACCGCCACCGCGATGTACCACTCGGGCAAGAACCCGCTGCGCAAGGTCACCTACAAGAGCGACGGCGTAACCATCGTCAAGAGCGAAGAGCAGCGTCGCCTGCACAAGGCGTTCCTGCGTTATCACGATCCGAAAGGCTGGCCGATGCTGCGCGAAGCGTTGATCCGCATGGGTCGTGGTGATCTGATCGGTCCAGGCAAGGATCAGTTGATTCCGCTGCATCAGCCGGCCACCGACAGCTACCAGAGCGCTCGTCGCAAGAACTCGACGCCGGCCGGCAGCCACAAGGTCGCGAAAGAGAAGACCACCAAGATTCTCACTCAGCACAATGGCCTGCCACCGCGTGCCAGCGACGGTGGCAATCCTTGGGACAAGCGTGAACAAGCCAAGGCTGCGGCGTTCGCCCGCAACCAGCAAGCGGCCAAGGAGCGCAAGGAAGCGGCCAAGGGCAAGGGGCCGAAACCGGCGCGCAAGCCAGTCGTTCCGCGGTAAGTCGCTTTTTGTTTCAACAGAACGCCAACCTTCGGGTTGGCGTTTTGCATTTCAGGGTTCATGAAGTGTGCTGAAACGACTGGCCCTTTCGCGAGCAAGCCCGCTCCCACAGTTGGAATGCGGTCTCCTGTGGGAGCGAGCTTGCTCGCGAAGGCGTCATCTCAGGCGCCGCATCTACCACTGCCGCCACATTTAGGCGCAACTTCACTAAAGCATTTCCCCGCATCGCCCGATTTTGGTGCTGTACTGCCCTGAGCATTCCGGAAAAGCGCCCAAGCCCCTGCATGGCATAAGTCTTGCGCGCTTTCGAATACGCTTAGGCTCGCAGGAGGCACGCCGTGTCGATTCATGTCGCATTGCATCACGTCACGCATTACCGCTACGACCGCGCTGTCGAACTCGGCCCGCAGATCGTCCGCCTGCGCCCGGCTGCCCATAGCCGCACGCGGATTCTCTCGTATGCGCTAAGGGTTTCGCCCGAGCAGCATTTCATCAACTGGCAGCAAGACCCGCAGGGCAACTACCTCGCGCGTCTGGTATTCCCCGAGAAAACCGACGAGTTGCGCATCGAAGTCGACTTGCTGGCCGAGATGGCGGTGTTCAATCCGTTCGACTTCTTCCTCGAACCCTATGCCGAGAACATCCCCTTTACCTACGCCGCCGATGAGCGCAAAGAGCTGGCGCCATACCTCGAAACCCTACCGCTGACCCCGGCATTCAAAGCCTATCTGGACGGGATCGACCGCACGCCACTGCCCGCCGTGGATTTCCTGGTGATGCTCAACCAGCGCCTCAGCGAAGACATCCGTTACCTGATCCGCATGGAACCGGGCGTGCAGACCCCGGAACACACCCTCGAACATGCCTCCGGCTCCTGCCGCGACTCGGCGTGGCTGCTGGTGCAGCTGCTGCGCAACCTCGGGCTGGCCGCGCGGTTCGTTTCCGGTTATCTGATTCAACTGACCGCCGACGTGAAGAGCCTCGACGGCCCGTCCGGTACCGAGGTGGATTTCACCGACCTGCACGCCTGGTGCGAGGTGTACTTGCCGGGCGCTGGCTGGATCGGTCTGGATGCTACGTCCGGGTTGTTCGCCGGCGAAGGGCATATCCCGCTGGCCTGCAGCCCCGATCCGTCCTCAGCCGCGCCGATCAGTGGCCTGGTCGAGCCGTGCGAATGCCAGTTCAGCCACGAAATGTCGGTGGAGCGGATCTGGGAAGCGCCACGGGTGACCAAGCCCTACACCGATGAGCAATGGCTGGCGATTCAGGCACTGGGCCGGCAGATCGATGCCGACCTGCTGCAAGGTGATGTGCGCCTGACGATGGGCGGCGAGCCGACCTTCGTTTCCATCGACGACCCGGACGGTGCCGAATGGAACACTGCCGCGTTGGGGCCGGACAAGCGCCGACTGTCCGCCGAACTGTTCCAGCGCATGCGCCAGCACTATGCGCCGAAAGGTCTGGTGCATTTCGGTCAGGGCAAGTGGTATCCGGGCGAGCAATTGCCGCGTTGGTCGCTCAACTGCTATTGGCGCCGCGATGGCGTGCCGATCTGGCACAACGGCGCGCTGATCGCCGATGAGCAGCAGGACTACAGCGCCAATGGCGAACTGGCCGGGCGTTTTCTGGCGAGTGTTGCCGAACGCTTGAAACTGCCCGCACGTTTCGTGTTTCCAGCCTACGAAGACAACTTCTATTACCTCTGGCGCGAAGGCGCATTGCCGAGCAACGTCAGCGCCGAAGACGCGCGTCTTGAAGAACCGCTGGAGCGTGCGCGTCTGCGCAAGGTCTTCGCTCAGGGCCTGGATAAAGTGATTGGCCAGGTGCTGCCGCTGGCCCGTACCGCCAAGGGTGATCAATGGCAGAGCGGGCGCTGGTATCTGCGCGACGAGCATTGCCGGCTGGTGCCGGGGGATTCGCCGCTGGGTTACCGCCTGCCACTCGGTTCACAGCCGTGGGTGAAGGCCGCCGAGTATCCGTTCATTCATCCCAACGATCCGAATCAGGACTTCCCCGAGCTGCCAGACACTGCCCAGCTCAACAGTCTGGGCGAAGCGGCGACGACTGACGAACGCGCGCCGAAAATCGACGAGTCCGCCGACTGGCTGACTCGCACCGCCTTCTGCGCCGAGGCCCGCGAAGGGCGTCTCTATCTGTTCATGCCGCCGCTGGAGCGGGTCGAGGACTATCTGGAGCTGGTGGCGGCCATCGAGGCTACCGCCGAAGAACTGCATTGCCCGGTGCTGCTGGAAGGGTACGAGCCACCGAGCGATCCGCGCCTGAGCAACTTCCGCATCACCCCGGATCCGGGCGTGATCGAGGTCAACGTGCAACCATCGGCGACCTGGGACGAACTGGTGGAACGCACCGAATTTCTCTATGAACAGGCGCGACAGACGCGGCTGACCACCGAGAAATTCATGATCGACGGACGCCACACCGGCACCGGCGGCGGTAATCATTTCGTCCTCGGTGGCGCGACCCCGGCAGACTCACCATTCCTGCGCCGCCCGGACCTGCTGCGGAGTCTGATCAGCTACTGGCACAACCATCCGTCGCTGTCCTACCTGTTTTCCGGCTTGTTCATCGGCCCGACCTCGCAGGCGCCGCGGGTCGATGAAGCGCGCAACGATGCCCTGTACGAACTGGAAATCGCCTTCGCGCAGATGCCTGAGCCGGGCGAGGCATGCGCGCCCTGGCTGGTGGATCGCCTGCTGCGCAATCTGCTGATCGATGTCACCGGCAACACCCACCGCGCCGAATTCTGCATCGATAAACTGTATTCGCCGGATGGCGCCACCGGGCGTCTCGGGCTGCTGGAGCTGCGCGCCTTCGAAATGCCGCCGCATGCGCGGATGAGCCTGGCTCAGCAGTTGTTGCTGCGCGCGCTGGTTGCGCGATTCTGGCGCGAGCCATATGCGCCGCCGAAACTGGCGCGCTGGGGCACCGAGCTGCACGACCGTTTCATGCTGCCGCACTTTATCGAGCAGGATTTCGCCGACGTCATCGTCGAACTGAACAACGCCGGTTATCCATTGCGCGCCGAGTGGTTCGCTGCGCATCTGGAGTTCCGTTTTCCCAAGGTCGGCGATTACGCGGTCAGCGGCATCGAGATGGAGCTGCGCCAGGCGCTGGAACCTTGGCATGTGCTGGGCGAGGAGGGTACGGCGGGTGGCACGGTGCGTTATGTCGATTCGTCGCTGGAGCGTTTGCAGATCAAGCTCAGCGGCTTGCCGCCGCAGCGGTATCTGCTGACCTGCAACGGCATTCCGCTGCCGCTGCAACCGACCGGGCGCATCGGTGAGTTCGTCGCCGGCGTGCGCTTTCGGGCCTGGCAACCGGCCAACTGCCTGCAACCGACCATCCCGGTGCACGCGCCGCTGGTGTTCGACCTGCTCGACACCTGGATGCAGCGTTCGCTGGGCGGTTGCCAGTACCACGTGGCACACCCGGGCGGGCGCAATTACGAGACGCTACCGGTCAATGCCAACGAGGCGGAGAGTCGACGCATGGCGCGGTTTTTCCGCATCGGACATACACCGGGGAAACTTCCGATACCGAACCTGACAATCTCCGACGAGCTGCCGATGACGCTCGATTTGCGACGTTTCTAAGTCCTGCACGACATGCGGATTTTTCGTATATCCGCACGTCATGTGCCTGCGTTAGTCTGACCGTTCCCTGCTGTCTGCCGAGCTTTCCATGCCTGACCTGCTAGACCGCTACCCGCTGACGGCGGGCACTTATCACGAACTGCTGAACGACAGCGGGGAAGTGCGCCCGCACTGGCGGCGGCTGTTCGATCAATTGCAGCGCAGCACCCCGGCGCAACTGGTGCAGCGGCAGGCGTTGCTGGCCCGGCAGATTCAGGAAAACGGCGTGACCTACAACGTCTATGCCGATCCCAAGGGCGCTGACCGTCCGTGGGAGCTGGACCTGCTGCCGCACGTGATTGCTGCTGATGAGTGGCAGCAACTGTCGGCGGGCATTGCCCAGCGTGCACGCCTGCTCAATGCGGTGCTGGCTGATCTGTACGGGCCGCAACGGTTGATCAGCGAAGGGCTGTTGCCGGCGGAGCTGGTGTTCGGCCACAACAATTTTCTCTGGCCCTGTCAGGGCATCGCGCCACCGGAAGATGCCTTTCTGCATCTGTACGCCGTGGATCTGGCGCGGGCGCCGGACGGGCGCTGGTGGGTCACGGCGGATCGTACCCAGGCTCCGTCGGGGGCGGGTTATGCGCTGGAAAACCGCACCATTGTTTCGCGGGCGTTTCCCGAGCTGTACCGCGATCTGAAAGTGCAGCACCTCGCCGGATTCTTCCGCACCCTGCAGGAAACCCTCGCGCGTCAGGCGCCGTGTGACGACGATGCGCCACTGGTGGTGTTGCTCACGCCGGGGCGCTTCAACGAAAGCTATTTCGAACATTTGTATCTGGCGCGCCAGCTCGGTTATCCACTGGTGGAGGGCGGGGACCTGACGGTGCGCGACGCCACGGTGTACCTGAAAACCCTCAGCGGCCTGCGCCGGGTGCACGCGATCATGCGCCGGCTCGACGATGACTTCTGCGATCCGCTGGAGCTGCGCACCGACTCGGCACTCGGTGTGCCCGGCTTGCTGGAAGCGGTGCGTCAGGGTCGGGTGCTGGTGGCCAATGCCCTGGGCAGCGGCGTGCTGGAGTCGCCGGGATTGCTCGGATTTTTACCGAAGATCAATCAATACCTGTTCGGCGAAGAACTGCTGTTGCCGTCCATCGCTACATGGTGGTGCGGCGAGGCGCCGGTATTGGCGCAGGCGCTGGAAAAGCTTCCGGAGCTGCTGATCAAACCGGCGTTCCCCTCACAAAGCTTCGCCCCGGTGTTCGGCCGCGATCTGAGCGAACAACAGCGTCAGGCGCTCGCCGAACGCATGCAGGCGCGGCCATACGCCTATGTCGCACAAGAACTGGCGCAGCTGTCCCAGGCGCCAGTCTGGCAGGCTGAAGACGGCCAACTGCAACCGCGAGCGATCGGCATGCGCGTGTACGCGGTGGCCAGTGGTGACGGTTATCGCGTATTGCCCGGTGGACTGACCCGGGTCGCCGCCGAGGCCGATGCGGAAGTGGTGTCGATGCAGCGCGGTGGTGCGAGCAAGGACACCTGGGTGTTGGGCGAGCGTGCGCCGAGTGGCGAACAATGGAAAACCCAGCGCAATGTCGGCGTGCACGATCTGGTGCGCCGCGATCCGTACCTGCCCTCGCGGGTGGTGGAGAACCTGTTCTGGTTCGGCCGTTACTGCGAGCGTTGTGACGACAGTGCGCGACTGCTGCGAATCATGCTCGCGCGTTATGTCGATGGCGATGACCCGCAAGCCTTGCAGGCGGCCGTGGAGCTTGGCGAGCGCCTGATGTTGCTGCCGGAGGAGGGCGAGTTGCCGGAGCGGCTGCTGGCGGCGCTGCTCGGCGAGGACTGGTCGTTCAGCCTGCGCTCCAATCTGCAGCGCCTGCAGTGGGCGGCCTCGCAGGTGCGCGGCAAGCTTTCGCGGGAGAACTGGCAGGCGTTGGTCGAGTTGCAGCGTGAGGCGCTGGAACTGGACACCGAGGAGCCGGATTTCGGCGAGTTGCTGGATTTCCTCAACCGGCTGGTGATGTCGCTGGCGGCGCTCTCGGGTTTCGCGCTCGACGACATGACCCGCGACGAAGGCTGGCGCTTCCTGATGATCGGCCGGCGCATCGAGCGTTTGCAGTTTCTCAGCAGCAGTCTGGCGGCGTTTCTGCGCGGCGCCGGGGCGTTCGATCAGGCGGGGCTGGAATGGCTGCTGGAGCTGGGCAACAGCAGCATCACCTACCGTTCGCGGTATCTGGCGGTGGCGCAGTTGATTCCGGTGCTCGACCTGTTGCTGCTGGACGAGCAGAACCCGCATGCGGTGCTGTTTCAGTTGAAACTGGTGACCCGCACGCTCAAGCGATTGAATGATGATTTCGGCCTGCCTCGCGAGGCCGGGTTGCCGCAACTGGTCGAGCGTCTGGCGCGGTTCGATCTGGGCTGTCTGGAGAACCCGCTGTTCGGGGAGAACAGCGTGCGTGCCGCGCTCGATGGTCTGGCGGATCTGCTGCAGGAGATTGCCGAGGCCAGCGGGCAGGTCTCGGATCGGCTGGCGCTGCGCCACTTTGCCCATGTCGATGATGTCAGTCAGCGCACGGTGTCCGTCTGATGAGCGCCCATTACCAGATCTTCCACGACACCTGTTATCACTACGACAGCCCGGTGTCGCTGGCACAGCAATTGGCGCACCTGTGGCCGCGTGAATGCACATGGCAGCGCTGCACCGAGCAGCAATTGCTGATCAGCCCGCAGCCGACCACGCGGCGGGATGAGCTGGATGTGTTCGGCAATCCGCTGACTCGTCTGGCCTTCGAGCGCCCGCACGATGAGTTGCAGGTCAACGCCCGGCTCACGGTCGAGGTGCTGGCGCGGCCACTGGCGGATTTCAGTCTGTCCCCAGCGTGGGAGCAGACGCGCAATGCGCTGACCTACAGCAGCCAGCCGTTGTCCGCCGACATACTGGAGGCTTGTCGCTATCGCTTTCAGTCACCCTATGTGCATTTGAAACGCAGCTTCGTCGAGTTTTCCGAGAGCTGTTTTCCGCCGGGCCGCCCGTTGCTGCTCGGTGTGCAGGCCTTGATGCAGAAGATTTTCAGCGAGTTTACCTTCGATGCCGAGGCGACGCAGGTGGCGACGCCGCTGGTCGAGGTGCTGGAGCGCCGGCGCGGCGTGTGTCAGGACTTCGCGCACCTGATGCTCGCTTGTGTGCGTTCGCGAGGGCTGGCAGCGCGCTACATCAGTGGTTATCTGCTGACCCAGCCGCCAGCGGGGCAGCCACGGCTGATCGGCGCCGACGCGTCGCATGCCTGGGTGTCGGTGTTCTGCCCGGTACTGGGGTGGGTGGATTTCGATCCAACCAACAATGTGCAGCCGGCGCTGGAGCACATCACTCTGGCGTGGGGCCGGGATTTTTCCGATGTGTCGCCGTTGCGCGGGGTGATTCTGGGAGGCGGTTCGCATGATCCGGAAGTGCGGGTCACGGTAATGCCATTGGAATAAGGTAATTTCACTGGGGAGAGCCAATGTGGCGAGGGAGCTTGCTCCCGCTCGACTGCGAAGCAGTCGCAAAACAATTTGGGGTCGCTGCGCAACCCAGCGGGAGCAAGCTCCCTCACCACAGATCGCTCCCTCAGGGAGCGAATCAGCAATCAGCTCAGGCGTCAGGCGCCTGGTCTTTCGGTGCATCAACATCAACATCGTCGTCAGTCGCCACTTCCCCGTCTGGGTTCAGTGCCGCTTCTTCAGCCTGTTGTTTCTTGCGCTGAAGCTTTTCCTCTTTCTTCTTTTCCTTTTCCAGGTCTCGTTGACGTTTGGCGAAGGAGTAATTGGGTTTGGCCATGGGCGATCCTCTGGGGTCGAAGGTGAGGTTGAGCGGCGCGTATTCTGCCCTGTATCGGTGCCCGGCGGTTAGCCGGGTTTTTGGTCGACCCACTTGGGCGTGACGGTCGGCTGCCACTGGTCCAGGGCGTCGAGCAGGATTTGTGGCGATTCGCTCACTTGCAGCATGTCACGGTGTGGCGCGCGAACGAAGCCTTCGCCGACGATATGGTCGAGAAATGCAGTGAGTTTGCTGTAAAAACCGTTCACTTCCAGCAACCCCAGCGGCTTGCCGTGGTAGCCGAGCTGGCCCCAGGTCCAGACTTCGAACAGCTCTTCCAGCGTGCCAAGACCGCCGGGCAACGCAATGAACGCATCGCTCAGCTCGGCCATGCGTGCCTTGCGCGCATGCATGCCATCGACGACTTCGAGACGGGTCAGGCTCTTGTGGCCGATCTCCTTGTCCATCAGGCTTTGCGGAATGATCCCGATCACTTCGCCGCCAGCGGCCAGTGCGGCGTCCGCCACCAGGCCCATCAGGCCCACGGCACCACCGCCGTAAACCAGCGTCAGCTGGCGCTCGGCGAGAGCCCGGCCAAGGGCTTGGGCGGCTTCGGTGTAAGCCGGATCAGTGCCGGCGTTGGCACCGCAAAATATACAAACGGATGTGAGAGACATGCCTTCCTCCTGGGTCAATCCGTCACAGGGTAATGGCTGGCACGCCTCGATCCAAGGGCTAAGCTTCGCGTTCTGGCGACTCAAAGGTACCGCTGGCGCCACAGGCGTAGGCGGCGAGCAAACTGCACAACAGACCGTTAAAGAACATGACAGGCACTCCGTTTCAGTAGATGCGCCGATCATAGGCCCGGCCCGGGATTATCGCCGGTAGAATGTTTCGATGAGTGTCATAGCCTGAAAGTTGTATACAATTTTTGACTCAAGTCATAGGAACTTGCGAAGATTTCAGGCAGTCTTTCCACCATTAGTGTTTTTGTTAACCCTGCCTTGGAGATTCACCATGTTTTCCAAAGTTGTTGCGGTATCCCTGCTGGCGCTGGCCAGCAGCCAATTGATGGCTGCCGAGTGCAAAACCACCGTTGATTCCACCGACCAGATGTCCTTCAACGCCAAGGAAATCGTGATCGACAAGAGCTGCAAGACCTTCACCGTCGAACTGACCCACTCCGGCAGCCTGCCGAAGAACGTCATGGGCCATAACCTGGTGGTCAGCAAAGAAGCCGACATGCAGCCGATCGCTACCGACGGCCTGGCTGCCGGGATCGACAAGAACTACCTGAAGGACGGTGACGAGCGTGTCATCGCTCACACCAAGATCATCGGCGCCAAGGAAACCGACTCGCTGACCATCGACGTGTCCAAGCTCAAGGCTGACGAGAAGTACGGCTTCTTCTGCTCGTTCCCGGGCCACATCTCGATGATGAAAGGCACCGTGACCCTAAAGTAATACGGCTCACACGTAACACGAAAAACGCCGCTGCAAGTGATTGCAGCGGCGTTTTTTTCTGCTGATCAAATCTGCACCTTACCTCATTTCTGTGATCATGACCGCCCGTCGGAATTGCCCTCGTACCTGTTATTTCTGACAGTAGACACGGATTTCGAAGAAGCCTCGAATGAGGGTGCGCTCAGATGACTGTACGCATCCATTCCGAAAAAGGAGATTTCGTATGACCGATCAAGAGAAATTACCCCAGCAGCGTACGTTGGTTCAGGATCCGAACAGAAGTAATGTGACAAGCGGAACCGTCATTGAGACAGTTACCAATGGCAATGGTGAACTCATCGAAAATGGCGGGGTCAGCACAAATCCATATTTGTCTTTTGTTGGTTCCGCTGCTCCCAATCAAAAGGCGCAGCTTTTCGACAACGGTATCCCTGCGCACTCCCCGGTAAATGTTGATCACGTTGGCCACTACAGTTTGATCATTACAGATCAGAAAAACGGGCCGCATTTCTACACCGTGGAAACCACCGACGGGCAGGTGTCTGATCTATACATAGTTCACATGAAACTGCCCCTGCACGCCGCAATTTTGTGGATAAACGATCCCAGCGGAGACGTCATCGAAAATGGTGGAAGCACTACGTTTGTCGATCTGAGTTTTGTAGGTGAGGGAGAGCCAAATACAACAGTCAGTCTTCTGGATAACGGAATTCATGTAGGCACACTGAATATCGATGCAAATGCGCACTGGAGTGCTGTGCTGAACGGACTGTCAGTGGGGGCGCATAGCTTCACCGTGGTAGGAAGCGATGGTGTTGAATCCAGTCCCTGGAACATTCGAGTCGTGAACTCCGTGCCGGTAAGCATCCAGTTTCTTCTGGGAGAAAGCGGGCAGTTGATCGACAATCACGAGCAAACGACCGATACATCGTTAACGGTTGTCGGTACGGCAAACCCTGGTGAAAACGGAACAATCGTCGACTACGATAACGATCTGGTTAAATTCACGGCTAACTTGAATGGAATCTACACGGCAAAGATTTCGAATCTGGCTGAAAAGGTTCACACCATCAGAGCGGTAACGGCGAGTGGTCGAGTCTCGGACCCTTGGGCATTCAGGGTGGTTGCACCCAAAGCCCGTTAAATCGTTTATTGACACTGCTAAAGCCCGCTGAGGATCACTCCTTAGCGGGCTTTTCATTCACTTACCGATCAAGGCGCAAACGGCATCACACGCTTGTGATGAGTCTTGTTGTACGTATTGACGATGATGTCGAACGCTTCCTGACGCACCGGCTCGCCGTGCAGGAAGGCGTCGATCTCGGCGTAGGTTACGCCATGGGAGGCTTCGTCCGGTTTGCCCGGCGACAGGTCTTCCAGATCCGCGGTCGGCACTTTTTCCACCAGCGATTCCGGTGCGCCGAAGCTGCGGGCGATCGCCCGGACCTGGTTTTTCACCAGACCGCTGAGCGGGGCCAGGTCGCAGGCACCGTCACCGAATTTGGTGAAGAAGCCCATCACCGCTTCCGCCGCGTGGTCGGTGCCGATCACCAGACCGTGCGCCGCGCCGGCGATGGTGTACTGGGCGACCATGCGCATCCGCGCCTTGGTGTTACCGAGCACGAAATCCACCGACACCGCATGTTTGCCTTCGAACGCCGCCACTTCACTGGCCAGCGATTTGACCGCCGGGCCGATGTTCACGGTGTGGCGTTCGTCCGGGGCGATGAAATCCACCGACGCTTGCGCATCGTGCTCATCGAACTGGGTTTCGTACGGCAGGCGCACGGCGATGAACTTGTAGCTGCTATCGCCGGTGCGCTCGCGCAGTTCACGCATGGCGCGCTGGGCCAGCAGGCCGGCGGTCAGCGAGTCGACGCCGCCGCTGATGCCCAGCACCAAGTTCTTGAGGCCGGAGTTGACCAGGCAATCCTGGATAAAGGTGATGCGCCTGGCAACTTCCGCCTCGAGGGCCTGATGCCCTGCAAATGGCGGCTGTACCTTGAGCTGTTCAGCAATCTCACGCTGTACGGCTTGCATGAATTCACTCCTTGCTAGATAGACTGGAATCGGCAGGAACCTGAAACACATGTCGCAAATAGGCGACGAAATTCGGATCTTTGCAGTGGGTCTTGCCGGGCTCGTCGGAGATCTTCGCCACCGGCTGGCCGTTGCAGGCGGTCATTTTAAGCACGATGCTCATCGGTTCGACACCCGGAATGTCACAGGTCAGGTTGGTACCGATGCCAAAGCTGACGTTGATTCGTCCGTGCAGCGCGCGGAAGATCTCCAGCGACTTGGGCAGGGTCAGGCTGTCGGAGAACACCAGGGTCTTGCTCATCGGGTCGATGCCAAGCTTGTGGTAGTGGGCGATGCATTTTTCGCCCCACTGCACCGGATCCCCGGAATCGTGGCGCAGACCATCGAAGAGCTTGGCGAAAAACAGATCGAAATCGCCGAGGAAGGCGTCGGTGGTGATGCAGTCGGTGAGAGCGATCCCGAGGAGGCCACGGTACTCGCGTACCCAGCAATCGAGGGCGGCGATCTGACTGTCGATCAGCCGTGGGCCGAGTTGCTGGTGCGCCATGATCCATTCATGGGCCATGGTGCCCAGCGGTTTCATGTCCAGCTCCCGGGACAGGTGCACGTTGCTGGTACCGACGAAGCGACCGGGGAAATCATGCTTGAGCACGTTGACCACTTCTTCCTGCACGCGGTACGAAAAGCGCCGGCGGGTGCCGAAATCGGCGACCTGCAACTGCGCCAGCTCGTCGGCCGAAGCGTTGGCACTGAGCCAGTCGAACTTGCGATACAGCTGTTCCCGCGCCTGTACCAGCTCGATTTCCCGGTAGCGATAGCGGTTGCGCACTTCGCTGACGATCGCCAGCAGCGGCACTTCGTACAGAATCACATGCAGCCACGGGCCGCGCAGACGGATGAACAGTTCGCCGTTCTCGATGCCGGTGTGCAGGTAGCGCAGGTTGAAGCGGAACAGGCCGAGAAAGCGCAGGAAATCCGGTTTGAGGAAGGTGATGCGCTCGAGAAAACTCAACTGGTCGGCACTCAGACTCAGCTCGGCCAGGCGCTCGATCTGGTAGCGAATCTCGGCCAGATACGGCCGCAGATCCTCGCTGTTACGGCAACGAAACTCCCATTCGACTTCGACGTTGGGGTAGTTGTGCAGCACCGCCTGCATCATCGTCAGTTTGTAGAAGTCGGTGTCGAGCAGGTTCTGCACGATGCGATCGGCAAATACACTCTCGCTCATAAACGGGGTCTCCAGGTGCACCGCGCGGTTGCGCGGGATCAATCAATGACGCTAGTGGCGCATATCAATGGTGGGGATTGCCAGCAATTTTTGGCAGGTGAAGCTCATTTGTGGTGAGGGGATTTATCCCCGATCGACTGCGCAGCAGTCGTCGCTCTTGAGTTTTGGGGGTCGCTGCGCAACCCATCGGGGATAAATCCCCTCGCCACAGGGTAGTGCTCAGACCTGTTGAACCGCTGGGCTATCGATCTGCTCCAGCATCCACTTCACAAAATCCCGCACTTTCGGCACTTCCGCCGCATGCTCCGGGTAGGCCAGGTAATAGGCGTCGGAACTGGGCATGGCATGCTGCCAGGGAATGACCAGTTTGCCGTCGGCCAATTCCTCTTCCACCAGAAACCGCGGCAGCAGCGCCACACCGCAGCCGACCTGGGCGGCGCGGATGCACATATAAAAGGTTTCGAAACGCGGCCCGTGGTAGCTGTGTTCGGTGTGGTAACCCTGACTGTCGAACCAGTCGTGCCAGGCCTGCGGGCGCGAGGCATTTTGCAGCAGCACCAGATCGGTCAGTTGCGTCGGGTCGGTGAAGGGCCTGTCCGGCAGGCTGCCCGGCGCACAGACCGGCACCAGCTCTTCGCCGAACAGCTTCAGGCATTCGGTGCCGGGGCGCGAACCCTGGCCGAAATAGAACGCCAGATCGCTGCGCCCCTGCAGCAAGTCATCGGCCTCCTGCTCGTTGCACAGGTCGAGATGGATCGACGGATGGCGCAGACGCCAGCCCTTCAGACGCGGTACCAGCCAGCGCGCGCCGAAGGTCGAAGGCGTAGAAACGCGCAGGACTTCGGTCTCACCGCCGTAAGAACGCAGGTAATGCGTGGACATTTCCACCTGCGTGAGGATTTTTCGGACTTCCACCAGGTACAAATCCCCGGCCGGGGTCATCTGCAAACGCCGACGTACCCGGCGGAACAACAAGTGCTGCAACAGTTCCTCAAGCTGCGCGACCTGTTTGCTGACCGCGCTCTGGGTCAGGTTCAGTTCTTCGGCGGCCCGGGTGAAGCTCAGGTGCCGGGTCACGGCTTCGAAGCACTGCAGCGCAGTGATCGACGGCAAGTGGCGTTTGTTCAGCATGGGTGATCCCTTTTTCTTGTCTTTCTATGCGCAGCATGAATAAACGGAATGATATCTCGCGTAAAGGTCGTTTGTTGCCTTGCCTTCGGGAAGCTACAACTAAAGGCCTGCCCGGTCGTGAACGTTCGGCCGCACACATTCAGTTTTTCGCTTGAGGAGTGACCCATGGTAGCCGCATTGCTTGATCGTCTTGGTGTGAACCCGGCCCTGTACCAGAACGGCAAAGTGCCGGTGCATTCGCCCATCGACGGCAGCCGCATCGCCGCCGTGAACTGGGAAGGCCCGGCCGAAGTCGAGCAGCACATCAGTCGCGCAGATCATGCGTTCGAGCAGTGGCGCAAGGTGCCGGCCCCGCGTCGCGGCGAGCTGGTGCGTCAGTTCGGTGAAGTGCTGCGTGAATACAAGGCTGACCTCGGCGAGCTGGTGTCGTGGGAAGCGGGCAAGATCACTCAGGAAGGCCTCGGTGAAGTGCAGGAAATGATCGACATCTGCGACTTCGCCGTCGGCCTGTCGCGTCAGTTGTACGGTTTGACCATCGCCTCCGAGCGCCCGGGCCACCACATGCGTGAAACCTGGCATCCGCTGGGCGTGGTCGGCGTGATCAGCGCGTTCAACTTCCCGGTCGCAGTGTGGGCGTGGAACACCACGCTGGCGTTGGTCTGCGGCAACCCGGTGGTGTGGAAACCGTCGGAGAAAACCCCGCTGACTGCACTGGCCTGTCAGGCACTGTTCGACCGTGTGGTGAAGAATTTCAGCGATGCGCCGGCGCACCTGTGCCAGGTGATCATCGGTGGCCGTGATGCCGGCGAAGCGCTGGTGGATGACCCGCGTGTCGCGCTGATCAGCGCCACCGGCAGTACCCGCATGGGCCGCGAAGTGGCACCGAAAGTCGCCGCACGTTTCGCCCGCAGCATTCTCGAACTGGGCGGCAACAACGCGATGATCCTCGGCCCGAGCGCCGATCTGGACATGGCCGTGCGCGCCATTCTGTTCAGTGCGGTCGGTACTGCCGGGCAGCGTTGCACCACCCTGCGGCGGCTGATTGCCCATGAATCGGTGAAGGAAGAAATCGTCACCCGCCTCAAAGCCGCGTACGCGAAAGTGCGTATTGGCCATCCGCTGGAAGGCAATCTGGTCGGCCCGCTGATCGACAAACACAGCTTCGAAAACATGCAGGACGCGCTGGAGCAGGCACTGAGCGAGGGTGGCCGGGTGTTCGGCGGCAAGCGTCAGCTGGAAGATCAGTTCCCCAACGCCTATTACGTGTCGCCGGCCATTGTCGAAATGCCAGAGCAGAGCGACGTGGTCTGCAGCGAAACCTTCGCCCCGATTCTCTATGTCGTCGGCTACAGCGACTTCCAGGAAGCGCTGCGCCTGAACAACGCGGTGCCGCAAGGTTTGTCGTCGTGCATCTTCACCACTGATGTGCGCGAGGCCGAGCAGTTCATGTCGGCGGTCGGCAGCGACTGCGGCATCGCCAACGTCAACATCGGCCCGAGCGGCGCGGAAATCGGCGGCGCATTTGGTGGCGAGAAGGAGACCGGCGGCGGTCGTGAGTCCGGCTCTGACGCCTGGCGCGCGTATATGCGCCGGCAGACCAATACCGTGAACTACTCGCTGGAATTGCCGCTGGCGCAGGGCATCACCTTCGACTGACAGGTGGATATCTCCTGTAGGAGAGCTTTTGTGGTGAGGGGATTTATCCCCGACCGGCTGCGAAGCAGCCGCAAAACAGTTGTATGCGGTTTTGTCTGGCAGTGCGCGATTGCAGGTTTTGGGGCCGCTACGCAGCCCGTCGGGGATAAATCCCCTCACCACTGGGTTCGTTCCCACAGGGTATGCAGTGTTTGTTAGGTTTCTGTTGGAGTCTGGCAATGCCGTTACGCGAAGAATGTCTGTGGGAAAAACTCACGCCGCAGCGCCCGGATAACACCGCGCTCAGAGGCGAAGTCAAAGTCGATGTCTGCGTGATCGGCGCCGGGTTTACCGGGTTGTCGGCGTCGCTGCATCTGTTGGAAAAAGGCAAAAGCGTCTGCGTGCTCGAAGCGCATCGCGCCGGGCATGGCGGTTCCGGGCGCAACGTCGGGCTGGTCAACGCCGGCATGTGGATCCCGCCGGACGAGATCGAGGCCGGGTTCGGCGAGGCGGTCGGCAGTCAGCTCAACCGCATGCTCGGGGCGGCGCCGGCGCTGGTGTTCAGCCTTGTGGATAAATACAACATCGATTGCCAGTTGCGCCGCGAAGGCACGCTGCACATGGCGCACAATGCTAAGGGCGAGGCGGATCTGCGCAGTCGCGAGCAACAATGGAAGCGTCGCGGCGCGCCGGTCGAGTTGCTCACCGGCAAGGCCTGCGAGCAAGCCACCGGCACCCAGAAGATCGCCGCCGCACTGCTTGATCGCCGCGCCGGTACGCTCAATCCGATGGCTTATGTCACTGGACTGGCCAACGCGGTGAAGGGCCTGGGCGGACAGATGTTCGATCACTCGCCGGTTAGCCGTCTCGAGCGCGTGGGCCAGCAATGGTCAGTGCAGACCGAGCACGGTTCGGTGCTCGCCGAGCAAGTGGTGATCGCCTCGAATGCCTACACCGAAGGCGACTGGACCGAACTCAAGCGCAACTTCTTCCCCGGTTACTACTATCAGGTCGCCTCGGTGCCGCTGACCGAAGACGCCGCCCATGACATCCTCCCCGGCGGGCAAGGCTCGTGGGACACACGCCAAGTGCTGAGCAGCATCCGTCGCGACAAGGACGGCCGGTTGTTGCTCGGCAGTCTGGGCAACGGCAACCAGAAACCGACGTGGTTCCTCAAGGCCTGGGCCGATCGGGTGCAGCAGCATTACTTCCCCAACCTGAAGCCGGTGGAATGGGAGTGCACCTGGACCGGGCGCATCGCCTTCACCCCCGATCATTTGATGCGGCTGTTCGAGCCGGCGCCGGGACTGGTGGCTGTCACCGGCTACAACGGTCGCGGCGTGACCACCGGCACCGTGGTCGGCAAAGCCTTCGCCGACTACCTGTGTAACGGAAATCCTCAAACCCTGCCGATCCCCTTCGCACCGATGCAGCCCCTGGCCGGTGTCGGATTGCGCAGTTGCCTGTACGAGGCCGGGTTCTCGCTGTATCACGCGGGCCAGTGCCTGCGCATCGTCATCTGAGTGTTGAAATATGTTGCGTAACGCGGCGCTTTTCGGCGTAGCGACTAGCCTGTAATGGTGCGGGTTGTAGCAGTCCCGCACCAGCAGTGTGCAGTTCGGTGACGCGAGCTGTTACAGGCTGGTTGCACGTCGTTTGGTGCCGCGGTTGCAATGATGGCGCGAGCGGGTTGCGCCTCAGATTTAAAAAGGTTTCACCTTCCGCGGTTTAGACGGTTGCACGCCCAATGAAAATGGGAACGAAACAGTCGAAATAACAAGAAAGCAGCGACTTTTTGAAGAATAAAAAACCGATGGCACGGCGCTTGCTCAGAGCATTCAGTGAAGTGAAGTCGCAGTGCCAACTAAAAAAAACCTTGGAGCACCACCTCATGTCCCAGACGTTTTACAAGAAAGGCTTTCTGGCCCTCGCAGTGGCTACTGCGTTGGGTGTTTCTGCGTTTGCTCAAGCTGATGTGAAAATCGGTGTAGCGGGTCCAATGACTGGCGCCAACGCGGCATTTGGCGAGCAGTACATGAAGGGTGCACAGGCAGCGGCGGACGCGGTCAACGCGGCAGGCGGCGTCAACGGCGAGAAAATCGTACTGGTCAAGGGCGATGACGCCTGCGAGCCGAAACAGGCAGTGACGGTTGCCAAGGACTTGGTCAACCAGAAGGTTGCCGGCGTGGTCGGTCACTTCTGCTCTTCTTCCACCATTCCAGCCTCGGAAATCTACGACGAAGCCGGCGTTATCGCGATCACCCCGGGTTCCACCAACCCGCAGGTGACCGAGCGCGGTCTGGGCGCCATGTTCCGTATGTGCGGGCGTGACGACCAGCAAGGCATCGTCGCGGGCGACTACATCGTCGACGTGCTCAAGGGCAAGAAAGTCGCGGTTATTCACGACAAGGACACCTACGGTCAAGGTCTGGCCGATGCGACCAAGGCCCAACTGATCAAGCGTGGCGTGACCCCGGTGATCTACGAAGGTCTGACCCGTGGCGAGAAAGACTTCAGCGCCCTGGTCACCAAGATCCGTGCTGCTGGCGCCGACGTCGTGTACTTCGGCGGTCTGCACCCGGAAGCCGGTCCACTGGTCAAGCAACTGCGCACCGAAGGCCTGAAAGACGTGAAGTTCATGTCTGACGACGGCATCGTTACCGACGAACTGGTGACCACCGCTGGCGGCCCGCAATACGTCGACGGCGTGCTGATGACCTTCGGCGCCGACCCGCGCCTGCTGCCGGAAAGCAAGGCGGTGGTCGAGCAGTTCCGCAAGGCTGGCACCGAGCCCGAAGGCTACACCCTGTATGCCTACGCTTCGATCCAGACCCTGGCGGCCGGCTTCAACGGTGCCAAATCCAACAGTGGCGAGAAAGCCGCCGAGTGGCTGAAGGCCAACCCGGTGAAAACTGTCATGGGCGAGAAAGCCTGGGACAAGAAGGGTGACCTGAAAGTGTCCGACTACGTGGTTTACCAGTGGGACGCGAGTGGCAAATACCATCAGCTGGAAAAACAGAAGTAAGGGCTGACGCGATTCGCTTAACCCCCACCAATACCTGTGGGAGCGGGCTTGCCCGCGATGGCGTCAGGTCAGTCGACACACAGGTTGGCTGATCCACCGCTATCGCTGGCAAGCCAGCTCCCACAGGAGCCTCGGTGAGGCTGGGCTGATCGCGCTCTGACATTGCTCCGACGTAAATCTGTATTTTCCCTGGAAGAACCGCCCGCTCCGGTGGGCAGGTTCTCATTGCGTGAGATTGCGTTATGGATGGTATTTTCCTGCAGCAACTGGTCAACGGCCTGACCCTCGGGTCGGTCTATGGCCTGATCGCCATCGGCTACACAATGGTCTACGGCATCATCGGCATGATCAACTTCGCCCACGGCGAGGTTTACATGATTTCCGCGTACCTCGCGGCAATCAGCCTGGCTCTGCTGGCTTACTTCGGTATCGAATCCTTCCCGCTGTTGATGCTCGGCACGCTGGTGTTCACCATCGTCGTCACCGGCGTCTATGGCTGGGTAATCGAACGCGTCGCCTACAAACCTCTGCGCAACTCCACCCGACTGGCACCGCTGATCAGTGCCATCGGCATCTCCCTGATCCTGCAAAACTATGCCCAGATCAGCCAGGGCGCCCGTCAACAGGGTGTGCCGACGCTGCTCACCGGTGCCTGGCGCATCGACGTCGGCACAGGTTTCGTCCAGCTCACCTACACCAAGGTGTTCATTCTGGTCGCCGCGTTCGTCGGCATGGGCCTGCTGACTTACGTGATCAAGTACACCAAGCTCGGCCGCATGTGCCGCGCCACCCAGCAAGACCGCAAGATGGCTTCGATCCTCGGGATCAACACCGACCGGGTGATTTCCTACGTGTTCATCATCGGTGCAGCGATGGCGGCTCTGGCCGGCGTGCTGATCACCATGAACTACGGCACGTTCGACTTCTACGCAGGCTTCGTCATCGGCATCAAGGCGTTCACCGCCGCCGTGCTGGGCGGGATCGGCTCACTGCCTGGCGCGATGCTCGGCGGGATCATTCTCGGGATCTCCGAGTCGCTGTTCTCGGGCCTGGTCAACTCCGACTACAAAGACGTGTTCAGCTTCTCGCTGCTCGTACTTGTTCTGGTCTTCCGGCCTCAGGGCCTGTTGGGCCGTCCTCTTGTGTCGAAGGTGTAAGCGATGTCTTCAACCACCCAAAAATCCATCGATATCAAAAAAAGTCTGGTTGAGGCGATTCTTGCCGGCCTTATTGCCCTGATCGTGTTCGGCCCGATTGTCGGCGTCGTGCTCGAAGGCTACAGCTTCAATCTTGAGCCGACCCGCGTCGCGTGGCTTATCGGCATTGTGATGATCGGCCGCTTTGCCTTGAGCCTGTTTCTGCAGACGCCCAAAGGCTTGAAGATTCTCGACGGCTTCGAGAGCACCGGTTCCGGTGTGCATGTGCTGCCGGCCGATCACAAATCACGCCTGCGCTGGATCATCCCGCTGCTGATTGTGCTCGCGGTCATCGTGCCGTTTGTCTCCAACTCCTATCTGCTGGGCGTGGTCATCCTCGGGCTGATCTACGTGCTGCTGGGACTGGGGCTGAACATCGTGGTGGGCCTGGCCGGTCTGCTCGACCTCGGCTACGTGGCGTTCTACGCCATCGGTGCCTACGGTCTGGCGCTCGGTTATCAATACCTCGGGCTGGGCTTCTGGACCGTGCTGCCACTGGCGGCGATCACCGCGGGTCTGGCCGGTTGCATCCTCGGTTTTCCGGTGCTGCGTCTGCACGGTGACTATCTGGCGATCGTGACTCTGGGCTTCGGTGAAATCATCCGCCTGATCCTCAACAACTGGCTGTCGCTGACCGGCGGCCCGAACGGCATGCCCGCGCCACTGCCGACATTCTTCGGTCTGGAATTCGGCAAGCGGGCCAAGGATGGCGGGGTACCGTTTCATGAGTTTTTCGGCATCGCCTACAACCCGGACGTGAAGTATTACTTCATCTACACGGTGTTGTTCCTGGTGGTGCTGGCCGTGCTGTACATCAAGCATCGTCTGGTGAAAATGCCGGTGGGTCGCGCCTGGGAAGCCCTGCGCGAAGATGAAATCGCCTGCCGCTCGATGGGCCTCAACCACGTGCTGGTCAAGCTCTCGGCGTTCACCATCGGTGCGTCGACGGCGGGTCTGGCCGGGGTGTTTTTCGCCACCTATCAAGGCTTCGTCAACCCGACCTCGTTCACCTTCTTCGAATCGGCGCTGATCCTCGCCATCGTCGTGCTCGGCGGCATGGGCTCGACCATCGGCGTGGTGATCGCAGCGTTCGTGCTGACGGTTGCTCCGGAATTGCTGCGCGGCTTCGCCGAATACCGCGTGCTGCTGTTCGGCATTCTGATGGTGTTGATGATGATCTGGCGACCACGCGGGCTGATTCGCATCAGCCGTACCGGGGTCACTCCACGCAAAGGTGCCATTCACTATGAGAGGACTGCGCCATGAGTGAAGTCGTTCTCTCTGTGGAAAAACTGATGATGCACTTCGGTGGCATCAAGGCCCTGAGCGATGTCAGCCTCAAGGTCAAACGCAACTCGATCTTCGCCCTGATCGGCCCCAACGGCGCCGGCAAGACCACGGTGTTCAACTGCCTGACCGGGTTCTACAAGGCCTCCGGCGGCAAGATCGAACTCAACGTGCGCGGCCAGCAGACCAACGTCATCCAGCTGCTGGGCGAGTCGTTCAAACCGACCGACTTCGTGTCGCCGAAAAGCTTCCTCAGTCGCCTGTACTACAAGATGTTCGGCGGCACGCATCTGGTGAACCGCGCAGGCCTGGCCCGAACCTTCCAGAACATTCGTCTGTTCAAGGAAATGTCGGTACTGGAAAACCTGCTGGTGGCGCAGCACATGTGGGTCAACCGCAACATGCTGGCCGGCATCCTCAACACCAAGGGCTACCGCAAAGCGGAAAGCGATGCGCTGGATTGCGCGTTCTACTGGCTCGAAGTGGTGGATCTGGTGGACTGCGCCAACCGTCTGGCCGGTGAACTGTCCTACGGCCAGCAACGCCGTCTGGAGATCGCCCGGGCCATGTGCACGCGACCGCAGATCATCTGCCTCGACGAACCGGCCGCCGGCCTCAACCCTCAGGAAACCGAAGCGCTGAGCGCGATGATCCGGCTGCTGCGCGACGAGCACGATCTGACCGTGGTGCTGATCGAACACGACATGGGCATGGTGATGAGCATTTCCGACCACATCGTGGTGCTGGACCACGGCATTGTCATCGCCGAGGGCGGGCCTGAGGCGATCCGCAACGATCCGAAAGTGATTGCCGCCTACCTGGGCGCCGACGAAGAGGAGCTGGTATGAGCAAACCGATCCTCGAACTCAAAGATCTGGACGTGTTCTACGGCCCGATTCAGGCCCTCAAAGGCGTGTCGCTTGAGATCAACGAAGGCGAGACCGTCAGCCTGATCGGCTCCAACGGCGCGGGTAAGTCCACGCTGCTGATGTCGATCTTCGGCCAGCCACGGGCGGCGGGCGGGCAGATCCTCTATCAGGGCGTCGACATCACCCACAAGTCCTCGCACTACATCGCCTCCAACGGCATTGCGCAGTCGCCGGAAGGGCGGCGGGTGTTCCCCGACATGACCGTCGAGGAAAACCTGCTGATGGGCACCATCCCGATTGGCGACAAGTACGCCAAGGAGGACATGCAGCGCATGTTCGAGCTGTTCCCGCGGCTCGAAGAGCGCCGTACCCAGCGGGCGATGACCATGTCCGGCGGCGAGCAGCAAATGCTCGCCATTGCCCGCGCCCTGATGAGTCGGCCGAAATTGCTGCTGCTCGATGAGCCAAGCCTGGGCCTGGCACCGATCGTGGTGAAACAGATCTTCGCCACCCTGCGGGAACTGGCGAAAACCGGCATGACCATTTTCCTCGTCGAGCAGAACGCCAACCATGCGCTGAAGCTGTCGGACCGGGCGTACGTGATGGTCAACGGCGAGATTCGCCTGACTGGTACCGGTAAAGAGCTGCTGGTGAATGAGGAGGTGCGTAACGCTTATCTGGGTGGGCATTGATTCTTCCTGAGTTGTCCACAAAGCCCCGCGACGAAAGTCCCGGGGCTTTTTACATCCCAAGTCCACACAGATCCCCTGTAGGAGTGAGCCTGCTCGCGATAGCGGTACTAAATTCCGCATTCGAGGTGGCTGATACACCGCTATCGCGAGCAGGCTCACTCCTACAAGGTTTTGCGCGATTTACAAAATTGTGGAAAACAAATTCCCATAGCTGCCAAAGCGCGACATATAGACGCTGCAAATGGCTGTTTTTCCACAGTTTTGACTTGTCCCCGTTTGCTGTGGAGCTGGCTGTGAATAACGTGGGAGTAGCTGGCTGCAGCCCTTGTTAACCGTGGCTTGCAGGCCGGTGGTTGATTATTGATCAGGCGTTTTTGCTGAAGCGGAAGACGCTGTTGTCAACCTTTTTCTAGGCCATGCTGCGGTGACAAATCGGTGTGAACAATCCTGTGGATAAGTCTGTGATTAAACTCTGGAAAGACCGCGCTGAGGGCCGTAATTACTGGCCTCGCGCAATCACTGCTCTGACCGGTCGGTCGTGCAAAATGCCATCTCCGGCACAACAGCCGCGTCAGGGTCAAGCAAAAAACTTTCTATTTCCTGCGCAAAGCCTTGTGTGGCGCGGCTTTGCGCGTTTCCACTTGCCCCCGGAAACTGTGGAAGGGACTGTGGATAACGTGCGTGCACATGGCTACAGGCCACGGCAGGTATGGCGTAGCGACGGTTGATCAAAATTTGATCGAAAGATGTCCCGGTGCGGGTGTTGCTCGTAAATGCCGGGCCGGGCATGCTGGCTGCTGATTTTCTATTCCAATGGCCGCACTCGTGGCCGACGCAAGGAGAACACGATGTCCAACACCCTGTTTATTACCGGCGCAACCTCCGGTTTTGGTGAAGCCTGTGCCCGTCGTTTCGCCGAGGCTGGCTGGAAACTGGTGTTGACCGGTCGTCGTGCAGAACGTCTGAATGCCCTGTGCGCCGAACTGTCGAAGCAGACCGAAGTGCATGGTCTGGTGCTCGACGTGCGTGACCGCAAAGCGATGGAAGAGGCGATCGCCAGTCTGCCGCCGTCGTTCGCCAAACTGCGTGGCCTGATCAACAACGCCGGGCTGGCGCTGGGTGTCGACCCTGCACCGAAATGCGACCTCGACGACTGGGACACCATGGTCGACACCAACGTCAAGGGCCTGATGTACAGCACCCGTCTGCTGCTGCCGCGTTTGATCGCTCACGGCCGTGGCGCCGGCATCGTCAACCTTGGCTCCATCGCTGGCAACTATCCGTACCCCGGCAGCCACGTGTATGGCGCGACCAAGGCGTTCGTCAAGCAGTTCTCGCTGAACCTGCGTTGCGACCTGCAGGGCACCGGCGTGCGCGTCAGCAACATCGAGCCAGGCCTTTGTGAAAGCGAGTTCTCGCTGGTGCGCTTTGCCGGTGACCAGGAACGTTACAACGCCACCTACGCCGGTGCCGAACCAATCCAGCCGCAGGACATCGCCGAGACCATTTTCTGGGTGCTCAACGCGCCGGCGCACATCAACATCAACAGCCTGGAGCTGATGCCGGTGAGCCAGACCTGGGCCGGGTTTGCCATCGAGCGTAACAAGGCGTAAGACCCTGTGGCGAGGGAGCTTGCTCCCGCTGGACTGCGCAGCAAGCCCGCTTTTTTGAACTGAAGAGCGGGGGCGCTCCGCACCCCAGCGGGAGCAAGCTCCCTCGCCACAAAACCGGGCATAACCGGCGATAAGGTAAACTCAACTCCGACAAACCCCACCGCACCCCGCGGTTCAAAGGTTTTTAGAGGAGGCTACGTGAGTAACCGAGGTGAGCAGTCACTGCTCAAACAATCGACCATCCTGATGTTCGCGGTGTCGATTGCCGGGATCGTCACCGGTTTTGTTTCAGGTTCGCAATCCATCCTTTTCGATGGTTTTTTCTCGCTGATCGCAACGTTCATCAAAGTGCTGATGCTGATCACCGCGCGGCTGATCGCCAAAGAAAGCAATCACCGCTTCCAGTTCGGCTTCTGGCATCTGGAGCCGATGGTGCTGCTGATCGAAGGCAGCTTCCTGCTGTTGATCGCCATCTACGCGTTTCTCAACGGCGTGTTCGGCATCATCAACGGTGGCCGCGAGATCGAGCTGGGGCTGGTGATCATTTATGCGGCGGTGTTCACCGTCGTCGAATTCGCCTATTTCTTCTACGTGCGTCGGCGCAATCGCAAGCTCAAGTCCAGCCTGATCCAGTTCGACAACATCAGCTGGCTGGTGGACGCGATGCTCTCGGTGGGTCTGTTGATCAGTTTTCTCGTGGCACTGCTGCTCCAGGCCCAGGGCTTCGGCGAGTGGGCGAAGTTTGTCGACCCGCTGATCCTGATCGTGCTGGCCCTGACCATGTTGCCGCCGGCGTTCAAGATCCTTGGCCCGGCGTTGCGCGATGTGTTGGGTATTGCCCCGGATACGCTGGATGATCAGGTGCGCCAGGTCATGGAAACGGCGAAGGTCGAGCATGGTTTCGACGACTACGTGACCTACGTGCAGAAGCACGGGCGGGCGCGGTTCATCGAGATTCATGTGGTGTTGCCGGCGGATTACCGGTTGCAGAGCGTTGGGCAACTGGATGCGTTGCGTGAGGAAATTTCGGCGCAGTTGGGCGAGCCGGATGCGGCACGCTGGTTGACCATCAGCTTTACCGGTGACAAGAAGTGGATTGCCTGATTCATAGCTGCTGAATCTCCTGTGGCGAGCGAGCTTGCTCGCGCTGGGCTGCGAAGCGGCCCCGGATTTTTGTGAGTGCTGCGCACTCAAGCGGGAGCAAGCTCCCTCGCCACAGGATAAGTTCAGTCAATCAGTTCAAGTATTCAGCCAGCCCGCTGTAGCACGTCGCCAAGTGATAAGGCGTGGTCGAAGGCATGTCCTTGCGGCTGACCTCGCCCAGCTCATCCCGGCACTCATGCCAACCGCCCGCTTGCAGAAAACGCTGCTGCAGCGCCTGCAACTGGCGTAGCACAGTGGCTTCGCTGTCCGGGCGCAAGGTCAGGGCGCGCAGGTATTCCGCCTGCGCCCAGATCCGCTGAGTGGAATCCTTCGGCTGTCCATCCAGTTGCAGATCGAGCATCGCCCGCACTGCACCTGAAGGTTGCTCAACGCCAAATTGCTCGGTGAAAGCGAACGCCCGCTCCAGCGCCGCGTGCAGTTTTGAGCCGCGCAGCAGGGCTGAAGACTCAAGCAGGAAATACCACTCGAACTGATGCCCCGGTTCGTACCAGTTATCCACAGCCCCCAGCGGTTTCTCCATCAACACCCCATGTTGCGGGTCGACGAACTGTTTGTGCATGGCTGTGCATAACTGCACCAGCGCTTGCTGCGTCTGCGCGTCTTCGCGCACGGCGAGGGTGGCGAGAAAGGCTTCGGCCAGGTGCATCAGCGGGTTTTGCAGCGGGCCGGTTTGCAGGGTGATCCAGTCGCGGTCCAGGCAGGCTTCGTACAGCCCGTCGCCGGTGGCGAAACGGCGGCCGATGACTTCCAGTGCGGCGTTCAGCGTGGATTCCACCAGAGGCTCGCGGGACTTGGCCCAGTAATGGGCGCAGGCGAACAGGATGAAGGCGTGGGTGTAGAGGTCTTTGCGCTGATCCAGCGGCTTGCCTTGCGCGTCGATGCTGTAGAACCAGCCGCCGTGCTCGGCATCGTGGAAATGCCGTTGCAGCGAGCGGAACAGCGTGGCGGCGCGCACTTCGGCGTTATCCACAACCCCGATCAGGCTGGAAAACAGGTACAGCTGCCGTGCGCAGGCCATCGCCCGATAGCGTTGCGGTGGCAAGGGTTGGTGCGCCGCGTCGAGTGCCTCGTAGGGCAGCGCCATGTCGGCGTTCCAGCCCGGGCCTTGCCAGAGCGGCACGATCACGTTCAGAAAGTGCTGTTGCACATCGCTGAACAGGGCGGTCAATTCGGGCAGGAAGGTGGAGCGGCAAGCATGGGGCATTGGCGGACGTCGTCACGGCTGGGGCGATTGCGCGACATGGTAGCAGAGCCGCGTCCTTTAGAGACGCGGTGTCTGTCAGACCGCCTTCGCGAGCAAGCTCGCTCCCACAGTTGAACCGGATCGCAGCTTGATTCTGTAGGAGCTGCCGCAGGCTGCGATCTTTTGATCTGGCTTGTAACCGCCAAAGTCAAAAGATCGCAGCCTGCGGCAGCTCCTACAGGAGGATGCATTCCAATTGTGGGAGCCAGCCTGCTGGCGATGGGGCCGGTTCAGGCGATAGAGATCAGCCGGCCAGCAACCAGGCGCCAGTCAGCGCCGAAGCAGCACCCGCCACTCGCACCAGCGGCGCAGCCGCCTGAGGCAACACGCGCACCAAGCCATAACCCGCCGCATGCAGCGCCGCCGTCGCCGCGACAAAACCGGCGGCATATGCCCAAGGGCTGCTCATGTCCGGCAGCTCCAGGCCATGCGCCACGCCATGGAACAGCGCAAACAACGCCGTTGCCGCCACCGCCATTACCAGCGGCGGACGCACGGCCAGTGCCACCGCCAGACCCAGCGCCAGCACCGAGGCGGCGATCCCGCTTTCCAGCGCCGGCAGCTCCAGCCCTTCAAAGCCGAGCAGGCCGCCGATCAGCATGGTGCCGACGAAGGTGCACGGCAGCGCCCAGCGCGCCGCGCCTTGTTGCTGCGCGGCCCACAGGCCGACCGCGACCATCGCCAGCAAGTGGTCGAGGCCGCCGATCGGGTGGCTGATACCGGCGACCAGACCGCTGTCGCCGTGGCCCGGGTGGGCGAAAGCGAGGGCCGGGGTCAGCAGCAGCGCCACGGCGCCGAGAATGCGTTTGAGTGTCATGGATAAGCTTCCTTGTTGGTCAATAAGTCAGGCGGCGTTCAGCAGGCCCTGGCGCTCGATGAAGGCGATGATCTCTTCCAGGCCCTGGCCGGTTTTCTGGTTGCTGAAGACGAATGGCTTGCCGTTGCGCATGCGCTGGGTGTCGCTATCCATCATTTCCAGCGAAGCACCGACCAGCGGCGCCAGGTCGATCTTGTTGATCACCAGCAGATCGGACTTGCAGATCCCCGGGCCGCCCTTGCGTGGCAGCTTGTCGCCGGCGGAGACGTCGATCACGTAGATGGTCAGGTCTGACAGCTCCGGGCTGAAGGTTGCCGACAGGTTGTCGCCACCGGATTCCACCAGAATCAGGTCCAGCCCCGGAAAGCGCCGGTTCAGTTGATCCACGGCTTCGAGGTTGATCGAGGCGTCTTCGCGGATCGCCGTGTGCGGGCAGCCACCGGTTTCCACGCCGATGATCCGCTCCGGCGCCAGTGCTTCGTTGCGCACCAGAAAGTCGGCGTCTTCGCGGGTGTAGATGTCGTTGGTGACGACGGCCAGGTTGTAGCGATCGCGCAACGCCAGGCACAGGGCCAGGGTCAATGCGGTCTTGCCGGAACCGACCGGGCCGCCGATACCGACGCGCAGGGGTTGTGTGTTCATGTGCTTCTCCAAGATGACAGGCCCTAAGAGCGAAACAGACGGCTGTACTGGCGCTCATGCGCCATGCACGCCAGGGACAGGCCGAATGCGGCGCTGCCGATGTGTTCGGGATTGATGCGGGTGGCGTCCTGCTGCGCCTGTTGCAGCAGCGGCAGCAGTTCGCTGGTCAGGCGCTGGGCGGCTTGCTGGCCCAGCGGCAGGGTTTTCATCAGCACCGCGAGCTGGTTTTCCAGCCAGCTCCACAGCCACGCGGCGAGCGCATCCTTCGGACTGATTTGCCAGGCGCGGGCAGCCAGTGCCCAGCCAAGAGCCAGGTGCGGTTCGGCGCATTGTTCAAGAAAACTGCGGGCTGGCGCGTCGAGTTCCGGCAGACCGTTGAGCAATTGCTGCAGCGAGTAACCCATCTGCCGGCTCTCCAGATGCAACTCACGGGTCTCGCGGCTGGCGCGGTGGGTTTCGCAGAGATGCAGCAACTCGGGCCAGTTTTCCTCGGCCGCGGCCTGACAATGAGCCAGCAGCAGCGGCGCCTCAAAACGGGCGAGGTTGAGCAGTAGTTGATCGCTGATCCAGCGCCGGGCGCTGTCCGGGTTGTTCACGCGGCCGTTATCCACCGCCATTTCCAGGCCTTGCGAATAGCTGTAGCCGCCAATCGGCAGTTGCGGACTGGCCAGGCGCAACAGCGCCCAGGCCGGGTTCACAGACGTACGCCGAACTGATGGAGTTTGGGCGCGTAGTTGAAATCTTCGTCGCCATGCCGCGAATGGTGATGGCCGCCGCCGTAGGCACCGTGTTCCGGCTGGAACGGCGCTTCAATCGCTTCGACCTGCGCGCCGAGCTGTTCGAGCATGGCCTTGAGCACGTAATCATCGAGCAGACGCAGCCAGCCATCGCCGACTTGCAAGGCGACGTGGCGGTTACCGAGGTGATAGGCGGCGCGGGTCAGTTCGAAGGCATTGGCGCAGGTGACGTGCAGCAGTTGCTCGGGGCGGGCACAGACGCGAACGATGCGGCCGTCCTCGGCCTGCAGGCATTCGCCGTTATATAACGGCGCCTGACCGCGCTCCAGAAACAACCCGACGTCTTCGCCATCGGCACTGAAACAGCGCAGACGGCTTTTGCTCCGCGCTTCGAAGGTCAGGTGCAACTCGGCGGACCAGACAGGTTGAGGGTTGATTCTGCGATGAATCACCAGCATCGGAAAGCTTCCAGCAGTGGACTTGTAGGGAGGGCTAGAGCAAGGGGCTTGCCAACCGGCCGAGATGTAGGAAATCCCTGTCGGAGCGTAGAGGATGTTTCAAGATGTTGCAGAATTTTGGAAGGTTTTGGTGCGTGAAGATTTTTACATGCACCAAATGGAGGCTTTGGCACTGAACCAAATGTGGGAGCGAGCTTG
This sequence comes from Pseudomonas sp. GM30, assembly GCF_000282275.2. Taxonomy (NCBI): domain Bacteria; kingdom Pseudomonadati; phylum Pseudomonadota; class Gammaproteobacteria; order Pseudomonadales; family Pseudomonadaceae; genus Pseudomonas; species Pseudomonas sp. GM30. Next base: position 139,682 of record NZ_AKJP02000003.1, on the reverse strand, counting down.
CTCGCGAAGGCGGTGGATCAGTGAATTGGAAGTTGGCTGACACGACGCCTTCGCGAGCAAGCTCGCTCCCACAGGGGGATTTGGTCTGATCTCAAATAAAGGAAGGTTATTCGGTACTGCCCAGCCCTTGCCAGTGCTTGAGGCCGATAAAGATGAAGCGCAGTTGCTGAGTGATCTTCGCCTGTGGCGTCAGATGCTCCGGCAAGGCTTCGGCGGGCGGGTCGATGATGTCCGGCAGGGTGGCGAATACCGATTTGACGATCAGGTCGGCGATCACGCTCAGCCCGGCTGCATCCAGATGTTGCAGCTTGGGCATCAGCGTCAGGTCAGCGGCAAGGTCGGCGCTGATGTTCTCGCGCAGACGGCCAATCGCCTGACGCACCGGCAGCGAGCCGCCGTACTGCTCGCGCGCCAGAAACAGGAATTGCGAACGGTTGGCGCTGACCACGTCGAGGAAGATCCGCACCGAGGCATCGATGATGCCGCCCATGACGAATTCGTTGTGGCGGACCAGGCGGATGGTTTCGCGAAAGGTCTGGCCGACTTCACTGACCAGCACCAGACCGAGTTCGTCCATGTCGGCAAAATGCCGATAGAAACCGGTGGGCACGATGCCGGCGGTCTTGGTCACTTCGCGCAGGCTCAGGCTGCCGAATCCTCGGCCGCTTTCCATCAAATGGCGGGCAGCGTCCATCAGGGCGTTGCGGGTCTGTTGTTTCTGTTCGGCGCGGGGCAGCATCGCAAAGGCGTTTTCTTAGGCAGGACAAGCGCCGCACTCTAGCAAATCGGCTTTGCTGGCGTCGAACGGCAGGGGGGAGGGAGGTGAGCGGGGAAACGGGTTTTTGCGGATTGCAGTGCTGAAAAAATCAAAAGCCCAATCCGCTGATTGGGCTTTTTTTCCAGGCCGCCATGGGCTTAGCTCAAAGCGCTGTTGCGTTCGATCACACGGTCACCACCGCCTTCGGCAACGGCCTGGCCCAGTGGGGTTTTATCGAAACCGTCTTCGGCGAGGGTCTGACCTTGTGGGGTACGGTCACCGCCACCTTCAGCGAGGGTTTGACCTTGTGGAGTGCGGTCGCCGCCATCGGATGCCAGGGTCTGACCTTGTGGCGTCTTGTCATAGCCGTCTTGCACCAGACCTTTCTCTTCCAGGCGATCACGGCCGCCTTCTGCTACAGCCTGGCCTTGTGGAGTCTTGTCGTAGCCATCTTGTACCAGGCCTTTTTCTTCCAGACGATTACGGCCGTTTTCCGCCAGGGTCTGACCTTGTGGCGTGCGGTCGCCGCCGTCAGCCGCCACAGTCTGGCTGAACACCGAGTGGCTGGCTTTCACTTGTGGGGTAGCCTGATCGGCAGCGGGCAGGGCGAAAGCAGTGCTGGCTAGCATCGACAGGGTAAGGCTGAGCAGTAATTGGCGTTTCATGATGGGTTGCTCCTTGGGAGGGCGATAAAGTGGGTACGAAGCCAATGCTACTCTCGATAAGTCGATATAAAAGTTCATAAACGCAATGGTAATAATCAACAGAATTGATTGTTCTGCCGAGGCGCTCTAGCTCGGGCGTTTGCGGACGGTGGTTTTGCACCGCAGTGGGTATTTTCGACTCACTCGCGCCTCGCAAATGTGCGGGTGGCGGTAACGCTGTTCGACCGAACGGTCAGCATTCGGGTGATTTTTTGCCACGGAATCTATATTCCGATTAAACCTGCGCACTGTTTGCCAGTCGTAGATTTCATGAGGGCCGCTTTGGCCCGCCGTTTCAGCTGTGCGTCGCGAAGTCGGCGTGCGGTCGTCATCAGGAGTTTTGTGCATGACGCGCACCGGAAAAATCTTCAGTTGGACCTTCGCCATCCTCGTACTGTTGCTGGCGGTACTGGTTCTGATCATCGTGTTCTTCGACTGGAACCGGATCAAACCGCCACTCAACGCCAAAGTCTCGGAAGAACTGCATCGACCGTTCGCCATCAATGGCAACCTCGCGGTGATCTGGCAGCGCGAGCCGGAAGAGGGCGGTTGGCGGGCCTGGGTGCCGTGGCCGCACGTGGTGGCTGAAGACCTGACGCTGGGCAACCCGGACTGGTCGAAGCAGCCGCAGATGGTCACGCTCAAACGCGTGGAACTGCGCATCTCGCCGCTGGCCCTGCTGGCGCAGCGGGTGACGATCCCGCGTATCGACCTGACCGAACCCAACGCGCAATTGCAACGCCTGGCCGATGGCCGCGCCAACTGGACGTTCAAGTTCGACCCGAAAGACCCGAATGCCGAACCCTCCAACTGGGTGGTGGACATCGGGGCGATCGGCTTCGACAAGGGCCACGTCACCCTGGATGACCAGACGCTGAAAACCAACCTCGACGTGGTGATCGATCCGCTGGGCAAGCCGATTCCGTTCAGCGATATCGTCGGTGACAAAGCCGCGAAGACTGCCCAGGACAAGGGCGCCGCGCCGCAGGACTATGCATTTGCGCTGAAGGTCAAAGGCCAGTACCACGGCCAGAATCTCACCGGCCAGGGCAAGATCGGCGGGTTGCTGGCGTTGCAGGACGCGAACAAACCGTTCCCGCTACAGGCCCAGGCGAAGATCGGCGCCACCAGCATCGAACTGGCCGGCACCCTCACTGACCCGCTCAACCTCGGCGCACTCGATCTGCGTCTGAAACTGGCGGGCGCGAGCCTTGGCAACCTCTATCCGCTGACCGGCGTGACCCTGCCGGATACGCCGCCGTATTCCACCGACGGTCACTTGATCGCCAAACTGCATGACGCCGCCGGGGCGAAATTCACTTATGAACAGTTCAACGGCAAAATCGGCGGGAGTGACATTCACGGCGATCTGACCTACGTCGCCAGCCAGCCACGGCCCAAACTCAGCGGCGCATTGCTGTCCAATCAATTGCTGTTCGCCGACCTCGCGCCGCTGATCGGCGCCGACTCCAATGACAAGCAAAAGGCCCGCGGCGGCGAGAGCAAACAACCGACGGACAAAGTGCTGCCAGTGGAAGAGTTCAAGACCGACCGCTGGCGCGCCATGGACGCTGACGTCGAGTTCACCGGCAAGCGCATCGTCCACAGTGAAAAACTGCCGTTCACCGACCTTTATACCCACCTGAAACTCAACGACGGCGAACTCAGCCTCGAACCGCTGCGCTTCGGCGTGGCCGGCGGCAACCTGGACGCGCAGATCCGCCTCAACGGGCGCAGCGAACCGCTGGAAGGCCGGGCCAAACTGACCGCGCGCGGCTTCAAGCTCAAGCAGTTGTTCCCGACTTTTGAGCCGATGAAAACCAGCTTCGGTGAACTGAATGGCGACGCCGACATCAGCGGTCGCGGCAACTCGGTGGCCAAGCTGCTGGGCGGCGCCAACGGCAACCTGAAGATGCTGATCAACGACGGGGCGATCAGCCGTGAGCTGATGGAACTGGCAGGGCTCAACGTCGGCAACTACGTGGTTGGCAAGATCTTTGGCGACAAGGAAGTGAAGATCAACTGCGCCGCAGCCGACTTCGACATTAAGACCGGCCTGGCGACCACGCGGCTGTTTGTGTTCGACACCGAGAACGCGATCATCTACATCGACGGCACCGCGAACATGGCCACCGAGCAACTGGATCTGACCGTGACGCCGGAATCCAAGGGCTGGCGCCTGATTTCGCTGCGTTCACCGTTGTACGTGCGCGGCAAGTTCATCAAGCCCGACGCTGGCGTGAAGGCCGTGCCGTTGATGCTGCGTGGGGCGGGGATGGTCGCGCTGGGCGTGATTGCCGCACCGGCGGCGGGGCTGCTGGCGCTGGTGGCGCCGAGTGGCGGGGAGCCGAATCAGTGTGCGCCGCTGCTTGAGCAGATGAAGGCGGGCAAGGCGCCCGTGACCGTCAAGCCAACCAAGTAAGGCAAGAGCAAAAGATCGCAGCCTGGGGCAGCTCCTACAGTGGATTGTATGAGCTGCCGCAGGCTGCGATCTTTTTGCTTCTGTTGCGGCCCCTTCGCGAGCAGGATCGCTCCCACATTTGAAATGGATTCCAGTGTGGGAGCGAGCTTGCTCGCGAAGGCGGTTTTGGAAGGCTTACAAGTCTTTCAAAATGTCGGCCATATCATCCGCATGCTCTTCTTCCTGGGCGAGGATGTCTTCGAAGATGCGCCGGGTGGTCGGGTCTTTTTCGCCGATGTACTGGATGATCTCGCGGTAGCTGTCGATGGCGATCCGCTCGGCCACCAAGTCCTCGTAGACCATTTCCTTCAAGGTGTTCCCGGCCACGTACTGGGCGTGGGACATTTTCGACAGCAGGTCCGGATTGAACTCCGGTTCGCCACCCAGTTGCACGATGCGCTCGGCCAGACGGTCGGCGTGTTGTGCTTCCTGGGTTGCATGTTCGAGGAATTCTTCGGCGGCCACGTGAGCCTTCACGCCGTTGGCCATGAAGTAGTGACGTTTGTAACGCAGGACGCAGACCAGTTCGGTGGCCAGCGACTCATTGAGCAGGCGCAGCACCTCGTCACGGTCGGCGCTGTAGCTCTCGGTTACCGCGCCGTTCTCGACGTGCTGTCGTGCGCGCTCGCGCAGGGTTTGAACATCAGACAAATGCAGGTCATCGCTCATTTCGATCTCCAGGAGGCTAATCCAATGGGCGCCACGCTCTTCAGGCGTGATCGCATACCCTGGTTGTGAGTCCTGCGCGATCGAAAAAGTTTTATCAGATTTCCACCGTCCCCCCTGCAGGCGCTGCCGAGGGCTGCGATCTTGGCGTCAGTCCGGACAACACGGCCTCCTCCTGTAACCAGGCAAAAAACGCCCGCACCGGCGGATGCCGTTCCCGTCCCGGCACACACAACGCGCTGTACCCGGCACCATCGACCTGCACCTGCCCCTTGTACGGCACCAGCAGCCCACTGGCGACGCTTTGCGACACCAGAATATTGCTCGCCAGCACCAGACCTTGCCCGGCAATCGCCGCTTGCAGGGCGTAATGCTCCTCGTCGTATTCGCGGATCGCCGGATGCTGATTCAGCCACGACTCGCCGGAGCGGGCGCACCACGCTTCCCAGCCGTGGGCATACAGCTTCGAGTTATGCCAGAGCACGCTGATCAGCGCCGGCGTGCGCCGGGCGGCCAGCGCCACCTGCTCCGGCGAGCCATACACACCGAAGGACTCATCGAACAGGCACAGGCCGTAGAGATTGGGGTAAGTGTCGAGGCTGTAGCGCAGCACCAGATCGACGCTGGCGTCCTGATGCAAGTCGATGACTTCGCAGTGGGTATCGAGGCGCACGTTGATGTTCGGGTGTTGCGCATAAAAACGCCCGAGGCGCGGCACCAGCCACAGCGCTGCAAACGCGGCGGTGGTCGACAGCGTCAGGCTGCTGCCACTGCGTTGCGGGCGCAGGGTGTCGACGCTTTGCGCGACTTCCAGCAGCGCGCCGTGCAGGCTGCGAAACAGCCGCTCGCCACCTTCGGTCAGGCGCACCTGACGTGGCAAGCGTTCGAACAGCGCCACGCCGAGCCAGTCTTCCAGCGAGCGGATCTGGTGAGAGATTGCCGTGGGCGTGACCGACAGTTCTTCGGCGGCGGCCTTGAAGCTCAGCAGGCGCGAAGCGGATTCGAAGGCGCGCAGGGCGGTCAGCGGCAACGAGGCGAACATTGAAAAACTCCATGGATGAAATGAATTCATCCCGACTGATTTTTGCTCATTTGAGACGGCAGCGGGTCGGCGCCAATCTGGCGCTACACAGCCATTCAAGTCTAGTCCCAAGGAGATTCAGATGAGCAAAATTCTTGCGATCCATGCCAGCCCACGGGGTGATCGTTCGCATTCACGGCGCCTGGCGGAAAGCTTTCTCAGCGCCTGGCAAATGCGCCATCCCCAGGCGCAGGTCACCCGCCGCGAAGTCGGACGGGCGCTGATTCCGGCGGTCAACGAAGCGTTTGTGGCGGCGGCTTTTTACCCTGAACCCGAAGCACGGCCGTTGTCGATGCAGGCCGATCTGGCGCTCAGCGATCAACTGGTCGGCGAGTTGTTCGAACACGATCTGCTGCTGATTTCCACGCCGATGTACAACTTCAGCGTGCCCAGCGGCCTCAAGGCCTGGGTCGATCAGATTGTGCGACTGGGCCTGACCTTCGACCACACCCTGGACAACGGCGTGGCCCAATACACCCCGCTGCTGCAGGGCAAGAAAGCGCTGATCGTCACCAGTCGCGGCGGTTTCGGCTTCGGTCCCGGTGGTGAGCTGGAGGCCCTGAACCACGCCGATCCATGGCTGCGCACGGCGTTGGGGTTTGTCGGCATCAACGATGTCAGCGTAGTCGCGGCTGAGGGTGAAGAGTCGGCAGAGCGCACCTTCGCCGTGTCGGTGGCCGAGGCCGAGCAGCGTTTGCTCGACCTCGCCCGGACGTTCTAAGTGGCCTGGCTGTTCCTGCTGATCGCCGCCGGCTTCGAGGTGACGTTCGCCATGGGCATGAAGTACGCCGAAGGCTTCACCCGCCTGTGGCCGTCGCTGATCACGGTGGTGGCGGCGATTGGCGGGATCTATTTCCTGACGTTGGCGATGCGCGAGTTGCCGGTGAGCATCGCCTACCCGATATGGACGGCCATCGGCTCGCTGGGCACGGTGTTTCTCGGCTTTGCCCTGCTCGGCGAGAGCCTGACTCTGGTCAAACTGCTGTCGGTGGGGCTGATTGTGGCGGGGGTGGTGGGCCTGAAGTAGGCTGGTCGTGGAGTTGTCATTATCAGAGAGGATGCTTGGCGGGCGTTTTGCACGTCTGGCATCCACTCAGCGACCACAAGGATGTTTGCCCATGTCACAAGGTTCGGCGACACGTTATCCACTGGTGCTGGTGCCGGGCATGCTCGGGTTTATCCGGCTGCTGCTGTATCCGTACTGGTACGGGATCATCAAGGCGTTGCGTCGTGGCGGGGCGACAGTGATTGCGGTGCAGGTGTCGCCGCTAAACTCCACCGAGGTGCGCGGCGAGCAGTTGTTGGCGCGCATCGACGAAATTCTGCGCGAGACCGGCGCCGCCAGAGTCAATCTGTTCGGCCACAGCCAGGGCTCGTTGACCGCGCGTTATGCCGCCGCCAAACGGCCGGATCTGGTCGCTTCGGTGACGTCCGTGGCCGGACCCAATCATGGTTCGGAACTGGCCGACTATCTGCAGCAACACTACCCGGCGAACACTGCCAAGGGCCGTCTGCTTGAAGCGCTGCTGCGGGTTGTCGGCTGGCTGATGGCGTTGCTGGAGACCGGTTACCACGGGCCGAAACTGCCGGTGGACATCCACGCTTCGCATCAATCGCTGACCAGTGAAGGGGTGGCGCTGTTCAATCAGCGTTATCCACAGGGTCTGCCCGGAACCTGGGGTGGGCACGGGCCGGAAGAGGTCAATGGCGTGCGTTATTACTCGTGGTCGGGGACGTTGCAACCGGGCAAGACCGATCGCGGCGGCAACCTGTTCGACGGCACCAACCGCAGCTGCCGGCTGTTCGCGAAAACCTTCGTGCGCGAGCCGGGGCAGTGCGACGGGATGGTCGGGCGCTACAGCTCGCACCTCGGCACTGTGATTGGCGACGACTATCCGCTGGACCACTTCGACATCGTCAATCAGTCGCTGGGGCTGGTGGGGAAGGGGGCGGACCCGGTGCGGCTGTTTGTCGAGCATGCGGCGCGGCTCAAGGCTGCCGGATTGTGACTCGCTTTTGTGGCGAGGGGATTCATCCCCGATGGGCTGCGCAGCAGCCCTTGTTTTGAGATAAATAGCGGGGTCGCTTCGCGCCCCATCGGGGATAAATCCCCTCACCACAGGGCCAGATCAGGCAACGCTGATTCTGCGGCCTAGCACGGTGGTCCAGCGCTCGGAAAGAATCACCCCACCCAACGTCAACACCCCGCCCACCAGGTGATACATCGCCAACTGCTCCTTCAACACCACCGCCGCAATCAGCGCGGTAATCACCGGCAGCAGGTTAAAGAACAACGTGGTCCGGCTCGGCCCCAGACGCTGCACCGCCTGCATCCACGCCAGCGGCGCGAGCATCGAGGCCAGCAGGCATGCGTACAGCACCAGCGGAATGTTCTGCGCGGTGAAACCGGTTTTCGGCGAGGCGGCGTACAGTGGAAACAGCACCACAATCGCCACCAGCACCTGCAGGTACAGCAACACCAGCGGCGGCAGGCGCAGCTGCCATTTTTTCAGCAGGGTGCTGTAGATCGCGTAGGCCAGGGTGGCGATCAGCATCATCGCGTCACCCAGGTTCACCCCGTGTTGCAGCAGCGCGCCAAGGCTGCCGGACGACACCACCACCAGCACCCCGGCGAACGACAGCACTGCGCCGAACAAGGCCCCGGCGGTCAGGCGCTGGCCGAGACTGATGATCGCCATGGCCAGCGACATCAGTGGCATCAGCGACAGGATGATGCCCATGTTGGTCGCGGTGGTCAGGGTCGCGGCGAAGTAGGCGAGGCTTTGATAGACCGCCATCCCGAGCACGCCGAGGATGAAGATCTTGCCCAGATTCGGGCGGATCTGCGGCCAGTGCGCGATCACCGCTTTGAGCATGAACGGGGTGAACAACAGGCCGGCGAGCAGCCAGCGGTAGAAACCGATCTCGGCGGGGAAGATCGCCCCGACCGCCAGTTTGTTGATCACGGTATTGCCGGCCCAGATGAAAATCGCCAGCAGGGGAAATGCGTATTGCATGGGGTTAAAACCAGAACGTTGATGAACGCTGATTATCCCCTGTCTGGATACAGCCCTATACTGCGAACCGGACAACCTGCCTCTGCAACCGGACAGCATGAACAGTAAACACATCGATTTGCTGGATTTCAGCGAACTGCCGTCAGCGGTGTACTTCCGCTATGCCGACTTCAACGCCCATGAATACGCCGCGCCGCACCGCCATCCGTGGGGCACGCTGGAATATGCGGCTCACGGTGTGCTGCACATGGACGTCGACGGCAGCCGCTTCATGTCGCCGCCGCACTACGCGGTGTGGGTACCGCCGCAAGTCGAGCACAGTTTCTACAGCCATCAACCGGTCAACTATCGAGCGGTGTGCCTCGACCCCAAGGTCTGCGCCGATCTGCCGACGCGCGCTTGCACCCTGGCGATCAGCGACATCCTCAAGGCGATTCTCAAGGACTTCGCCGCCCGCGACGTGAAAATCCCCGAACTCGACGCTGACCAGCGTCTGGCCCAGGTGCTGGTCGATCAACTGCAACAGGCGCCGGTACACGAGTGTTACCTGCCGTATGCGAGCCATCCCGGGTTGCTGGCGATTCTCGATGCGTTGCAGGCCGATCCCGGCAATAACCAGCCACTGGCGCACTGGGCAGCGCAGGTGCACGTCAGCGAACGTACGCTGGCCCGGCAGTTCGTGCGTGAGCTGGGGATGAGTTTTGGCGAATGGCGTCAGCGCCTGCGTTATCTCGCGGCCATCGAAGCGCTGGAAAGTACCCGCAGCGTGCAGGAGATCGCCTTCGATCTCGGCTACAGCAGCGGCTCGGCCTTCATCGCCATGTTTGCCCGGCAGGCCGGGTGTACGCCGGAACAGTATCGGCGTAGCCACCTGGAAGGCAGGAAGGTGTAACAAGATTTGGCTACACTTCAGCGGAGGCCGCATCCATCGGTGCGGCGACAAGGAGAAAACTCCATGAAGATGTTGCGTGTGCCTTTGTTGATGATCGGTCTGCTCCTGTGTTCCCAGGGTTTCGCCGCCACGGCGCAACAGAACAAAATGACCACCTGCAATGCTGATGCTACCGCCAAGAGTCTCAAGGGCGACGAGCGCAAGACTTTCATGAGCACTTGCCTCAAGGCTGCACCGGCGGCCAATGACGGCAAAGTGCTGACCCCGCAGCAGGAAAAAATGAAAACCTGCAACGCCGACGCGAAAACCAAGGCCCTGACCGGCGATGCGCGCAAGACCTTCATGAGTGATTGCCTGAAGAAAAAGTAAGCATTTGAGTCTTGTGGTGAGCGGGCTGGCCTCTTCGCGAGCAAGCTCGCTCCCACAGGAGTGCGCATCCCAATGTGGGAGCGAGCTTGCTCGCGAAGGGGCCATTGAGCGCGACAATAGCCCCTGCATATCCCTAGTGCTCTCCCCAGATCGCTGGCAGACTGCCAATCCTTTTACGCCGTTCGTTTTGAGGCTGTATGCCAACGTTTTCTGAGCGTCATGTTGTGTTCTGGGTCAGTTGCATCATCATTTGTGGCGGTCTGCTGCTGGCGTTGCCGCTGCGCTTGTTGCCCAGCCTGCTGGCCGGTCTGCTGGTGTTCGAACTGGTCAACATGCTTACCCCGCAACTGCAACGGCTGATCGAAGGCCGGCGTGCGCGCTGGCTGGCGGTGGCGCTGCTGGGCACGCTGGTGGTCAGTGTGCTGGCGTTGATCTTTGCCGGCGCCATCAGTTTCTTGCTGCACGAAGCGGAAAACCCGGGCGCCTCGCTCGACAAATTCATGGGCGTGGTCGACCGCGCGCGCGGGCAATTGCCACCGTTTCTCGATGCTTACCTGCCGGCCAGTGCTGCGGAGTTTCGCGTGGCCATCGGCGAATGGGCGAGCAAACACCTGGCCGAGCTGCAACTGGTGGGCAAGGACGCGGCGCACATGTTCGTCACCTTGCTGATCGGCATGGTCCTTGGTGCGATCATCGCTCTGCAGCGAGTGCCGGATCTGACCAAGCGCAAACCGCTGGCCGCCGCCCTGTTTGACCGTCTGCACCTGGTGGTTCAAGCCTTTCGCAACATCGTCTTCGCGCAGATCAAGATTTCCCTGCTGAACACGTTCTTCACTGCGATTTTCCTTGTGGTGGTCTTGCCGCTGTTCGGCATCAAGCTGCCGCTGACCAAGACCCTGATCGTCCTGACGTTCCTGCTCGGCCTGCTGCCGGTGATCGGTAACCTGATGTCGAATACGCTGATCACCATCGTCGGCCTGTCGCTGTCGATCTGGGTGGCGGTGGCGGCGCTGGGCTATCTGATTTTTATCCACAAGCTCGAATACTTCCTCAACGCGCGCATCGTCGGCGGGCAGATCAGTGCCAAGTCGTGGGAGCTGCTGCTGGCGATGCTGGTGTTCGAAGCCGCGTTCGGCCTGCCGGGGGTGGTGGCGGGGCCGATTTATTACGCGTACCTGAAGAGTGAGTTGAAGCTGGGCGGGATGGTGTAAGCGATGGATCTGTGTTGCCTGATCTGGCGCCTTCGCGAGCAAGCTCGCTCCCACACTGGATTGCATTTCAACTGAAGGAATGCGGTCAAATGTGGGAGCGAGCTTGCTCGCGAAAGGCGCAATGCCGATTTCAGGTCAGTTCATGGCGCCGTAGCGCTTCATCGCCTCGATCGCCAGACCGCTGCCAATGCTGCCAAAGATATTCCCTTCAACATGCCGCGCATTCGGCAGCATCGCCGAAACACTGTTGCGCAGCGCCGGAATGCCGCTCGAACCACCGGTGAAGAACACCGTATCGACCTGCGCCACCGACACGTTGGCATCGTTCAACAGCTGCGTGACGCTGCCGCGTACGCGCTCAAGCAGCGCGTCGATGGAGGATTCGAACAGGGCGCGGCTCAGTTCCACGCTCAGGCCCGGCTCGATCCGGTCCAGCGGCACGTGGCGGCTGTCGGCGTGGGTCAGCTGGATCTTGGTTTCTTCGACTTCCATCGCCAGCCAGTGCCCGGCGCGCTGTTCGATCAGCTTGAACAGGCGGTCGATGCCGCCGGTGTCCTCGATGTCGTAGCGCATGCTGCCCAGCGCCAGGGTGGATTTTTGCGAGTACACCGAGTTGATGGTGTGCCAGGTCGCCAGGTTCATGTGGTGGCTGGTCGGCATGTAGGCGCCGCTCTTCATCCGGCTGCCGTAGCCGAACAGCGGCATCAGGCCTTGCAGGCTCAGCTGTTTGTCGAAGTCGGTCCCGCCGATGTGCACGCCGCCGGTGGCGAGGATGTCATCGTGGCGGTTGTCCATGCCGCGACGCTCGGGCGACAGGCGTACCAGCGAGAAGTCGGACGTACCACCGCCGATGTCGACGATCAGCACCAGCTCTTCTTTCTCGATGGTCGACTCGTAGTCGAATGCCGCGGCGATCGGTTCGTACTGGAACGACACGTCTTTGAAGCCGAGTTTGCGCGCCACTTCCACCAACGTGTCTTCGGCTTCCTGGTCGGCCAGCGGGTCGTCATCGACGAAGAACACCGGGCGGCCCAGCACCACTTGTTCGAATTCCCGACCGGCGGCGGTTTCGGCGCGGCTCTTGAGCTGACCGATGAACAGCCCCAGCAAGTCCTTGAATGGCATCGCGGTGCCGAGCACGCTGGTGTCGTGCTTGATCAGCTTGGAACCCAGCAGGCTCTTGAGCGAGCGCATCAACCGGCCTTCGTAGCCTTCCAGGTATTCGTGCAGGGCCAGGCGACCGTACACCGGACGGCGCTCTTCGATGTTGAAGAACACCACCGACGGCAGGGTGATCTTGTCGTCTTCCAGCGCGATCATCGTTTCCATGCCGGGGCGCAGCCAGCCGACGGTGGAGTTGGAGGTGCCGAAGTCGATACCGCAGGCACGGGCTGGAGAGGCGTTGTTCATGTCTTTCGGTTTCCGGTCAAAAAACGGCCGCGCAGTGTATGTCAGTGCGCGGCAGATTCGAAGGCCGGTCATCTGCTATTTCACGACTAAGCTTCTTGAAAGTCGCAGCTTCGCCCCAAACTTGCTGGCATGGGCCGGCAGACATACCGGCGGTCACAAGAACCGCCGTCCACTGCCGATAAACTTCTGCTGCGCCACCCGGTCACAAGCTTGAGATCGGTCAACCCGGCACGCGCGAATGAGCGCATGCTGGTCTCGGCGCGAAATCGATAACGGATGGTGATTCCTTCGATGGACTTCAAAGACTATTACAAGATACTCGGCGTGGAGCCGACAGCGGACGACAAGGCGATCAAGGCCGCCTATCGCAAGCTGGCGCGCAAATACCACCCCGATGTCAGCAAGGAAAAAGACGCCGAGGCCAAGTTCAAGGACGCCTCGGAAGCCTATGAAGCGTTGAAAAGCGCCGACAAGCGCGCCGAGTACGACGACCTGCGCCGTTATGGCCAGCATGGTCAGCCGTTCCAGGGGCCACCGGGCTGGCAGAGCCGTGGCGGTTTTGGCGGTGGCGGTGGCGACACCGGTGACTTCTCGGACTTTTTCAGTTCGATCTTCGGCAATCGCGGCGCCGGTTTCGGTGGCGGCGAGGGTCGGCAGCAACGCAGTGCAGGGCGCCGAGGGCAAGACGTGGAAATGGAACTGCCGGTCTTCCTTGAGGAGACGCTGTCGGACGAGTCGAAGAAAGTCAGCTTTCAGGTTCCGCAATACAACGCTAACGGTCAGCACGTCAGCAATACCAGCAAGAGCTTGAACGTGAAGATCCCGGCGGGCGTGACCGACGGTGAGCGTATCCGCCTCAAAGGCCAGGGCGCACCAGGCATCGGTGGCGGCGCCAATGGCGACCTGTACCTGACCATTCGTTTTGCGCCGCACCCGAAATTCGATGTCGAAGGCGACAACCTGATCATCACGTTGCCATTGGCACCGTGGGAGCTGGCGCTGGGCACCGAGGTGGCCGTGCCGACCCTGACCGGCAAGATCAACCTCAAGGTTCCGGCCGGCAGCCAGAACGGCCAGCGCATGCGCGCCAAGGGCCATGGCTTGAAAAACAAGGCCGGTGAGCGCGGTTACCTGTTCGTGCAGCTCAAGGCCGTGATGCCGAAAACCTCCGACGACGAGGTCAAGGCGCTGTGGCAGGAACTGGCGAAGAAAGCCGCGTTCAACCCACGCGAGAACTTCTGAATCCGACGACGGAGTAGCCCATCATGAGCAGCCCCCTGATCGTTCAACTGGACATGGCAGAATTCTGTGAGGCGGCCGATCTGTCGGACGTCTACGTGATCGAAATCGTCGAACACGGCATCCTCGAACCTCAGGGCGCGCAGCCCCGGGAATGGCGGTTCACCGACTACGAGCTGAGCCTGGCCAAGCGCGCCGCGAAATTGCGGCGCGAGCTGGAGCTGGAGTGGGAGGGCGTTGCCCTGGCACTGAATCTGCTGGAGGAAGTGCATGAGCTGCGGGCGGAGAACCGGATGCTGCGCCAGCGGTTGGGGCGTTTGGTGGTCGAATAGTTTTACCGTTGGTTCTGGAGCGTCTTTGCGGGCCCCTTCGCGAGCAAGCTCGCTCCCACAGGAGATCGCGATCTAAATGTGGGAGCGAGCTTGCTCGCGAAGAACGATAACGCGGTAAGCCTGCTTAAACCTTTCTCGGCAACACCACACTGAACAGTGTGCCGTCAGCCTCGCTCGAGCTGACGTCGATCGTCCCGCCATGGGCGGTCACCACTTCCTTGACAATGAACAAGCCCAATCCGAGGCTGGTCGACGGCTGCCCGAGTTCTTCGTCGGCGCTGCGTACCAACGGGTCGAAAATGGTGCCGATAGCCTCTTCGGAAATCGGTGTGCCGTAGTTGTGCACCGACAGGCACACGCAGTCGCCCTCGCCACGCAGATCGAGCGTCACGTCACGCTGGCTGGCACCGTGCTGCAAGGCATTGCCGATCAGGTTCTGCAGTAACTGGTCGATTCGCCCGGCGTCCCACACGCCGCGGGTGTCACCGTGCACCGTGAGCCTGGGATCGGATTGCGGATGGCCGGCGCAGGCTTCGGCAATCGCTGCGCGCGCGGCAACGGCCAGATCCATCGGGGCGGGCTCGATCGGCAGGCTACGGCCCAGGCGACTGCGCACCAGTTCCAGCAAGTCACTGACCATCGCCGCCATGTGTCGCGCACCGCGCTTGATGTGCAGGGCGCAGGCCAGTGCATCGCCTTCAAGGCTGGATTTGCGCAGCAGCAGTTCGGTGGACATGCTCACCGCTTGCAGCGGCGCACGCAGGTCATGGCCGAGGATGGCGAGGAAAATATCCCGCGAGCGATTGACCTGCTCGGCGTAGGCCGCGGTGGATTCGGCCAGTGCCTCGTCGATGGCTTCATTGAAACGGATCATGTCCTGAAAATAGGTCATGTCCGGCGATTCAAGGCTGTTGACCCACAGGCGGATCACGCAGGCACGCAAATGGCGGAATTCACTGGTCATCTGCACCAGGTCAAAACCGACGGTGTGGCGCAGTTCGCCATGGCTGGCGCCGGCCTCGTCCAGGCTCGGGGTCTTTTCCGGGCCTTCGCCCTTGGCTTTGGCAGCCTGTTCGGCGGGGCTTTGCGGCTTGTTCATGTCGCGGGCGGCGGCCCGCAGAATCTCGCTGGCGTGATCGCGCAGCGCAGTGGAATCCAGATAGTCGGCGGCCGGCGTGATGGTCGCGGCGAACTGTTCCCACTCATCGACGATAGGGTCGATATTGGCCACGATGAACTCGGAAAGACGCATGGGCAGTTCCTGAAAAAAGGCGGAGCGAATCGAATATTAGTCCCTTTGGCGGGAAATACACGACCGTTTGCACGGTGCTTTTCCAGCACCATGAAAAAGGCCCCGGGAGCGTGCGCAAGACACAACCCCGGGGCCTTTTGCCGTGCGTCAGAACAGGAAGTAACGCTGCGCCATCGGCAGAGTTTCGGCAGGTTCACACCACAGCAACACACCGTCGGCCTTGACCTGATAGGTCTGCGGGTCGACATCGATGTTCGGCAGATAATCGTTGTGGATCAGGTCGGTTTTCTGCACGTCGCGGCAGCGTTTGACCACGCCGATTTTCTTCTTCAAACCCAGCGCTTCAGGCAACCCGGCCTCCTGCGCGGCCTGACTGATGAAGGTCAGGCTGGTGGCGTGCAGCGAGCCGCCGTAGCTGGCGAACATCGGGCGGTAGTGCACCGGTTGCGGGGTTGGAATCGAAGCGTTGGCATCGCCCATCAGACTGGCGGCAATGGCGCCGCCCTTGAGGATCAGCGTCGGTTTGACGCCGAAGAACGCCGGACGCCAGAGCACCAGGTCGGCCCATTTGCCGACTTCGATCGAACCCACTTCATGGCTGATGCCATGGGTGATCGCCGGGTTGATCGTGTATTTGGCGATGTAGCGCTTGGCGCGGAAATTGTCGTTGCCTGCGCCGTCCTGGGGCAGCGGGCCGCGCTGCTTTTTCATCTTGTCGGCAGTCTGCCAGGTGCGTGTGATGACTTCGCCGACGCGGCCCATGGCCTGGCTGTCGGAGCTGATCATCGAGAACGCGCCGAGGTCGTGGAGGATGTCTTCGGCGGCGATGGTTTCGCGGCGGATACGGCTTTCGGCGAACGCCACGTCTTCGGCGATGCTCGGGTCGAGGTGGTGGCAGACCATCAGCATGTCGAGGTGTTCGTCGATGGTGTTGCGGGTGAACGGCCGGGTCGGGTTGGTCGAGCTCGGCAATACGTTAGGGAAGCCGCAGGCCTTGATGATGTCCGGCGCATGACCGCCGCCGGCACCTTCGGTGTGGTAGGTGTGGATGGTGCGACCCTTGAATGCGCCGAGGGTGGTTTCGACGAAACCCGATTCGTTGAGGGTGTCGGTGTGGATCGCCACCTGCACGTCGTACTGGTCGGCGACGCTCAGGCAGTTGTCGATGCTCGCCGGGGTGGTACCCCAGTCTTCGTGCAGTTTGAGGCCGATGGCGCCGGCCTTGACCTGCTCGATCAGCGGCTCCGGCAGGCTGGCGTTGCCCTTGCCGGTGAGGCCGATGTTCATCGGGAACGCGTCGGCGGCCTGGAGCATGCGCGCCAGGTGCCACGGGCCGGAGGTGCAGGTGGTGGCGTTGGTGCCGGTGGCCGGACCGGTGCCGCCGCCGATCATGGTGGTGACGCCGCTCATCAGCGCTTCTTCGATCTGTTGCGGGCAGATGAAATGGATGTGGGTGTCGATGCCGCCGGCGGTGAGGATCATGCCTTCACCGGCGATCACTTCGGTGCTGGCGCCGATGGCGATGGTCACATTGGGCTGCACGTCCGGGTTGCCGGCCTTGCCGATCGCGGCGATACGCCCGTCCTTCAGGCCGACGTCGGCTTTGACGATGCCCCAGTGGTCGATGATCAACGCGTTGGTAATCAAGGTGTCGACCACTTCGGCGGCGAGCAACTGGCTCTGGCCCTGGCCGTCGCGGATGACTTTGCCGCCGCCGAACTTCACTTCTTCGCCGTAGGTGGTGAAATCTTTTTCGACTTCGATCCACAACTCGGTGTCCGCCAGGCGCACCTTGTCGCCGACGGTGGGGCCGAACATGTCGGCGTAGGCTTGTCTTGAAATTTTCATCCGAATTCCTTGCACAAATTTATTGTGGCGAGGGGATTCATCCCCGATCGGGTGCGAAGCACCCGCCATTCAGCAAAAGTGATTTTCGTGGTGGGGCAGGTGGCGGTTGGCGACCGCTGCGCGGTCGATCGGGGATGAATCCCCTCACCACAGATAAATCCCCTCACCACAAATAAATCATCGTCAGTCGAGATCACCCATGACCCGCCCGGCAAAGCCGAACACCCGCCGATGCCCGGCGTACTCCACCAGCTCGACCTCGCGGCTCTGCCCCGGTTCGAAGCGCACCGCGGTGCCGGCCGGGATGTTCAGGCGCATGCCACGGCTGGCGGCGCGATCAAAGGTCAGCGCATCGTTGGTTTCGAAAAAGTGATAGTGCGAACCGACCTGGATCGGCCGGTCGCCACTGTTGGCGACTTTCAGGCTGAGGGTGCGGCGGCCGACATTCAGTTCGATGTCGCCGGGCTGGATCTGGTACTGACCGGGAATCATGGCCGGGCTCCTTGCAGAATCTTGTAATAGAGGGCAGTCGGTCGATACGTGCCTTGCGGATCGCAGGCGTAGTCGGGGATTTCGCCGGCACGGGTGTAACCCAGGGCTTTGTAGAAATCTTCGGCCGGGGAGCCAGCCTCGGTGTCGAGGTAGAGCATGCCGCGCTTGTGCTTGGCCGCTTCGAGCTCCAGCGCACTCATCAATTGCTGGCCGAGGCCACGGCGGCGCGCCTGTTCGCGCACCAGCAGTTTCTGCACCTCGGCGCGATTGAGGCCGTTGGCTTTCTGACACAGGCCCAACTGCACGCTGGCCAGCACCTGTTCGTCCTTGACCACCACCCAGAGCAACACGCTGCCCTTGTTCACTTGTTGCTGCACTTCATCGAAATAGGCGCGGGCTTGCGCGGCATCGAGGTCGGCCATGAAACCGACGCTGGCGCCATAACCCACGGCGTCGAGCAGCAGATCAATCAGGCCCTGACGATAGTGCGCAAAACTTTCCGCATTGACGCGTCGCAGTTGGGCGGGGTTCATCGCGTGTCACTCCTTGTTGGCGACCGGCGGCTGGGCGCCAGGATTGAGGGTCAGTTGCATGAAGGTCAGATCGAGCCAGCGACCGAACTTGGTGCCGACTTGCGGCATCTGCCCGGTGATGCTGAAACCGGCGCGTTCATGCAGACGAATGGAAGCGGTGTTGCCACTTTCGATGGCGGCGACCATCACATGCTTGTCGCAGGCTTTGGCGCGCTGGATCAAAGCAGTCATCAGTTGCGGGCCAAGGCCATTGCCGCGCTGGTCGCTACGCACGTAGACCGAGTGCTCGACGGTATGGCGGAAGCCGTCGAACGGCCGCCAGTCGCCAAACGAAGCGTAGCCGAGCACCACGTTGTCGGCGTCGACGATCACCAGAATCGGGTAGGCCTGGGCCTGACGGGCGCTGAACCACGCCTGACGGTTACCGAGATCGACTGCCGATTCGTTCCAGATCGCCGTGGTATTGAGCACTGCGTCGTTGTAGATGTCACGGATCGCCGGCAGATCGGCGTGCAGGGCATCGCGAATGGTGTAAGTCATGGCGCGGCCTCAGACGATTGGCTGGTGGACGGTGACCAATTTGGTGCCGTCGGGGAACGTGGCTTCGACCTGGATCTCCGGGATCATTTCCGGGATGCCTTCCATCACCTGTTCACGGCTCAGCAGAGTGGTGCCGTAATGCATCAACTCGGCGACGGTCTGGCCATCACGGGCGCCTTCGAGCAGCGCGGCGGAGATGTAGGCCATGGCTTCCGGGTAGTTGAGCTTCACGCCCCGGGCCAGTCGGCGCTCGGCGACGAGGCCGGCGGTGAAGATCAGCAGCTTGTCTTTTTCGCGTGGGGTCAGGTCCATCGTTTGAAATCCATAATCGGCAGTTGGAAATTATTGGTCGTACGCGCTCTGTAGGAGCTACCGAAGGCTGCGATCTTTTGATCTTGCTCTTGAGGATCAAAAGATCGCAGCCTGCGGCAGCTCCTACAGGGGAATGCATTTCAGGTGTTCCAGATTCGGGGTGGCTGGGCCTCGCGGCCTAGCAGGGCCGGGCGCAGCAGGCGCCACAGGTCGATCAGCCAGGCGCGGGCCAGTAGTGCCTCGCTCGCCAGGCAACGGGCGACCAAAAGCCCCGGCAATTGGGTCAGATCGCCGCGCACCTCATGGCTCAGCGAACGACACCGCTCCAGCAGCTCTGCATCAATCTCACCGGTGACCAACAGCGTGGCGAACACCGGTTTGCCATCCAGCCCGATCGGCGAATCGAGCAAACCATCATTGCCGCTGATCCGTTGACGCTCATGCCAGAGCAATCGCCCGTCGCGGCGGATATCCAGATGCGCCTGAAAGTGTCCGAGGTCGAAGCGCTCGCCGCTGGCCGGTCGGCCCAGCGCCACCACGTCCCAGTAGAACAGCCGCGCATCGCCCTCAAGTTCGATCGAGGTGCTGAGTTCAGCCTGAGCGGCGCTGTAGACGATGGTTTCCTGCGGCAGCCACTCCAGCGTCGCGCCGGCCGCGACTTTCAGATTGAGCTGCTGATACGCCGGCCCCGCTGCGCGATACCACTTGGCCGCGCCGGGGCTGGTGATCTGCGCCCAGGCGTCTGCTTCGACGCGGGCGCTGATGTTCAGCCGGTCACCGCCGGCGATCCCTCCGGGCGGGTGGACGAAGATGTGCTGGCAGACCTCGGGGCCTTCGGCATACAGGTGCTTTTGCACGCGCAGCGGGCCGAGATGCCGGCGCTGAACCGGGCGCGTGCAGTCGCCGAAGCGGGCGTAGGCCAGCTCCAGCTCGGCGTGCCAGCTCGGGGTAAACAGGGCAGTGGGAAGCGCTAAGTTCATGGTTTGTAATTATCGTTAGGAAGCTACAGATTAAATTGTTACCAGACCTCGTACACCCTCTGCCTCCATATTTTCACCGCGACCCTGCTGCACGATCTCGCCCCGGGACATCACCAGGTACTGATCGGCCAGCTCCGCAGCAAAATCGTAGAACTGTTCCACCAGCAAAATCGCCATGTCGCCGCGCGCCGCGAGCTTCTTGATCACCGCGCCGATCTCCTTGATCACCGAGGGCTGGATGCCTTCGGTGGGTTCGTCGAGGATCAGCAAACGCGGACGACTGGCCAGGGCGCGACCGATAGCCAGCTGCTGTTGCTGACCGCCGGACAGGTCGCCACCGCGGCGCTGCTTCATTTGTAGCAGCACCGGGAACAATTCGTAGATGAAACTTGGGACTTCTTTCGCTTCGCTGCCGGGAAACCGCGACAAACCCATCAGCAGATTCTCTTCCACCGTGAGCCGGCCGAAGATTTCCCGGCCCTGCGGCACATAGGCGATCCCGGCGTGTACGCGCTGGTGCGGCTTGAACGTGGTGATCGGTTTGCCCTCCCAGTTCACCGCCCCTTCCCTGGCCGGCAGCAGGCCCATCAGGCACTTGAGCAGGGTGGTCTTGCCCACGCCGTTGCGCCCGAGCAGGCAGGTGACTTCGCCGACGTTTACGTCAAAGCTCAGGCCGCGCAGGATGTGGCTACCGCCGTAGTATTGGTGCAGCTTGTCGACTTGCAGCATTCTCAAAATCTCCTCAAATCCCCCTGTGGGAGCGGGCTTGCTCGCGAATGCGGTGGATCAGTCGCCATCAACTTGAATGGCACACCGCATTCGCGAGCAAGCTCGCTCCCACATTGGAAAGGTGTTTGCAGCTCAGCGGCCGAGGTAGACCTCGATCACCCGCTCGTTTTCCTGCACCTGCTCCAGCGAGCCTTCGGCCAGCACGCTGCCCTGATGCAGCACCGTCACATGGTCGGCAATCGAGCCGACGAAGCCCATGTCGTGCTCCACCACCATCAGCGAATGTTTGCCGGCCAGCGACTTGAACAGCTCGGCGGTGAATTCGGTTTCGGCATCGGTCATGCCCGCCACCGGTTCGTCGAGCAGCAGCAGTTGCGGGTCCTGCATCAGCAACATGCCGATCTCCAGAAACTGCTTCTGCCCGTGTGACAGCAGGCCCGCCGGGCGATTGACCGAGGTGGTCAGGCGAATGGTGTCGAGCACTTCGCTGATCCGGTCTTTCTGCTCGCCGCTCAACTTCGCCCGCAGACTGGCCCACACCGACTTGTCGGTTTTCTGCGCCAGCTCCAGGTTCTCGAACACGCTCAGGGCTTCGAACACCGTTGGCTTCTGGAACTTGCGCCCGATCCCGGCCTGGGCGATCTGTACTTCGCTCATCTGCGTCAGATCCAGAGTTTCGCCGAACCATGCCTTGCCGTGACTGGGGCGGGTCTTGCCGGTGATCACGTCCATCAGCGTGGTCTTGCCTGCGCCGTTGGGGCCGATGATGCAGCGCAGTTCGCCGACGCCGATGTACAGGTTCAGATTGTTGAGGGCGCGGAAGCCATCGAAGCTGACGCTGATGTCTTCCAGGGTCAGGATCGTCCCGTGGCGGGTATCGAGGCCCGGGCCGACCCGTTGGCCGAGGCCGATCGAGTCGCGGCTGGTGCCTTCG
Organism: Pseudomonas sp. GM30; assembly: GCF_000282275.2. NCBI lineage: Bacteria > Pseudomonadati > Pseudomonadota > Gammaproteobacteria > Pseudomonadales > Pseudomonadaceae > Pseudomonas > Pseudomonas sp. GM30. The sequence continues at coordinate 117,923 of NZ_AKJP02000003.1, read as the reverse complement.
TCCTTGTTCGGTTCCACGGGGAAAAACGCCGGCTCGAGCATGAATTCAGCACTCGCAGTGACTCTCATTGTTCACCTCGTTTCTTCAGCAGGCCGATCACGCCTTTGGGCAAATACAACGTCACGACAATGAACAGCGCACCGAGGAAGAACAGCCAGTATTCGGGGAAAGCCACGGTGAACCAGCTCTTCATGCCGTTGACCACGCCGGCACCGAGCAACGGCCCGATCAGCGTGCCACGGCCGCCAAGAGCCACCCATACCGCCGCTTCGATGGAGTTGGTCGGCGACATTTCGCTGGGATTGATAATGCCCACCTGCGGCACATACAACGCTCCGGCCAGACCGCACAGCACCGCGCTCAAGACCCAGACGAACAGCTTGAAACCGCGCGGGTCGTAACCGCAGAACATCAGGCGGTTTTCCGCATCGCGCAGCGCCGTCAGCACCCGGCCGAACTTGCTCTGCGCCAGACGCCAGCCGATGAACAGGCTCGCCACCAGCAGCAACACCGTAGCCAGAAACAGCACCGCGCGAGTACCCGGTTCAGTGATGCCGAAACCGAGAATCGTGCGGAAATTGGTGAAGCCGTTGTTGCCGCCAAACCCGGTCTCGTTGCGGAAAAACAGGAGCATGCCGGCGAAGGTCAGGGCCTGGGTCATGATCGAGAAATACACCCCCTTGATCCGCGAGCGGAAGGCGAAGAAACCGAACACCAGCGCCAGCAGACCGGGAGCCAGCACCACCAGACACATCGACCAGATAAAGCTGCCGGTGCCGCTCCAGTACCACGGCAATTCCGTCCACGACAAAAAGGTCATGAACGCCGGCAAGCCATCCCCGGCGGCCTGGCGCATCAGGTACATGCCCATCGCATAACCGCCGAGGGCGAAGAACAGACCGTGACCCAGCGACAGCAGCCCGGCGTAACCCCAGACCAGATCCAGCGCCAGGGCGACGATGGCGTAGCAGAGGATTTTGCCGACCAGCGTCAGGGTGTAGGCGGAAACATGCAGCGCGCTGTCCGCCGGCAATAGCGACAGCAATGGCAGGGCGATCAGCAGCGCGAGGATCACCGCGCCGATGGCAAGGGTGACTTTCGGCCCGGCCTTTTGCGTGGCCGTGACAAGTAGAGGCTGGTTCATCAGTCGATCACCCGTCCTTTCAGTGCGAAGAGGCCTTGCGGACGTTTCTGGATGAACAGAATGATCAGCGCGAGGATCAGGATCTTGCCCAGTACCGCACCGATCTGCGGTTCGAGAATCTTGTTGGCGATGCCCAGCCCGAACGCGGCGAGCACGCTGCCGGCGAGTTGACCGACACCCCCGAGCACCACCACCAGGAACGAGTCGATGATGTAGCTTTGACCCAGGTCCGGGCCGACGTTGCCGATCTGGCTCAGCGCCACGCCACCGAGGCCGGCGATGCCCGAGCCGAGGCCGAAGGCGAGCATGTCGACGCGACCGGTGGGCACGCCGCAGCAGGCGGCCATGTTGCGGTTCTGCGTGACCGCACGCACGTTGAGGCCGAGGCGGGTCTTGTTCAGCAGCAGCCAGGTCAGCACCACCACGAACAAGGCGAAGGCGATGATCACGATGCGGTTGTACGGCAGCACCAGATTCGGCAGCACCTGAATCCCGCCGGACAGCCACGCCGGGTTCGCCACCTCGACGTTCTGCGCACCGAACAGCAAGCGCACCAACTGAATCAGCATCAGGCTGATGCCCCAGGTGGCGAGCAGGGTTTCCAGCGGTCGGCCGTAGAGATGACGAATCACCGTGCGTTCCAGCGCCATGCCGATCGCCGCCGTGACAAAGAACGCCACCGGCAGCGCGATCAGCGGATAGAACTCGATGGCTTGCGGTGCGTAACGCTGGAACAGCAACTGCACTACGTAGGTCGAGTAGGCGCCGAGCATCAGCATCTCGCCGTGGGCCATGTTGATCACCCCGAGCAGGCCGAAGGTGATCGCCAGCCCGAGCGCCGCGAGCAGCAGGATCGAGCCGAGGGACATGCCGCTGAAGGCTTGACCGAGTACTTCGCCGATCAGCAGTTTGCGCTTGACCTGAGCCAGACTGGTTTCGGCGGCGGTGCGCACCCCGGCATCGCTTTCCACGCCGGGTTCGAGCAGGCCTTCGAGGCGCGTGCGGGCCAGCGGGTCGCCGGTTTCACCGAGCAGGCGCACGGCGGCCAGACGCACCGCCGGGTCGCTGTCAACCAGTTGCAGGTTGGCCAGCGCCAGGCTCAGTGCGGCGTGGACGTTCTCGTCTTTTTCGCCAGCCAGTTGCTGGTCGAGGAATTTCAGCTGCGCGGGTTTCGCGCTTTTCTGCAATTGCTGCGCAGCAGTCAGACGGGTTTTGGCGTCGGCGGCGAGCAATTGGTGGCTGGCCAGAGCGGTGTCGATCAGACCCCGCAGGCGGTTGTTCAGGCGCAGGGTTTTTGGCTGGCCGTCGACGGTCAATTCGCCTTGTTGCAGGGCGTTGATCAGTTCGATGCGGGCAGGCTCGGGCTGCGCGGCCCAGGCTTCCAGCAGTCTGGCTTGCTGCACCGGGTTGGCGGCGACGAAGTCTTCGGCGTCGCTGGCGTGAGTGGCTATCGGCAGCAAAAGTGCGAGGGCCAGGAGGAAACGGTATAGGGCAGTGGGCATAGTCAGTCGCCTTGACGCGGACATTGTGGGAGCGAGCTTGCTCGCGAAAACGGTCTGACATTCACCATCGATGTCGACTGTCAGGGCCTCTTCGCGAGCAAGCTCGCTCCCACAGGGATTTGTACCCGCCTCAAGTATCGAGGCGGGCATCCAATGGCTCAGTTGCTCTTCACCGCATAGTCCGGCTTCTTGTCGTTGCCATCGATAAACGGACTCCAAGGCTGGGCGCGGATAGGCCCTTCGGTCTGCCACACGACGTTGAACTGACCGTCGCTCTGGATCTCGCCGATCATCACCGGTTTGTGCAGGTGGTGATTGGTCTTGTCCATGGTCAGGGTGTAACCGGACGGCGCGGCGAAGGTCTGGCCGGCCAGCGCTTCGCGAACTTTGTCGACGTCGGTGGACTTGGCCTTTTCCGCTGCTTGCGCCCACATGTGGATGCCGACGTAGGTGGCTTCCATCGGGTCGTTGGTCACGGCTTTGTCGGCACCCGGCAGGTTGTGTTTCTTCGCGTAGGCTTTCCAGTCATCAACGAATTTCTTGTTCACCGAGTTCTCCACGGACTCGAAGTAGTTCCACGCCGCGAGGTTGCCCACAAGTGGTTTGGTGTCGATGCCGCGCAGTTCTTCTTCGCCCACCGAGAACGCCACCACCGGCACGTCGGTAGCCTTCAGGCCCTGGTTGGCCAGCTCTTTGTAGAACGGCACGTTGGAGTCGCCGTTGACTGTGGAGATCACAGCAGTCTTGCCACCGGCGGAGAATTTCTTGATGTTGGCGACGATGGTTTGATAGTCGCTGTGACCGAACGGGGTGTAGACCTCTTCGATGTCCTTGTCGGCCACGCCTTTGGAGTGCAGGAACGAGCGCAGGATCTTGTTGGTGGTGCGCGGGTAGACGTAGTCGGTGCCGAGCAGGAAGAAGCGCTTGGCGCTACCGCCTTCTTCGCTCATCAGGTATTCAACGGCGGGGATCGCTTGCTGGTTCGGCGCGGCGCCGGTGTAGAACACGTTTGGCGACATCTCTTCGCCTTCATATTGCACCGGGTAGAACAGCAGACCATTGAGCTCTTCGAACACCGGCAGCACCGATTTGCGCGACACCGAGGTCCAGCAGCCGAACACCACCGCAACCTTGTCCTGCGTCAGCAACTGTCGGCCCTTTTCGGCGAACAGCGGCCAGTTCGACGCCGGGTCGACCACCACCGGTTCGAGCATCTTGCCGTTGACCCCGCCCTTGGCGTTGATTTCGTCGATGGTCATCAGCGCCATGTCCTTGAGCGACGTTTCGGAGATCGCCATGGTCCCGGACAACGAATGCAGAATCCCGACCTTGATGGTCTCGGCAGCCTGGACAGTCCAGGTCATGCCCATCGCGGCAATGGATGCCGTGAGAGTGAAAGCCTTGATCAAACTGCGACGCTTCATTGTGCGATCTCCATGAACGTTAAAGTTTTTTATGGTTGGCAGATGCGGACGACTGAAGGGTGTTTTGCAAGGGCTGTGCCCGGCCGGGATCGGGCAGGGAAATGTCGGTTTAGAGCGGTTGTGCGTTGACGCGGTGCACCATGAAGGCACGCGCAGGGAGCGCTGGTGCAGGCAACCGCGCCAGATTGGGGCGCGATTTCAAGGACAACACTGTCCCCTGTAGGAGTGAGCCTGCTCGCGATAGCGTTCTGTCATCCGCATTGATGTCGGATGTGCTGCCGTCATCGCGAGCAGGCTCACTCCTACAAGTTGATTGTGTCGGATCAGCGGCGGCGCATCAGGCCGATGAAGAAGAGGCCGCCGATGGCGGCGGTGGCGACGCCGATGGGCAGGTCTTCCGGGGCGATCATCGTGCGTGCAGCAACATCGACCCACACCAGGAACAGGCTGCCGAGCAGGACGCAGGCCGGCAGCAATCGCCGGTGTTCGGCGCCGACCAGACGCCGGGCAATGTGCGGCACCATCAGCCCGACAAAACCGATCGAGCCGCTGATCGACACCAGCACCCCGGTCATCAACGAGGCAATCACAAACACCCGCAGGCGCACCGCCCGGGCATTCAGGCCGAGGGTGACGGCGGTCTGTTCGCCGGCCATCAGTGCGTTCAAAGGTCGGGCCATGCCCAACAGCAAAACCAGGCCAAGCAGCACGCTCAGCGCGGGTATCGTCAGCAGCTCCCAGCGTGCCAGGCCGAGGCCGCCGAGCATCCAGAACATCACCGCCGAACTGGCGCGATGGTCGCCCATGAACAGCAGCAGGTTGGCGATCGCCATCATTACGAACGACACCGCCACGCCGCACAGCAGCAAGTGGTCGCTGTCGAGCCGACCCTGACGGTTGGCAATGCCCAGCACCAGAAACATGCTCAGCAATGCGCCGATGAATGCGGCAATCGGCAAGGTCAGCAGGCCGACGATTTCACCGACGTGCAGCACCACGATCACTGCGCCGAGTGTCGCGCCGGAGGTGACGCCGAGCAGGTGCGGATCGGCAAGAGGATTGCGCGTCACCGCTTGCAACACCGCGCCAATCAACGCCAGACCGGCGCCGACCAACGCCCCGAGCAACATGCGCGGCACGCGGATCAGCCAGACGATGTGCTCCTGGCCCGCACTCCAGTCCGGTACGCCGAGGCCGAACAACTTGTGCAGCAGAATCCGCCACACCACGTCCACCGGCACCCGCGCCGGACCAAAGCCCAGCGACACCACGCACGACACCAGCAACACGGCACCGAGGGCAATCAGCAGCAGGGTGTAGCGACGGTCGATCATTCGCCGTGGAACCCCTTGGCCAGGGTTTCCACCGCCAGCACGTTATCGATCCCCGGCGTGGCCTGCACGTAAGGGATGACGATGAAGCGCTGGTTCTTGATCGCGTCCACCGATTGCAGCGCCTTGTTTTTCAGCAGAAATTCGATCTTCTGCTCGGCAGTGATTTCGCTGTAGTCGACGATCACGATCACTTGCGGATTGCGCTCGACCACGGTCTCCCAGTTGACCCGGGTCCAGCTCGCCTCGACGTCATCGAGAATGTTGCGCCCGCCAGCGGCGTCGATCAGCGCCTGCGGCATGCCGAGTCGTCCGGAGGTCATGGCGCGGTCTTCACCGCTGTCGTAGAGAAACACCCGCGGCTTGTCGGCGGGCAGGTTTTTGCGGATTTCGGCGACCTGACTTTGCATGTCGGCGATCAGTGCGTTGGCGCGATCCTGCACGTCGAAAATTTTGCCGAGGTTGCGCAGGTCGTTGTAGGTGTCGTCCAGCGTCGCCGCCGGGCGCTTCATCACGAAGGCGCAGGATTCGGTCAGTTCATACACGTTGATGCCCAGCGGTTGCAGGGTCTGCGGGGTGAGGTCGCCGCCGACGCGCATGCCGTAATCCCAACCGGCGAAAAAGAAATCGACGTTGGCGTTGAGCAGGGTTTCCACCGACGGGTATTTCGCGGCCAGTTCCGGCAAACCGTCGAGTAGCGACTGCATTTCGGGCGTCACCGACTTCCAGCCGCTGACACCGCTGTAACCGGCCATACGCGATTTGAGGCCGAGGGCGAGCATCATCTGGGTCATGTTGATGTCGTGGCTGACTGCGTGTTTCGGCGCCTCGCTGAAGGTCACTTCGCGATTGCAGCTGTGGATGGTCAGCGGGTATCTGGTGGCTTCGGCCAGGGCTTGAGCACTGCACAACAGAAGAGCGACACAAAGCAGGGAACGCACAGTCATGGTCGGGTTATCCAAGTGATTCGCGGGTAGCCGTGGAGGGGGTGGGAGTCGATCAGCGCCTCGACGCCGAACACGTCGCGCAGCAGCTCGGTGGTCAGTACATCTTGCGGCGTGCCGCTGGCGACGATGCGCCCGTGGTTGATCACGTACAGTCGGTCACAGAACGCGGCGGCCAGATTCAGGTCGTGGATGCTGGCGAGGGTGCCAATCTGCAGGCGTTTGACCAGTTGCAGCAGTTCGAGCTGATAGCGCGGGTCGAGGTGGTTGGTCGGCTCGTCGAGGATCAGCAATTGCGGTTGCTGGGCCAGGGCGCGGGCGAGGATTACCCGCTGTTTTTCACCGCCGGACAGGGTGGCGAACGCATGGTCTTCGAAGCCTTCGAGTCCGACGGACTTGAGCGCTTGCGTCGCCAGATTGCGATCTTCCAGCGTGTCGCCATCGAACAGGCCTTTGTGCGGCGTGCGGCCCATGGCGACCACTTCCTCGACGGTCAGGCCAAAGGCATCGGGGAATTCCTGCAGGACCACGGCGATGCGTTGTGCGCACCAGCGTGAGGACTGTTTCCACACATTGTGATGATCGAGTCTGACCTCACCGCTGTCGGGTTGGCTGAAGCGATAGGCACAGCGCAGCAGGCTGGTCTTGCCGCTGCCGTTCGGGCCGATCAAACCGACAAACTCACCGGCGGCCACCTGCAGGGACGCGTCACGCAGCTGGAACTGGTGATGGCAGTGGCCGTGGCCCAGAGGTGTCCAGGCGAGGTTGGCGAGATTTAGCGAGGTCATGCTTTTACTCTGAAATATCGGGTGTTGCTGATGACGCCTTCGCGAGCAAGCTCGCTCCCACAGTGGATCGCATTTCAATGTGGGAGCGAGCTTGCTCGCGAAGGGGCCGGTGAATCAAAAGGTGTAATCAGCGGTGACGAAGAACGATCTCGGCTCGCCGAGAATCCATTGCTGGCCCTCATTGTATTGGCTTTGCGCGTACCGGCGGTCAAACAGATTGTTCACCTGCAGGCCCAGCGTGGTGTTGCGCAGGGCCTGCCACGACAGCGTCGCATCGACCACGGTGTAACTTGGCAGCTCGTTACGGTTGGCCATGTCGGCGTAGCGCGCATCGACATAACGCACGCCAGCGCCGGCCTTCAGATCATCGCTGAGGTTTTTGTTCAGCCACAGGTTGGCGGTGCGCCGTGGCACATCCACCGGGCGATTGCCGTTGTAGGACAGGGTTTGCCCGTTGACCACCTCGGAGAAGTCATCGTACCTGGCCTTCACAATCGCCGCGTTGGCCTGCAGTTGCCAGGCGTGCGGCAGTTGCAGATCGAGGCTGGCTTCCAGGCCGTTGGACGATTGCTGGCCGACTTGCTGCTTGAGCGTCGGGTTGCCCGGATCGTCGGTCAGCAGCTTCTTTTTGACGATGCGATAGGCCGCCAGGGTGAACTCGCCGCGTTGATCCCAGAACAACTGCTTCATGCCGACTTCTGTCTGGCGTGCAGTCGAGAGGTCGTATTGCTGTTGGCTCGGGCTCAGGGAAATCAGGCCGCCGATGCCATCGGTACTGGTCGCGACCTGGCCGTAGAACGAGGTCTGCGGCGTCAGGGCAAACACCAGTCCGGCCTTCCAGTTGTTGCCGGTCAGGGTCTTGTCGCTCTGGCTGCCGTCGATCAGATTGTTGCGATCCACATGCACGTAGTCGCGGCGCACGCCGGTCACCAGCGACCAGCGCTCGCTCAATTGCGTGCGATTTTCCGCGAACACTGACATCTGTTTGGTGGTGCTGTCGAACTGGTCGCGGTACGGGTTGGCGCTTTCGAAATAGCCCGCTTGCGGGTGATACAGATCCAAGGGCTGACCGTTGGGCAGCACGTCGTTGAACGGCGAGTTGCTGTTGAGCTGGAAGCGGATGCGGTTGTAATCGACGCCAGTCACGGTCTGGCTGTCGAGGCCGAACAGCGAGTGCTTGAAGGTGAAGGTCTGGCGGTCGCCGACCTGCTCCTGCTGGTGGCCGATGCCGAAGTAGCCACTGCGGCTGAGTTGCTGGCTGTCGCGGTCGAAGTTGTAGTTTTCGGCGTTCTGCCAGCGGCGCTGGGCCTTGAGGTAGTACAGCTCGTTGCTGGCACTGACCGCGTCGTTGATCTGCCAATCCGTGGTCAGGCGCGTCCACTGATCGTTGTAGTGCTGCTGGTCGTCGCGCACGTTGTAGTTCTTGTTGCGCAGGCTGTCCTGCAATCGGCCGTTGATCAGTGGCGTGCCGAAGTAGTTCTGCGGGCGCTGATCGCCGTAGTCGTGGGCGAGGGTGAACGCCAGGTCGTCAGTGGCCTGCCAGCGCAGGGCGGCGCTGATGAAATCGCTTGATGAATCACCGCGATCGACCCAGCCGTTGCTGCGCAGACGATTGAGATTGAGGCGATAGCTCAGGGTGTCGCTCAGCGAACCGCCGCTGTCGAACGCCTGCTGCTGGCTGTCGTAGGAACCGTAGCCGAGGCGCAGGTGATTTTCGATTTCACCCTCGAACGGTTTCTTCGGAATCACGTTGACCACCGCGCCGGTTGCGCCTTCGCCGTACAGCACTGACGCCGGGCCGCGCAGCACATCGACGCGATCCACCGCCCAGGTGTCGACCGGAAAGGTCACGGTGCCCATGCCGGTGTACATGCGGTTGCCGTCATACAACTGCATCACCGAACTCTGCCCGGTAAAACCGCGTGCCTGCAACGAGGTGCCGCCATCGCCCGGGGTGCCGGTGCGGCTGATGCCGGTGCTGCGCGATACGGCGTCCTGCACGCTGCGATCGCCACGGGCACGCACCTGCTCGCCGCTGAGGCTTTCGACGCTGGCCGGGGTTTCCATGGCCGTCAGGTTCAGGCGCGAACCGGCGGAGGTCGGCGTGGTCAGGCTGACACTTTCTTCGTCAACCGCAGGCGCGGAGATGGTGCCGGTGGGCAGCGTCAACGGTTGGCCATCGGCGTTGGCATTGTTCAGGGCAAGCAGGCAGAGGCTGGACAAGAGGTACTTGTTCATCGGGACGGTGAATCACTTCTTCAAAAGAAAGCCCGCAACGTGTGGTTGCGGGCAGAGCGGCCTATTGCGTTATACAGTAACACTAAAAAATGCCGGAGTTTAAGTCACGACAGTTTAAAGATCTGTCTGAAACGCGCATCTCGCCTGCTTCACGATCAAGTTGAGGCAGATTCAGCTTGGCGGCCCAGACGCGACAGCAGCAGGCGATCCAGCAGCCAGACCAGCACCAGCGAAGCCCCCACCAGCGGAAAAATCACCGCCAGCACCAGCATGATCGCCACGCCGGTTTTCCATTTCGGCAGGTCATGACGCAGCGGCGGTACGCCGAACTTGCCCTGCGGGCGACGCTTCCACCAGATCACCACACCGCTGACGGCGCTGAGCAGAATCATCAGGCAGATCAGCAGCACGATGATCTGATTGAAGGCGCCGAACATCTTGCCTTCGTGCAGCATTACGCCGATTTCCGTGGCCCGCGCGACTGCGCCGTACTGCTCGAAACGCACATCGGCGAGGACCTTGCCGGTGTACTGATCGACATGCAGGGTCGCGTCGTTGCGCGGGTCGTCGGCGAACACGGCAATGGTGAACACACCGGTTGCGGTGGTCGGCAGGGTGATGCTGTAGCCCGGTTCGACCTTGCGTTCAATGGCGATGTTCTGCACCTCTTGCAGCCTGATCGCGGGTGCGGCGGGACCGTGCTGCATGCCGCCGTGAGCCATGTGTTCGGCGTGGTCGCCGGACATCGGCATCGGCGTGTTTTCCATCGCCCATGGCACAGTCTGGCGCGCGGCGTTGTTGAGGCTGCGGGCCTCGACGTTGGAGGTCGGCACGTTGTTCCACATCGCGGCCGGAAACACGTTCCACACCTGGGCGTACTGCTTGCCCCAGAAACCGGTCCAGGTCATGCCACTGAGCAGCATCACCAACAGCAATCCCGCGCCCCAGAACCCGGTGACCGCGTGCAGATCTCGCCATAGCACCCGACCACGACTGTTCAGGCGTGGCCACAAAATCCCGGCGGCTTGACCGCGCGGCCACCACAGGAACACCCCCGACACCACCAGCACCACGCCCCAGCCAGCGGCAAGTTCGATCAGGCGATCACCGAGCGTGCCGATCATCAATTCGCCGTGGATGGCGCGGGCGACGGCTTGCAGATTTTTCTTCGCATCCTGCTCGCCGAGGATGTCACCGTGGTACGGATCGATGAACACGTTGAGTTCGCGATCTGCATTCTTGACGACAAACTGTGCGCTGCGTTCGGCGTTGGCCGGCGGCAGGTACTGGGTGATCTGGCCTTGTGGATAAGCGCTTTTCACCCGTTGCAGCAGATCATCGGCCGGCACCATGTGATGCCCGGCGGGGACGTTGAGCAGGCTGCTGTACATCAGCGAATCGAGTTGTGGTTTGAACAGGTAGACGATGCCGGTCAGGGCCAGCATCACCATGAACGGCGCGACGAATAATCCGGCATAGAAATGCCAGCGCCAGGCCAGGTTGTAGAAATTCGGTTTGGGCTTTTGCATCACGTTTGCTCCGCATGGCTTGGATCTTTTAGTTGTTCTGCAACCCTTGTGGGAGCGAGCTTGCTCGCGAAGGCGTCGTATCAGGCTGCATCTATGTTGGATGTGCCGTCCCCTTCGCGAGCAAGCTCGCTCCCACAGGGTGGGATTTGACTGTTAGAAACTCATATCGACCTTGGTCCAGAGCGTGCGCCCCGGTTCGTTGATCGCTTGCGGGTCGTTGGCCGGGTAGCCGAAGCCGGCGTTGCCCGCCAGGTTCAGGTGCTCGGCGTAAGCCTTGCCGAACAGGTTGTCGACGCCGGTGCTGACCTTCCAGTTCTTGTTGATCCGGTACGCGCCGTTGAGCGAGAACACGCCAAAGCCGCCGCTCTTGTCGTAGTCCTTGCCGACCACGTTGCCTTTGTTCTGGTCGATGCGGTTTTGCGCCGCGACCACGCGCCACAACGCCCCGGCGCTCCAGTGGTCTTCGCTGTAGGTCAGGCCGAAGCGCGCATCCAGCGGCGGCATTTGCGGCAGGGCTTTGCCGTCGCTGCTGTTCTTGCCCCAGGCGTAAGCCAGGGTCGCGTCGGCTTTCCAGTTATCGGTGAGTTTGTAGGCGGCACCGAGTTCGCCACCCATGATCCGTGCGTCGATGTTTTCCGCGCGCGAAGTGCTCATGCCCATCATCGTCGGCGTGTAGTCGAACAGGATGTAATCGCGCACCACGCCGATGTAGCCCGAGGCCCAGGCTTCGAGTTCGGCGGTCTTGTAGTTCACGCCGAAGTCGAACTGGGTGGTCTTCTCCGGTTTGATCGAGTCGAACGCATTAAGCGAACCGGCCGGGCCGGACTTCGGTGAAAACAGCTCCCAGTAATCCGGGAAGCGCTGCGCGTGACCGAGGCCGGCGTACAGCGTGGCCGGGGCGTCGGCCAGATCATGTTCGTAACGCACGAAGCCGCTCGGCAGGGTGTCGGCGCGGGTCTCGTCGGCGGTCGGGTTCGGCCGGCTCGTCATCCCCGAGCCAATGCTCTGCCGGTAATCCTTGGCCGAAGCACGGTCGACCCGGGCGCCGGTAATCAGCCGATCACGGTCGGCGGCGTACCACGTCATCTCACTGAACACGCCGTAGTTATGGAAATCGGCGTCCTTGGTGTACGGCTGATCCTTGTAGGTGTCGATGCCCATACCGCTGCGCTGACGATGCTCGTTGGTCTGCGCGTCGAGGCCGGTGATCAGTTGGATGTCGGCCCAGCGCCAGGTTGCCTTGATCCGCGCGCCGAGGGTGCGCCGGTCGACGTTGGACGCCATGGGCCCGGCCATCATCCCGGTGCCGGACGGCGTGCGCAGGGTGTAGTTGTCCATCACGTGGTCGGCGTAGTTGTAGTAGACCTGTGCTTCGAGTTTCTCCAGCACGTCGGTGATGTTGAATTTTTCGAAGCGCAGGCCGAGGCTTTCGCGCAGGAACTGCGAACCGTCCATGCCACGTCCGGCGTAGCGCGCTTCGCCGTCGCCCTTGCCAGCGGTGAGTTCGATCAGGGTGTCGGCGTCCGGGGTCCAGCCGACGGCGATGTCACCGTTCCACTTGTCGTAGCGCGACGGCACGGTGTCGTTGTTGCCGTCGCGATAGTCGTCGGAGTGCGCGGTGTTGCCGATCACCCGCACGTAGCCCAATGGTCCACCGGCAGCGGCGTCGACAACCTTGTCGAAGCGGCCGTTGGAGCCGACCAGCACGCTGGCATTCACCCGCGTGCCGAGTTCGCCGAAGCTTTCCGGCTCACGGTCGAAGAGAATCGTGCCGGCGGATGCGCCTGGCCCCCAAAGTACGGTTTGCGGGCCTTTGATCACCGTAAGTTTGTCGTAGGTTTCTGGCGAGATGTATGAGGTCGGCGCGTCCATTCGCCCCGGGCAGGCGCCGAGCAGCATGCTGCCGTTGGTGAGAATGTTCAGTCGCGAACCGAACATGCCGCGCAGCACCGGATCACCGTTGGTGCCGCCATTGCGCACCAGGGCGAAGCCGGGAATGGTCTTCAGGTAATCGCCGCCGTCACTGGCCGGCACCGGTTGGCGCGGGTCCTTGGGGTTGGTGACGATGGTCAACGGTGAGCTGGGGGCGATCGCGGTGATCACCGTCGGACTGAGTTCTTCGTTGTGACCGGCGTGGTCATCGGCCAGCACCAACGGCGACAGCAGGACGCCGCAAAGGACGGCAGTAGCGTGCGAGAAACCAATGCGCGATGCGCTCAGCGCGAAAGACGCCTGGGCAGAACCCGAGCGTGGAACAGCAGAAAACCTGGACATGACAATTTCCATCAAACAGTCGTAAACGACACGGCCGGCAGCCAGAAGCTGTCTTCTCAACCGTGTGCAATCAATGGTGCGGTGTTTACGCGTTGACGGGCGGGGCGCGGGTGCGGGCGCCGGGGAAGAAGGTCTGCCGGGCATGGCCCAGACGCGGGGAGGATGGGGTAAAGGTGTTGACGTGGGCGATGCTGAACGTGGCGAAAGATCCGCCACCGGTCAGCGCCGGGCAGTTGAACAGCAGGCTGCAATAACCGCATTTCTCCCACAGGGCGTGGTGCGAGGATTGCGGCGGGCAGTGTTCGGCAGCCGGTTGTGCACCGTGCGCGGCATGATCCATGCCCGGCATGTCCATCGCCATGCCCATGCTCATCGGCATGGAAGTCGAGGCGTGCTGATCCATCGGCATCGACTGAGAAATCAGCGGGCCGATGAAGATCATCAACATGGCGAACAGGGCGATCCAGCTACCGCGGGTCAGAGTCTGGCTCTGGCGATGCAGGCGGGATGCCCCGGCGCGTTGTGGGCGCACGGGCGTGGTCAGCCGGATCGTTTACTGGGCGTGATCGTGTGCCTGAGTGTCTTGCGGTGGTTTCTTCTGCACCGCGACTTCGACGGTGACGTCACCGCTCTTCTCGAAGTGCAGGGTCAGCGGGAAGCGTTTGCCGTCGCTGAGCAGGCTGCGGTCTTTCGGGTGGAGCAGCATCACGTGATAGGCCATCGGCGCGAACGTCACCTTGCCGCCGGCAGGAATCACCACGTTGGGCACCTGCTGCATCTTCATCAGATCGCCCTGCATCACATGCTCGTGCAGTTGCGCTTCGGCGGTGATTGGCGAGTCGACGCTGAGCAGGCGGTCGTCGGTCTTGCCGGGATTGCTGATCACGAAATAAGCCGCGACGGTCGGCGCGTTGGGCGGCAGCTCCTGCGACCACGGGTGAGCGATTTCCAGCTCGCCGGCCTTGTATTCGTGGGCATGGGCGAAGCACGCCGGCAGCAACAGCGCAGCGATGACGAAGAGTTTGTTCAACATGGCAGTTCTCCAGAACGATATGAAACGCAGGTCAATTGCGAGACAGATCAGACCAGAGGCGAGGCGCGAGGATTGAGGCTCGGCCATTGCTGGCGCGGTGTCGGAGTTTGCAACGAGGGCGGCGCCACGCTGCGATTGCTTTCGTAGCGGGCGAAATACAGCTGCGGCGTATGGCCCGGTAACGCCACCAGCGGCGCTGAACCCGAACAGCACCAGCAATGCTGCATATTGGAATGGCTGTCGTTGGACGGGGCTTTCTGCTCCGGGGTGCCGATGTTGATCGCCACCATCTTCGTCCCGCTGCCGGTGCAGAAACTGCTCCACAGCAACTGTTCGGCCGGTGAATTGGCCGCCTGCGCCAGCGCCCCGGTCATCGGCATGGCGAGCATGTTGAACAGCACTGCAAAGCAGGCGATCCAGGCAATGGCTAGCCGGTGTCGGTTCATGGGACAGATCCGTTGGGTGGGCGATCAGGCGCGGGCTATTTAGCCTGATCAGGGCCGATAAGTAAAAAGGCGTCGTGCGGTTTGGTGTCGCAGATCAATCAAACCGCGACGGCGTGCAATCTCAAACCCAAAGCCTTCATGACCTTCATGATAGTTGCGAATTCGGGGTTACCCGTGCTGCTCAGCGCTTTATACAGACTTTCACGACCCAGGCCGGCATCGCGTGCCACCTGTGTCATGCCCTGAGCTCGGGCTATGTCATTCAATGCTGCGCGGATGAGCACGCCATCGCCTTCATCATCATCAAAGCAAGCGTCCAGATACGCCGCCATATCTTCGGGGGTTTTGAGGTATTCGGCGGCGTCGAAGCGGGTGAATTTTTCGGTCATCGCAATGTTCACCTTTGGGCTCAAAAGCGGTGAGCATAAAACCAGGCATTTAGTGCAGACAGTCAGTGGTTCTTTAAGTGGTTGTACGTAGCATCCGGTTTAGCTGTAGGGCGCTGGAGAGAGGATTACAGTACCGGCGCCTTCGCGGGCAAGCCCGCTCCCACAGGATCCGTGGCATACACAAACTATGCGGTCGCCGCCGACCACTGTGGGAGCGGGCTTGCCCGCGAAGGCGTACTCGAGATCTGCGCTTGGTTAAAGTCGAGTGAAGGAGGCAAGGGCAGCGAGGACTTCATCCGTCGTCACAAACTCCCGATCAACCCCCGCCAACTCCGGCCGCTTCAACACCATCACCGGCACCCCCAACTCCCGCGCCACTTCCAGCTTCGGCTCGGTCGCGGTGCTGCCGCTGTTCTTGCTGATCAGCACATCGATCTGTCGGCGTTCGAACAGCGCGCGTTCTTCCTCAAGCAGAAATGGCCCTCGAGCGCCGATCACTTCGCAGCGTTCGTTGCCGGGGTAGACGTCGAGGGCGCGCAGGGTCCAGAACTGGTTGGCGGGGATTTCGTCGAGGTGCTGCAGCGGTTCGCGGCCAAGGGTGAACAGCGGGCGGCGGAAGGGTTCGAGGGCTGCGGTCAGTTCGGCCCAGTCGCTGACTTCACGCCAGTCGTCGCCCGGCTGCGCCTGCCACGCGGGGCGGCGCAAGGCCCAGCAGGGGATGCCGGCGAGTTGCGCGGCGCGGGCGGCGTTGTGGCTGATTTGTGCGGCGTACGGGTGGGTTGCATCGAGCAGCAAGTCGATGCCTTGATCGCGAATGAACCGCGCCAGACCTTCGGCCCCGCCGTAGCCGCCGACCCGCACCTGGCAGCTCAGATCGGTCGGCACCCGGCCCACGCCCGCCAGGCTGTAGATGTGTTGCGGCCCAAGCGTACGGGCGATGGCTAACGCCTCGGTGACGCCGCCAAGCAACAGAATGTGCTTCATGCAAAACCTCCGGCATGGCCGACGATGCCGCCCTGACGATCAATCGCAAACACCTCGACCTGCACCTGCGCCGGCACCACGCTGCGGGCGAAATTCAGCGCATGGCGGCAGACTTCATCGCCCAGAGCGATGCCCGCCGCACTGGCCATCGCCAAGGCCTGCTGACTGGTGTTGGCTTCACGAATGCTCTGCTGCAACGCCTGATCGGCGCCAATCGCCGCCGCCCATTCGGCCAGTTGCGGCAGGTCGATGCTCGAATGCCGCGAGTGCAGATCCATGTGCCCGGCCGCCAGTTTGCTGATCTTGCCGAAGCCTCCGCACAGGCTGAGTTTATCCACAGGCACTTTGCGCAGGTGCTTGAGCACCGCGCCGACAAAGTCGCCCATTTCGATCAGGGCGATTTCCGGCAGGTCGTAGACCCGGCGCATGGTGTCTTCACTGGCATTGCCCGTGCACGCGGCAATGTGCAGGTAACCATTGGTTTTCGCCACATCGATGCCTTGGTGAATCGAGGCGATGTAGGCCGCGCAGGAGAACGGCCGGACGATGCCGCTGGTGCCGAGAATCGACAGTCCGCCGAGAATGCCCAGACGCGGATTCATGGTTTTAAGCGCCAGCGCCTCGCCGCCCTCGACGTTGACCGTCACCTCGAAACCGCCGGCATAACCGCACTCGGCGGCGAGCAGGTTGAGGTGGTCGCTGATCATCTTGCGCGGTACCGGATTGATCGCCGGCTCACCGACGCCGAGCACCAATCCCGGCCGGGTCACGGTGCCAACCCCCAGGCCAGCCTTGAAACTGATCCCCGGTTCGGCCTGCAAGCGCACGCGGGAATAGAGCAGCGCACCGTGGGTCACGTCGGGGTCGTCGCCGGCGTCCTTGATCGTCCCGGCCTCGGCGCCGCCGTCGGTCAAGCGGCAAAACTCCAGACGCATCTGTACCTGTTTGCCCTTGGGCAGGACGATCTGCACGGCGTCCGCCGACGTGCCGCCCAGCAGCAGGCGGGCGGCGGCGAGGCTGGTGGCGGTGGCGCAACTGCCGGTGGTCAGACCGCTGCGCAGCGGGGCAGGTTGTTCGGCAGTTTCGTCACGCATCGAGGGGTTTGACCAGATCCAGCAAAGTGATTGGCAATGCCTGACGCCAGGTGTCGAACTCGCCCAGTGGTTGCGCCTGAGCGACATGGATGCGCGTCAGTTCGCCGCCGTGGCGTTCGCGCCAGTGCATCAGCGTGACTTCGCTTTGCAGGGTCACGGCGTTGGCCACCAGTCGGCCGCCGGGTTTGAGTTGCTCCCAGCAGGTTTCGAACACGCCTTCACGGGTCACGCCGCCGCCGATGAAGATCGCGTCCGGGCGCTCGAGGTCGGCGAGGGCTTGTGGCGCGCGACCGCGCACCAGTTGCAGGCCGGGTACGCCCAATGCGTCGCGGTTGTGTTCGATCAACGCCTGTCGGCCCTCATCCGCCTCGATGGCGATGGCCCGACAGCTGGGGTGCGCGCGCATCCATTCGATGCCGATCGAGCCGCAACCGCCGCCGACATCCCACAGCAATTCGCCGGGGATCGGTGCGAGGCGGGCGAGGGTGATGGCGCGGACATCGCGTTTGGTCAGTTGACCGTCGTGCTGGAATGCCGAGTCGGGCAGTCCGGCAAGACGCGACAGGCGTGGTGCCTGCGCATCGGCCAGGCATTCGATGGCGATCACATTCAGATCGGCAATCGTTGGATCGCTCCAGTCATCGGCTGTACCGTCGATGCGCCGCTCGGCATCGCCCCCCAAGTGCTCCAGAACGCTCAGGCGACTGCCGCCAAAACCGCGCTCGCGCAGCAGCGCCGCGACTGCCGCCGGACTTTGCCGGTCATTGCTCAACAGCAACAGGCGCACCCCGCTGAACAGCTGCGCATTGAGTGCCGCCAAAGGTCGCGCGACCAGCGACAATGTCACTACATCCTGCAACGGCCAGCCGAGGCGGGCAGCTGCCAGCGAACAGGAGGATGGCGCGGGCAGGATCAGCATCTCGGCACTCGGCACCTGCCGCGCGAGGCTGGCACCGACGCCGTAGAACATCGGATCACCACTGGCCAGCACGCACACGGCTTCGCCGCGTTGCTGCAAAACCGGCGCGAGGGAAAACGGGCTTGGCCACAAAGTGCGTTCGCCGCGAATGCACACCGGCAGCAATTCCAGTTGCCGCTGACCACCGATGATCCGCGAGGCGCCCATCAGGGCGCGCCGGGCATTTTTACCCAGGCCCTTGAAGCCTTCTTCACCGATTCCCACTACCGTCAGCCAGGGTGTCATGCCGTTCCTCACATCGCTCGTGCCCGCTCAAGCGGCGCATGATAGCGCGGCTTCTGTTGTCTGGCGCTGACGCCTTGTCGCAGACGCTGGCAACGGTTGAAATGTTATGTGTTTCAAAACGGGTTGGCGAATTGAGCTCCTTTGTTATTTTGTTTTTATCAAGTTTTAAAAGTTATAGCTGAAAAAACTTGTAAGCCGTGCGTAAGTGTTCGGTAACTAATTGACGGACGCCTTGTTGGCGTCCACCTGCAATAAGGTTGGAAAACATGCATGACATAAAACATAACGCGACTTTAGTCGGCGACATATTGCTGGCCGGAACTCAGGGACAGTCTCGCGAGGATTACCAATTCGCCTTGAACTGTATTTATCTGGCACAACGCCAGGCAGATATCACTTACAAAAGTGAGACGCAACCGGGACGCTGGATCGATTACTTCGCCGATCTCCTGTGGTCACATGGCTGGAATCGCGATCATCGGCCGATAGAGCATGTGCAGCCGCAGTTCAATGGCAATGTGCGCAGGCTCTGGGAGGAAGTTGCATCGCCATTGCTCAGTCGTGATCAAGTGGACGGGGTTGACCGTGGACTGGTTGCGCTGGAAAGGGACATGGAACTTTTGAAAAAAGTCAAAGGCCTCAGTGGCAAGCTATTTGATTTCAAGATCATGCCGGTCAGCTATAACCCCAACGGCGATATGGAGTTGCTCGTCACCAATATCCGCTTTATTAAATCGAGTATGAATACTGAGTATTTTTTCTGGGATGTTTCGCAAGTCATGACTCAACTAGATGTAATGGTGCGCAAGGTGGTGATCAGCCGCCGTGTCATGGATGCCCGCCGCCTCAGTGTGCAGAAAGCCCTGGAGGGGGTTGCATTCGATTTTGAAGACTACGAACTTTGAACTCCGTGCGATGAAGCACTTTTACGTTGAAAAAGTGCCATCAGTGTAGTTTCCGACCGGCAGGCATTTTCATGCGCTCGGGCAAAGCAGGCATAATGGCGACCTTTCGCCCACCACAGCGCTGCCAGCCAGCCGGTCATCCCTTGAACGAACGTCCTCTGTCCACCGCTTTGCGCCCCTCGGCTTGTCCGGGGTTGCTGCGTATTGTCCAGGCGCTGGACGGCGGCATTTGCCGGATCAAGCTCAATGGTGGCTCGATCACTGCTGATCAGGCTGACGCGGTGGCTGATGCTGCCGAGCGTTTTGCCAGTGGCGCGATCGAAGCGACCAACCGCGCCAATCTGCAGATTCGCGGCATCGGCGAGCAGTCAGCGGCATTGATCGACAGTTTGCTGGCCGCCGGTCTGGGGCCGCAAACTGCGCCGGGTGACGATGTACGCAATCTGATGCTCAGCCCGAGTGCCGGGATCGATAGGCAACTGTTGTTCGATACCCGGCCACTGGCCGAACAGATTCTGGCGACCCTGCAGACGCATCCGCGCTTTCACGAGTTGAGCGCCAAGTTCGCCGTGCAACTCGACGGCGGGGAGGCGTTGGCGATGCTCGAGCATCCGCACGATCTGTGGCTCTCGGCGTTCGAGCGTGACGGTGAAGTCTTGTTGGCGTTCGGTCTGGCCGGCTGCCCGACTGATCGTGCGGCCGGTGCCGTGACCGTGGAAAACGGCCATGCGCTGGTGGTCGCGGTGCTGGAGTTGTTCCTTGAGCGGGCTCGCCCGGAGCAGACACGCATGCGCCATTTGCTCAATGAATGGCCGATGCTGGCCTTTCTCGAACAGTTACGCGAACGCGTGGCGATCAACACCGCCATTGCCCGACAGCGCACGCCGCTGGCGAATGCGCTGCACATCGGTGTTCACCGGCAAAATGCTGACGATAGGGTGTATGTCGGCGCGGTACCGGCACTCGGCCGTCTCGATCCGGCCATGCTGCGTGGCGCGGCCCGACTGGCCCGCGAGTACGGTGACGGCACCCTGCGTTTCACCCCTTGGCAAAGTCTGCTGTTGCCGAACGTGAAGCCCGCCGACGCGGCGCAAGTCCTGGAAAATCTGACGCAATTGCCCTGGCTGACCGACGCCAGCGAGCCGCTGTCCCGGCTGATCGCCTGCACCGGCTCCAGTGGCTGCGGCAAAGGCCTGGCCGATACCAAACACGATGCCCGGCGGCTGGCGACGCTGTTGCCACAGGCGCAGCACGTGCACCTGTCCGGTTGCCCGCGCTCTTGCGCTGCAGCCCATCGCACCCCGGCGACATTGCTGGCGGTCAGCCCTGGTCATTACGACCTCTATTTTCGCGATGCAGCGCTGCCGGGTTTCGGCGCGCTGCACGCACGCAACCTTACTATTGAAGCGGCCGCGACCCTGCTCGACGCCCGCTCACGGAGCCCCCTTGATGCTTGATTACATCCGCGACGGTCAGGAGATCTATCGCAACTCCTTCGCGATCATTCGCAGCGAGGCGAATCTGGCGCGCATCCCGGCCGATCTGGAAAAACTCGCGGTGCGGGTGATCCACGCCTGCGGCATGGTCGAGGCCATTGACGGTCTGCAATTTTCCGAAGGTGCCGGCAAGGCCGGGCGCGATGCACTGGCAGCCGGCGCGCCGATCCTGTGTGATGCGCGGATGGTTTCCGAAGGCGTGACCCGTGCCCGTCTGCCGGCGAACAATCAAGTGATCTGCACCCTGCGCGATGACAGCGTGCCGGAGCTGGCCCGTGAGTTGGGCAACACCCGTTCGGCAGCGGCGCTGGAGTTGTGGCGTCCACACCTGGAAGGCAGCGTGGTGGTGATCGGCAACGCGCCGACCGCACTGTTTTACCTGCTGGAAATGCTCGACGCCGGCGCACCGAAACCGGCGCTTATCCTCGGCTTCCCGGTGGGCTTCGTCGGCGCCGCCGAATCGAAAGCGGCGCTGGCGGCTGACAGTCGCGACGTACCGTTCGTGATCATGCAAGGCCGGCTCGGCGGCAGCGCCATGGCCGCCGCGGCAGTCAATGCCCTCGCCACGGAGATCGAATGATGCAGGCCAAAGGACGTCTGATCGGCCTCGGTGTAGGCCCCGGTGATCCGGAACTGATCACCGTCAAAGCCCTGCGTCTGTTGCGCGAGTCGCCAGTGGTGGCGTACTTCGTTGCCAAGGGCAAGAAAGGCAACGCGTTCGGCATCATCGAAGCGCATCTGCAGGATGCGCAGAATCTGCTGCCGCTGGTGTACCCGGTGACCACCGAAGTGCTGCCGGCGCCGCTGTCCTACGAGCAAGTGATCAGCGATTTCTACGATGAAGCCGCCGAGACCGTGGCTGCGCATCTGGACGCCGGCCGTGATGTGGCGGTGATCTGCGAAGGCGACCCGTTCTTTTACGGCTCCTATATGTATCTGCACGATCGGTTGTCCACGCGCTATGAAGCCGAAGTGGTGCCGGGCGTGTGCTCGATGCTTGGCGGCGCCTCGGTGCTCGGCGCGCCGCTGGTGTATCGCAACCAGAGCCTGTCGGTGCTTTCCGGCGTGCTGCCGCACGAGGATCTGAAGCGACGCCTGGCCGACGCCGATGCGGCGGTGATCATGAAGCTGGGGCGCAACTTTCCCAAAGTTCGTGCGGTGCTCGAAGAGCTCGGTCTGGCCGAGCGTGCGCTGTACGTCGAACGCGCGACCATGGCCAATCAGAAGATCGTGCCGCTGGATCAGGTCGAGCCGATGTCCTCGCCGTACTTCTCGCTGATCATCGTCCCGGGCGAACGGTGGCAAGGTTGATGACGCCATCCACACCGGCCATTGTCATCCTCGGACAGGGCGCGCTTGCCACCGCGCGGCGGATCCAGCAGCTGTATCCGACGGCGCAGATCCACGGCCTCGCCGGACGCGTTGAAGGCGCCGACTGCACCTATCAGGAGTTCGGCGCGACGCTGCGTGAGTTGTATCAGCAGGACACGCCGATCATTGCCCTGTGCGCGGCCGGCATTGTCATCCGCACCCTGGCGCCGGTGCTGCTGGAGAAGGGTGCCGAGCCTGCGGTGCTCGCCGTGGCCGAAGACGGCAGCGCCGTGGTGCCGCTGCTCGGCGGCCTCGGCGGGGTGAACGTCATGGCCCGGGAAATCGGTGCCGCATTGCAAGTCGCGGCGGCGATCACCACCAGTGGCGAGTTGCGCTTTGGCACTTGTCTGCTCAATCCACCCAACGGCTATGCGCTGGCTGATCTGGAGCTGGGCAAGCGTTTTGTGTCCGATCTGCTGGCCGGGCACAGCGTGCGCATCGAAGGTGCCGCGCCGTGGCTGGAGCAGGCGCAGTTGCCGCAAGACCCGCAGGCGCAGCGCTCGATTCATGTCGGCAGTGCCGAGCGTGTTGCAAGCGCCAACGAGTTGCTGATCTATCCGCGCAGCGTCGCCGTGGCGGTGAGTGCGCAGTTGGACGATCTGCCGCATGCCGTGCGCGCCGCGTTGCAGCAGGCCGGGGTTGCGCAGCAGTCGCTGGCCTGTCTGCTGGCGGCTGATACTGAAATGGCGTCGGCGAAATTGCGTGAAGCCGCCCTCGAACTGGGTGTGCCGCTGCGCTTTGTCGCGGCGCAAAAGGACCTCGACGAGGTGGCTCGTCAGGCACTGCCGCAGGCCTCGATCAGCAGTGCCAACGGCTTGGTGATTGCGCGCGCCGAACAGCCGCTGGACGTCGCGCAGATCGGTCGTCAACGTGGGCGCCTGGCGGTGATCGGCCTCGGCCCTGGCGCTGCCGAATTGATGGTGCCTGCGGTCAAGGCGGAACTGGCGCGGGCCACCGATGTGCTCGGTTATGAAACCTATGTGCGCATGGCCGGCCCGTTTCGCGATGATCAGGTGCAGCACTGCACCGACAATCGCGAAGAAATGCAGCGTGCCCGCCACGCCTTCCGGCTGGCGGCCGAGGGCCGTTCGGTGATCGTGGTCTCGTCCGGCGACCCCGGCGTGTTCGCCATGGCCGCAGCGGTGCTCGAAGCATTGCACGAGTCGACCGATCCAGCCTGGCACAGCGTCGAGCTGGAAATCCTGCCGGGGGTGTCCGCTTCGCTCGCCACGGCCGCACAAGCAGGCGCGCCATTGGGACATGACTTCTGCGTGATGTCGCTGTCGGACAACCTCAAACCGTGGTCGATCATTGAAAAGCGTCTGGATCTGGCGGCCGAGGCCGATCTGGCGCTGGCCTTCTACAACCCGATCTCCCGCGCGCGTCCCTGGCAATTGGGGCGCGCGCTGGAAATCGTCGCGCAACATCGCACTGCGGCGACGCCCGTGGTATTGGGGCGCGACATCGGTCGTCCGGGGCAGACCCTGCGCGTGACGACACTGGGGCAACTGACCCCGGATCAGGTGGACATGCGCACCATGGTGCTGGTTGGTTCTTCGACGACGTGCACCTTTCCCAAGGCTGAAGGTGGCGAGTGGGTCTACACGCCGCGCTGGTACGGCGAAAAACCGCAGGCATGAAGGAGTGGCGAGAGAGAAACCTCTCTCGCCATGCGCATTTTTCCGCGCGATTGTTTCCGGATCTGACCGCGTCATATTGTTCAATGGGACTTGTAGGATCGGCTCCGCTTTTGCGTGGGAGTATTCTCGTTGGTTACATTCTGTTCGACTTATCTTGAATGCTGATAAACAGACCTGAATTTCCAGTTCTGATAATGTCGCGTTCTGCTCAGGTATGTTTGATTTGTACATTGATTATCGAAATAACTGGTTGCTGTTACATGCGCTATCAGTTGCTTTTTAGTGGTCGATTTTGACATGTGTTGAAAGTTTTGAAGTTTGAGCTCCGATTTGTCAGAAGTTAGTTTGCTCTCCATGCAGGTGCCAGCGGGCACTCGTTAATGGTCAGGGCAAAGGAGCAACTTTCATGCAGGATCGAAGACCTCAAGACGCCAGCGGTTTTGTCAAATTCATCAACTTGTTCAAACAGGCTGATCTGGAACAGGCCATGTCGGCGCACCGCAATAGTGATTCTTATCAGTCAGTGTTGCGTTATTACTTTGCCTGTATCGGCTTACTCGATTCACCACGACTGATCGAGCCCTTGGCACTGCTCAAACAGTCGATCGGCCAGTTGATTGGTGCTCCACGCGAACACCAGCCTGATAGCCAGCCTGCACGGTTATTGCGTATCTATGACAGCATTCAAGCCTTCGAAACCCGGTTGCAAAACAGTTTGGCTTACGCGAAGAGCACCCCGACTGCCGTGCCCAGGAATCTGCACTTTATCTGGCTCGGTGGTGGAGTGGGCGAGATACAGCGTGACTACCTCAACCTCTGGAAACAGGTGCTGAACGGGCAAGGTTACAGTCTGCATCTCTGGTATGACAGCGACGCGTTGTTGGCCTGGCAAACCAACAAGCTGATCGTCGAGGCGGCCAAGGCTGACGCCCTGCAACAGGATGGCAGCGACAGTGTTTCCACAGACCAGCTGAGCACGCTGTACGAAGAACGGGCCATCGTCCTTAAACAACAGATGTCCATGCACATCGATGCCGCATTGGCGCAGGGACTTTCAGCCGATGAAGCACGGATCGATCTGTTGGCTCGCGCCTATGGGCAGGACGCCGCGCAACTGGAGACGTTGATCGAGCAAAACCGCCGCAGTCTGCTCGAGCTCGCAGGAGGCGACCTGCAGTTGCGCGATTTGAACGCCCTGGATACTCCGCTGCAGTTGCAGGATATCTACGAGCGCGAAATCCGGTTGCGCGGCAATCTGGCCGCTGCTTCCGATGTGGTGCGCGCCGAGGCCCTGTACGATGAGGGCGGCGGTTATGCCGATGTTGATAATCTGCCGCCACTGGTCAAGACCCTGGGCGGCGTTGATATCAGCGGGTTTGACCCACGGGCACGCGTTGGCGTTCTGCAACTGCTGCTCGATCACAATCGGCACTGGATGCCTGCACGCGAGGCGCTGCGCCACCAGTACACTGATTATCTGGCAAGCATTCCCGAGCAACACCGCGCCGCGCTTGAGACGTTTGCCCGGCAGCAACCGGCGCTGAATGAAGTGTTCCAGGCGCCAGCCGAGCTGCTCGTGCGCCCACAGGACTTGCGAGCAGTTGCTGTGCAGGGCTCTCTGAGCAATTCCTTTCTGATGGCCCATGCCCGATCGCCGATGCTCAAAAGCGTGATCGACCGGTTTCGCTTCAACTATGACTTCATCGACCTGACGGCTCGACTGGCGGCCACGCGCGGTGTTGCGCTGAGCGATTTCCACGGCATGTCGACGCTTGCGCGCGAGGTATTCGAGGAAAACTGCGGCCCCATTTCTGCTCTGTCCTCGATCGAAGGTTCTACGGCTAACGAACTGATTCTGGCGGTCGCCGGGCATTTTGAAGACGGCATCCGTCCGCAGAGCGAATGGACGATTTTTCTGACTGGCCCGACCGCGATGCGTGCTGGCATGCGCGATTATGAGCGGCACAACTTCGTCCCGCGTGAAGATGAGACCGTGCGCCTCGAGACTGCCATAGAACCGCTCTGGATGATCAATGACAAGACCGAGGAGGAGCAGGATCACTCTTGGAAAGACAACGCCGGCGATGACGAACAATGGGTCATCGACGAGCAGCAGCGTTGGCGACAAGGACGCTTCAGTGTCCGTTACAACGGTGATGTTGCAGCCTTGCTCAAGCAGCAGACTGTGACGTTCGAAGAGGGTTGGCCGATCATCGAGGGGCGGCCGGTGCTGCTGACGGAGGTCTTGCAAGGAATGATCGACCGACTCGGTGCACCGTTCCTGGCGGCGATGAGGCAAGGTCATAACGGTCCGCTGATTTTTCCCGCAGGGCCGGGGCTGGGTTTCGATGAACGTCAGGCCATCAAGGCCCAGCCTGTCAACTTGCAAGCTCCGGCGTCGCTCAGCGATACGCGGATTCAGGGACTGGCGCTGGATGAGTTGCTAAGCGGTATTGCCGAGGGTTCGCTGCAGTTCTTCCAGGTCAGCCCTTTGCAACGAGTGGTGTTGGGACAGCTGCTCGGCGCACGTTCACTGGATAACTCAAGCTTCACGCAACTTGCCGCCGAACTCGAAAACCTCGCCAACAGCGTTGCCGAGGTGGGAGCGTCAGTGCGTTATGCGGCCATTGAACGCCATCTGTATCAGCATCGGGCGCCGCAATTCATGGCCGGTCTCGCCAGCCATGTCGACCAGCCGATGGTGTCGTCGGACAGCGCGTTGACGTTGAAACGAGCCGCGCTGTCGCAGGCGCATACGCTGTTTCAATGGGGGCGTCATGTTGCCCATATCCAGACCATCGCCACCCGTGAGCATCGTGAGCAGGTGATCCTGCGGCTGGGTCAGGTACTGGGGCAAATCGAGGCCAGTGACGTCAAGCTGGTGCCGCAGGATCTGTTGCTCCAGGGGCCGGGTGATCCCGGTGGCCGCTGTTACCCGCTGGCGCTGATCATGAGCGCGGCTCTGGAGCACGGCGATGCAGCGTCGCGACGTTTGCGCGAGCGATTTTTCCTGACCACTGCCGAGCCGCATCAACCCGATTCAATGGTATTTCTGGAAGCACTCGAGGAATTGCGCGACGTGCAATTGCACGACATCGGCAAGCCGCTGGGACGTGTCGAACTGCAGCAGCTTGGCGCAACGCTGGAAGGGTTCGCCAGCTCGCGCACGCTGATGCTCAATTCGGACAACCACGCCATGCTGGTGGCGAAAATCTACAAGGGTGAACACGCCACCTATCACTTCTATGATCCCAATTTCGGCGTGTTCGAGTTCAGCCAGACGGACCAGTTCCAGCGGGCACTGACCGACCTGTTTCAGAAGCAGGGCATGGCGAAATACTATGCGGCCTATGGCGACGCCACCCGCCCGACGTTTGATCTGATCGAGCTGCAGGGGCAGAAGATATCGGCTCTGAACCTGTCTGGCGGATTTCATGTCGGGCAACTGCTGGAGTCCGACAATGTCCTGTCGGAACAGACGCAGCGGCCGATCCGTCGGCGCCTGAGCAGTGCCCGCGGCCATTCGCTGGTCAGCAATCCGCATCTGGGACGCAGCCTGCGCGAGCTGGACAGTCACTGGTGGGGACAACAGATTGCCCTGGCGACTGACGCTTTACAGGCCTTGCATGTTTCGGCAAAACCGCTGGTGCCGGTCTTCGAAACCCTGGAGATAACGCCCACTGGCGAGTACCGGATCAACCTGATCGATCCGTCGCAGGCCGAGCATGTGGTGCAGGTGGTCAGCACCGATCATCGTCTGCTGCGCATCAGAAATTACCTGTCGGAGCAGTTTTCGGCACTTGGCACTCGAGCCGCGCCGCAGATGGCAGAGGCGGGTGCCGTTCACACCCTCAATACCGGCTTCACGATTCAGGCACTGATGAACGTCCTGCGTGGACGAGAGGGGGATGACCGCACCTTGACCACCGCCGTGCGGTTGCACGCTTACGTCAATTACGCACAACTGGTGCACGGCAATGTCACGGACGTCGCCGGCCTGATCAGTCTGATCAAAACCGCACTCAATGAAGATAAGATCATCGCCCGTACCTGTGCGCCGGTGGTGGGCGAGGCGCTGGGACATGTTGCCAACGAAGGCGTGGGCGCGGTGCTGGGGCTGGCCAATGTCGGCTTCGACATCTATCAATTGGCGACCGCGGACAATGAGATCGAGCGCGCGCAGTTCGGTACCCAATTGGCCTTCGACTCCGCCAGTCTGGCGTTGACCGCCGGTGGCCTGGGAGCCGCCACGGCGGGCGCGGCGACTGCGGCAGCCGTGCTCGGCGGGGCCGGAGTGATTCTGGGCGGATTGGCCGTGGGGGTGGCGGCCCTGGCCCAGGGGTTTGCCAGGATCGCCGAGCAGGCGCAGGAGGTCGGGCTGTTTTTCGATGATCTGGAGCGGGCTTGTCGGGGTGTCGGTTATCGGTATGACGATGGGCTTGGGGCATGGGTCGCTCACCCCTCGCTCGTCGTCCATGGCCTGGACTTCACTCGCGCCAGGATGGTGCTCGACAGTCCGAAGGTGTATCGGCTGCGCGATCATTTCGGAGTGCCGGATTTCAATCCGGATGATCAACAGGCGCTCGATCTGCGGCGTGAACTGGGTCTGCCCGGTTACATCCGTTTTGATCCACCGCCCACGCAACTGGTTGTCCTGCCGTGCACGCCGACCACGTACTACGGTTACGAATACAAGGCGCTGCCATTCTCGACACTGCGTCACGACACCGGCTTCGATACAGCCCGCAAGCTGGAGAAGAAGGATGCGGCTGGCCAGTGGCGGTTTCTGTTTTCGTTCTATTCCTTTCCCGTGCACTACATCGTCAACCGTCTGGCACCGTCGTATCGGCCAACCGTGATCGAGGTACGGCTGGATGCCCGAGAACGTGCGCTGGCGGTGCCAATGATGCCCCCCGTCTGGCACGACAAGGTGTCGTACCGCATCGAAGGTGCGGGCGGCGCCTGTTCACTGATCCTCAATCGCGGGGTCAATGTCCAGTTGCAGTCGCCCAGCCTGCAGCTGTGCCGCTGGAATCTGCTAGCCACCTGGGCCACCGAGAGCGATGTGCGGATCGACGTCGGCGGGGTTCTTTCTGTGGCTGGCGTGCAGGTGACGTTCGACGGCAAAGGACGGCATGAGGTCATGCTCCAGCTGGATGGGCAGCAATTGTTCAAGGTCAACCGCAGTGACAGGCGACTGGACATTGTCGGGCAGAGCGCGCCAGTCGGGGAGAACGAGCAGTCGTTGCTCACGCATTACCAGATGCTGGCGCGGGAGCATCGGCTGGTGCTGCCGTACACACCGGTTCATCACTTTCCGATTCCTTTCGAACCCGAGGGTCAGCCGCGTCACACCACCGCCTGGTACGACGCTGCCGGTGATCGCTTTCTGTACATTCGCAGTGAAGAGGTACTGGCGGCCGATGAAATGCTGCTGGCGGCGGTGGTCGGCGATTCTGCCTTTTTCTATGAGGTGCACAACTACGATATCTGGCAGGTCGACGCTGTCAGCGGTCTGCTCAAATACCGTTACCGGTTGCTGGTGATGGAGGGGCAGTGCAGCGTTCGGCGTATCGATGTCGATGCTCAAGGCGTGCTTCATATCGAACAGCAATGGCTGGGTCCCGATCAGCAAATCACGCAGCTCAACTACCTGATCCATGAGGGCCTGCTGCAACTGGTGGCAGTTACCCGAGAGATTGACCGTGATCTGGGCCGCCGAGTGTTCGCCCACCCGACCTTGACGGATTGGTCGGTGGTGCTTGGTCGATATTTCAAATTATCGCCAGTGCCCGAGCGCGCAGGCGTCAGCACCGTCGACTGGCAACCGGCCGCTTACGTGTCGGTCTGCTGGGCGTTCGATCCGGACCAGCGCGACCTGGTCTGGATTCGCAGCCGTGACCTGTTGTGCATTCATCCGTTTGCCTTCGGGCATACCCGCGGCTGGGCCGATTCGATCAAGCATTTGGGTGAACTGTTGCTCCTACCGGTCGACGATGAGCACGAGCTGTTCTTCATCTACGATCGGCGGGCGCAAAAACTGTGCAAGGTGCAACGCCGCGGGTCTGCTGGCAGCGAGCGCTGGCCGGCGCAATGGACGCATCAGTGGCTGCAGCCTGATGGGCTCAATGACGTGGTGCCGGTACAGGACGGGTATCTGGCCCTGACCGACGACGGTCTGTTCTTCAATCTGAGCGCAGAGGGTGAAGTGCAGCTGGGTGGCTTGAGTGAGCGCTGGCTCAAGGGACGTGCACATTGGTGGCAAGCACTCGAATCGCTGGAGACGAAGTACCCGGTCAACAGTTTCGCCATTCTGGGTCTGCGCAACGCTGCCGGTGATCGCAGCCTGTGCGCCTGGTATGTGGATAACCGTCTGCTGTTGTGTGACCCCGGGCATGAACGGGAAATGCGCCTGCTCGGGGTCACACCGGACAACCAGGCGGTCTGGCTGCTCGATGTCGCCAGCGGTGAGATTTGCAGTCAGCGGTTCTTCGACAGCCGGCAACTCGAGCCAGCGTTCGGCGACGGCGCACAGTTACTGGCAAGCGACTTGCTGCCCGCACCGCAGGCCGAGTGGGACGACTGGCGGTTCAGCGCCGTGCGCAATGACGGCTCCGGTCTGTGCGGGACATCGTTCGACGGCGTGTCACTCAAGCTGCGATATCAGGAAGCTGAGCGAATCATTGGCGTCGATCATCACTGGGCAAGCGGGCACGCGGCGCATTTGCCGGAGTCTCTGCAGGCATTGCTGGAGACCGCCGAGCATGAGCCCTACATCGCCGTGGAATCCGGCGCGGGCTACCTGCAATGGTTCGACGTGGCGAATGCACAACTGATCCGGGTAGCGGGACAGGACCTGCCGCACGATTGCGAATTACTCGGCACCCGTCATCGGCATGTGCTGTTGCACGAGCTTCAGGCACACCGCGTACACGTCTACCCCGGTCAGCAAAGCATCGGCCCGTTCGAATACATGCGGCGCGACGCCGAAGTGCTGGTGGTCGAGGGCCAGAACAAGGTCGAAGACCTGTTGCCATTGATCGCGGATGACGTGAGCTGTCTGGTGTTGCGCCTGGGGCAGGGCGGTGTGACGTATCACCTGTCGAGGGCCTGCTGGCTGCGGCTGGATTCAGTGATCGTCGATTGCCGTCACCCACTGGGCGAGGTCCCGGCGATTCCCGGCAAGCTGGTCTGGGCGCTGGAAGCACCGCAAACACTGCAACTGTCGTTCGTCGACGAGCACTTGCTGATCGTCGATCCGGATCGCCAGCACAGCCTGATCCTGCGGGATGTGTGCTCGGTGGATCCGGCGATGCGCGGCGACGTCTTCCTCGGGTTCGAGGGCGGGCGTTCCCATGCGGTATCGAGTCTGGTGCAGAGGCTGCGGGAAATCGTCGGAGCCGATGATGCCGACGGTGGTGCAACGCTTGCGCAGTTGCTGAGCGCTGTGCCGGCGTAAAACAGAAGGGCAACTGAAAAGGCCTGCGCAGACTACTGCACAGGCCCTTTTCCTGATTCTGTCTCGTCCTGAATAAGGTTTACACCTTCTGACTTTCCCTCAGGACACCAGGTAGCCCTTGATCCCGGTAAAGATGATTTGCGCCGCCAGTGCGCAGACGAAAAGGCCCATCAGCCGGCTGACGATCTGCAGGCCCTGATCGCCCAGAACCCGTTCGATGTGATTGGACAGATACAGCACCACGCCGACGGTGAAGCTGGCCAGGGTGATGCTCATGATCGCGGTCAATTTGTCGTCCCAATGCGGCTGGCTGACCCCCATCACCAGCAGCGCACCGATGGTGCCGGGGCCGACGGTCAGCGGGATGGTCAGCGGAACGATCGTTACGTCCTGCTGCACGTTGTCACTCTGCACCACCGGCTTACCCTGGGCCATGCCTAGCGCCGAGATGAACAGCACGCTGCCGGCACCGATGCGGAATGCGTCCGCAGTGATCCCGAACACATCGAAAATCACCCGTCCGAACAGGTACAGCAGGACGCTGGAGACCAGCGTGGCAATCGCCACTTTCCAGGCCAGGCGCCGCTGTTCCTTGCGCGAGTAGCCCCGGGTCAGGCTGATGAAGCAGGACAATACGAAGAACGGGCTGTAGAGCACCAGCATCTTCAGGTAAACGCTGAATAACACGTGGAGCATGAGGGCGGCTCGCATCCGGAGAGGGGTGGCAGCGAGTCTATCAGTCGCTTAGTTGCTTGTGTGCGCAGAAAATGCTGCGCACGGCAGTTCATTTTTCCGGATTTTATTTTAATCGTAGTGTTGTTGTCGTTTGTTAGTTGTTTTTGTTGTTTGGATATGATGTTACAGATTCTGGTTTGTGGTTGTATGTTTGTTTGGTTATTGTTTGTTTGCAAGTTCAAGAGGGACTTGTCTGATAATTAATAAGGATTTTATTATGCATAATCAAGCTGTTCGCGAAAGTTATATTGCTTCTTGTGTTAAAGCGATTGAAGAGTGTGAGATCGACGACCGGTTGGTAATTCGTCCTCGCGCCCTGATGGCTGTAGGGGACGACGTAGAAGCACCGTCGAAGGGCTCTGTTGTGGGAGAAGGTTCGCTGGGCTTTGCGGGCGGAATCAGCGCCCAAAACCGATCCGATGCGGAAAACGCCTTCCTCTTCGCCACGCTTGCAGCCAACAAACAATACCCGGCCGAAGAGCAGGGTAAAGAGTGGTATCTGCGTTTTCGTGAGGTGATGACCCAGGCCGGCTGGACGCCAGTCACCAAGTATTACAGCGACCTGCACGTCGCGGGCACCAGCGTGCGTATGGATAAGCTGGTACTGGAAATTCTCGGCTCCGTAATTGCCGGCGCTGCACTGCCAGGCCCGGCTACGGCGTTGATGCTCAAGGTGGCGGGAGATGCGATTGCCGCCCTGCAAAAACGTGATACTGCTGCGCTGACGGCTTATGAGCGCAATCTGCTGCAACACGGTGTGGGTGGAATTTCCGCGGGTGCGTGCGTTGAAGTCAACGGTGAGGCGATCATGGCCCTGGGCACCGTACGTTTCCAGCGCAAGAATACCTCTACCCAAGTGCTGTTTGTTGACGTCGACGTGCGTAATGTAAACCTGTATCAAGGCGAAACGGTATTTGTCAAAAACACATTAAAAGCGGACTTGGTTCGTGAAAATATTAAAAATAAGCTCATCGCTCACAGTGACAAGATTGTCGATATCGAAATTTGATTGATCAAAAAAAGGCAGCCGGTTTCGGCTGTCTTTTTTGTTATTGGGAGCGTTGGTATGAATGGCGAATATTCAGTATTGATTGTTGGCGGCGCCGTTGTGCTGATTCCGGCAACGGATGAGCTGGCGCACTATGACGATTTGATCGAGTGCCTGTTGCTGGCGCAATTGGCGGCCAATAAAAAAATCGAAAAGACGGCGGAGATCGACTGGTATGGCGCGTATGTGCAGTTGCTGGATAACTATTGGCTGCGCCACTCCAGAACTCGACGGCAATGGTCCATCGGAAAGGATAATGTCGAGTCGCTCGGTGATTGGGTCATCGCCGCGATGTTCAGCGACGCTGTGGATAACAGCGGCGCTGCATCTGTAGCGCTGCGACGTCTGGCAGGCCTGTCCGGCACCGAGCCGGCCATGGTTTTGCTGCGCAGGCACATCCAGAAGAGCATCCTGGCGTCCGAGTCCGGAGATGGGCTTGCGTCCGCCACGGCTGTGCGCCTGCTGGTGGTCGTCGCGAACACGCCGACCTCCTTGACCAGTGTCTATCTTGAGCTTGCGACTGATCGGGTGCTTGGCGGCAACCCCCTGGCCGAGCTGTTTCAGGCCGAGGATGTGCGCGGCGACGTGTGTATGCGTTTCGCCGGCGCCTACTTGTCTGAGGCCCTCTATGCTCCGGCACGCGCCGCCGTTGCTCTGAAAATCAGGGACAGGTTGAAGGACAACGTTGTGCGGTTGACGTTGCCCGATGAAGGGGCAGTCAGGCAGCTTTGCGCAGCCGATTGAGGCGCAACCGGGCAGGCCTGCTCAGAAGGTCGAGGCCGTGCGGTTCTGCTGATCGCGCTGGGCTACCCAGTGTTCGATCAGCTCGCGCAGTTGCGAGAGCTCCACCGGTTTGGCCATGTGCCCGTCCATCCCGGCCTGGCGCGCACGTTCCTTGTGTTCGGCGAGGATGTGCGCGGTCAGCGCGACGATCGGTGTGCGGATGCGCTGATTGCTGACTTCCCAGGCACGCAATTGCTGGGTCGCCGAGAAGCCGTCGAGGATCGGCATTTCGCAGTCCATCAGCACCAGATCGTAACGCTGGGCCTTCATCGCCTGCAGGGCTTCTTCGCCGTTGCTGGCGGTGTCCGGTTGCAGGTTGAGTTTGCCGAGCATGCCGCGAATCACTTTGGTCGAAATCGTGTTGTCCTCAGCGACGAGGATGCGGAAGTCGCTCGGCACCTTGGCTGCCGTGGCCGGTGTGAGCACTTGTGGCTGAAACACCACCTGACCCTTGTTGCGCTGGTTCAGCTCATCGGCGAGGGTGGTCTTGAGCGTGTAGCCGGCCACCGGTTTGGCGAGGATGCGTTTGATCCCCGAATTGCGCGCGATGATCTTGCTCGGCGCGTTGCTGATGCCGGTGAGCATGATCAACAGGATGTCGTGATTGAGGCTCGGGTCTTCCTTGATCTTGGCCGCCAGTTGCATGCCGGTCATCCCGGGCATGTTCTGGTCCAGCAGCACCACATCGAAGTAGTCGCGCAGGTGCGCCTTGGTGCGCAGCAGCGCCAGCGCTTCCTTGCCCGATGGTACGGCGCTGACGTTCAGGCCCCAGGCGCTGCATTGCTGCACCAGCACCTTGCGGCAGGTGTCGTTGTCGTCCACCACCAGCACCCGCGCACCTTGCAACGGGCCGTCGAGGTCGGAGGTCGGGTGTTCGAGGCGATCCGGATCCAGCGGCAGGGTCAGCCATAAGGTGCTGCCCTGATTGGTGCCGCTCTTGATCCCGAACTCGCCGTGCATCAGGCGGATCAGTTGCCGGGCAATCACCAGCCCGAGATTGCCGCCCAGACGGTTGGCCGAGAGGAAGTGTTTGCTGTGCAGTTCGGCGTGCAGCAACGCATCGCGCTCTTCCGCCTCCATCGGCTGGCCGCTGTCCTGCACGGCGATGCGCAGGCGCGGTTTGACGCTGCGCTCGTCGAGGGCGACGACGATCAGCACTTCGCCTTCGTCGGTTTTCTTCAGGGCGTTTTCCAGCAGGCTCAGCAGGGTCTGGCGCAAGCGGGTCGGGTCGCCGCTGATGACCCGTGGCACCTGCGGCTGGATGAAGCTGATCAGCTCGACGTTCTGCTGTTCGGCCTTGGCCCGGTAGATGCTCAGGCAGTCATCGATCAGCGCGTTGAGGTCGAACTGCACATCGTCCAGTTCGATCTGCCCGGATTCGAGTTTGGAGATGTCGAGGATCTCGTTGATCAACGTCAGCAATTCGTTGCCGGCGCTGTGGATGGTTTGCACGTAATCGCGCTGCTTGACCGACAGTGGCGTACCCAGCAGCAGTTCGGTCATGCCCAGCACGCCGTTCATCGGGGTGCGGATTTCGTGGCTGATCTTGGCGAGGAATTCGGCTTTGGCGTTGATCTCGGCATTGCTCGCGGCAAGATCGCGGCTGATGCTGAACCGGCTTTCGGTGATGCTGCGCTGGCGTTCACCCAAGGCGATGCTCATCAGCAAGCCACTGATGCAGATGAAACCCATCAGGGTCATGATCAGGCCTTGCGGCGCCACCAGGGTCAGCCCCAGCAGGGCCGGCAAAATGATCAGCGTGCCGATGTTGAACACCACCATCCCGGCAACGAACAGCCGCGCCGGACGGTAGCCCTTCTGCCAGTGATAGAAGCCGACCAGAAGCATGCTCAGACCGGCCAGGGCCACCAGCGCGTAGGTGATGATGTTCAGCGGCAGGGTGTTGACGAACAACAGCAGCAGGCTGCAGATCACGATGAACAGAATGTCGCCCAGCAACAGTTTGTTCAGCGGGTGCGGGCCGAGCGGGGCGAAAAATCGCAGGGCGAACATCAGCCCGGCCGGGGCGGTCAGCAGCAACGCCAGATAAGCGCCCGGGGTCTGGATCGCGTGCCAGTTCGGCAACCACGGGCCGGCGAGGTTGAGCAACAGCAACAGGCTCAGGCCCAGCAGTCCTTCGCAGACCGCCAGCCATAGGCTGCTGCGCGAGCGGGAGTAGGCGTAGCGCACAAGATTGTGCAGCAGCAACATGCCGAGGCAGCCGAACAGCAGACCGAAGATCAGCGTCTGGTTCTGGTTGGCGGCACTCATCACCGCCGATTGCAGGGTGATGTGCGGGCGTAGCTGATGGTCGGAAACCATCCGCAGATAGACGTCGAGGGACTTGTCGCTCTGCGGCAGCGGCAACAGGAAGTCGCTGCTCGGCAGTGGCCGCTCGACCTGCGGCTGGCGGGTGCCGGAGGTGCGTTGCTCGATCAGCTTGTCGCCGTCCAGCACGTAGAGGCTGAGGTTGGACAGGTCCGGGGCGAAGATTCGCAGCACTTGCTCGTGCTTGCCCGGGGCCAGTTTGAAACGCAGCCAGAGTGCGCCATCGGGCTCGGCCGCCGTGAGGCGATCAAGTTCGATAGGGCTGAATTGATTGGTGTAGCGTGCCGAGCGGATGTCGCTCAGTTGCAGATTGCCCT
This sequence comes from Pseudomonas sp. GM30, assembly GCF_000282275.2. NCBI lineage: Bacteria > Pseudomonadati > Pseudomonadota > Gammaproteobacteria > Pseudomonadales > Pseudomonadaceae > Pseudomonas > Pseudomonas sp. GM30. The sequence goes on along the minus strand of NZ_AKJP02000003.1, from coordinate 81,517 downwards.
GATCGTCAAGCAATACCGACCAGCCACTGCCTTGCGCGGCCATAGCCGGAAGCATGCAGAACAAGGTCAGCAACGTGACGGTGAAACTTATGGCAATCCTGAGCCAGCGCACGGCGAAATCCCTTCGTAGGTTGATGCCAGAATATAACGATGCGCGGCGGCGGAACAGCCCGGCGAGGGACTGCATCCCGCGCCGGACGTGAAGGACAGCTTATTCCTGGGTTTCGCCACGTTCACGGGCAATGGCGCGGTAGCCAATGTCCTTGCGGTAGAAGCAGCCTGCCCAGTCGATGGCAGCGGCCAGCTTGTAGGCTTGCTGCTGCGCTTCGCTGACGCTGGCGCCCATGGCGGTGGCGCAGAGTACGCGACCACCGGCCGTCACCACCTTGCCATCCTTCAGCGCCGTACCGGCGTGGAAGACTTTGCCTTCCAGGCCTGCGGCTGCGTCCAGACCGTTGATCACCGCGCCCTTGGCGTAGTCGCCCGGGTAGCCGCCGGCGGCCAGCACGATGCCGACGCTCGGACGTGGATCCCACTGGGCTTCCACCTTGTCCAGCGCTTGCGCCAGAGCGGCTTCGACCAGCAGCACCAGGCTCGACTGCAGACGCAGCATCACCGGTTGGGTTTCCGGATCGCCGAAGCGGCAGTTGAACTCGATGACTTTCGGGTTGCCGGCCTTGTCGATCATCAGACCGGCGTACAGGAAACCGGTGTAGACGTTGCCTTCTTCGGCCATGCCGCGCACGGTCGGCCAGATCACCTGGTCCATCACGCGCTGGTGCACGTCGGCGGTGACCACCGGGGCAGGGGAGTAGGCGCCCATGCCGCCGGTGTTCGGGCCGCTGTCGCCGTCGCCAACACGTTTGTGGTCCTGGCTGGTGGCCATCGGCAGCACGTTCTTGCCGTCGACCATGACGATGAACGAGGCTTCTTCGCCGTCGAGGAATTCTTCGATGACCACGCGCGAACCGGCATCGCCGAACGCGTTGCCGGCGAGCATGTCGCGCACGGCATCTTCGGCTTCGGCCAGGGTCATGGCAACGATCACGCCTTTACCGGCGGCCAGGCCGTCGGCCTTGATCACGATCGGTGCGCCTTTTTCACGCAGGTAAGCCAGGGCCGGCTCGATCTCGGTGAAGTTCTGGTAGTCGGCGGTCGGGATCTTGTGACGCGCGAGGAAATCCTTGGTGAAGGCTTTCGAGCCTTCCAGCTGTGCAGCGCCGGCGGTCGGGCCGAAGCAGTCCAGGCCACGGGAGCGGAACAGATCGACCACGCCAGCCACCAGCGGCACTTCCGGGCCGACGATGGTCAGTGAAACGTTTTTCTCGGCAAAGTCGGCCAGTTGCTCAAGGGCCAGCACGTCGATGGCGACGTTTTCGCACTTGGCTTCAATCGCGGTACCGGCGTTGCCCGGCGCGACGAAAACCTTCTGCACGCGCGGATCCTGAGCCACTTTCCAGGCCAGGGCGTGTTCACGGCCACCGCTGCCAATGATCAAAACATTCATTTCAAAAACCTCGGATGACGCTAATTCTGTTGAGCGCTGCAAGGGCGCTTTTCTGTGGGAGCTGGCTTGCCAGCGATGCAGGCGACTCGGTTCATCAGTTGGACCGAGGGGATGCTATCGCTGGCAAGCCAGCTCCCACATTTGGTTCGAGTGGAATCAGTGACGGAAGTGGCGCATGCCCGTAAAGACCATCGCGATGCCAGCCTCGTCAGCGGCGGCAATCACTTCAGCGTCACGCATCGAGCCGCCTGGCTGGATCACCGCCGTGATACCAACCTTGGCCGCGTTGTCCAGACCGTCGCGGAACGGGAAGAACGCGTCCGAGGCCATCACCGAACCGGCCACTTGCAGACCCGCGTGCTCAGCCTTGATCGCGGCGATACGCGCGGAGTTTACGCGGCTCATCTGGCCGGCGCCGACACCAATGGTCTGACGGTTCTTGGCGTAGACAATGGCGTTGGACTTGACGTACTTGGCGACTTTCCAGGCGAAGATCAGGTCGTGGATTTCCTGTTCGGTCGGTGCACGCTTGGTCACCACCTTCAGGTCATCGGCGCCGATCATGCCGATGTCGCGGCTCTGCACCAGTAGGCCACCGTTGACGCGCTTGTAGTCCCAGGCCGGAGCGCGGTCTGCCGACCACTCGCCACAGGCCAGCAGGCGCACGTTGGCTTTGGCGGCGACGATGGCGCGAGCTTCTGCGCTGACGCTTGGGGCAATGATCACTTCCACGAACTGACGCTCGACGATCGCCTTGGCGGTCTCGGCATCCAGTTCACGGTTGAAGGCGATGATGCCGCCGAAGGCCGATTCGGTGTCGGTGGCGTAGGCCAGTTCGTAGGCCTGACGGATGCCGCCCTCGGCGTCCGGGCTCACGGCCACGCCGCACGGGTTGGCGTGCTTGACGATCACGCAGGCCGGCTTGACGAAGCTCTTCACGCATTCCAGCGCGGCGTCGGTGTCGGCCACGTTGTTGTACGACAGCTCTTTGCCTTGCAGTTGGGTCGCGGTGGCGATGCCGACTTCGGCCGGCTTGGCTTCCACGTAGAACGCCGCGCTCTGGTGCGGGTTCTCGCCGTAGCGCATTTCCTGAGCCTTGATGAACTGGCTGTTGAAGGTGCGCGGAAATTCGCTGCGACCTTCGGTGCTCAGCACGTCGGCAGCCTGATTCACGGTGCCCATGTAGTTGGCGATCATGCCGTCGTAGGCGGCGGTGTGTTCGAACGCCTTGAGCATCAGGTCGAAACGCTGAGCGTAGGTCAGGCCGCCGGCCTTGAGGTTTTGCAGAACGCTGGCGTAATCGCTGGCATTCACCACGATCGCTACGTCTTTATGGTTTTTCGCTGCCGAACGGACCATGGTCGGGCCGCCGATATCGATGTTCTCGATGGCGGTCGGCAGGTCGCAGCCTGGCTTGCTGATGGTGGCTTCGAACGGATAGAGGTTGACCGCAACCAGGTCGATCGGCTTGATGCCGTGTTCGTTCATGATCGCGTCGTCGATGCCGCGACGACCGAGGATCCCGCCGTGGATTTTCGGGTGCAGGGTTTTCACCCGACCGTCCATCATCTCTGCGAAACCGGTGTAATCCGCGACTTCCACTGCGGCAACGCCGTTGTCCTGCAGCAGCTTGAACGTCCCGCCGGTGGAGAGGATCTCGACGCCCAGGGCTTCAAGCTCCTTGGCGAATTCGAGGATCCCGGTCTTGTCGGAAACGCTGATCAAGGCGCGGCGGATCGGCAGGCGGGTAGTCTGGTCGGTCATCTCAATTTCCATCAAAAGCAAGGGAAGTCAGCAAAAAAGGCGACCGGTTTTACGCGGGCGCCTTTCTGGTTTGATTGAATGCTTACAGCAGATCGTACTGCTTGAGTTTCTTGCGCAGCGTGCCGCGGTTGAGTCCCAGCAGCTCACTGGCCTTGGTCTGGTTGCCCTTGACGTAGTTCATCACGCTTTCGAGCAGGGGAGCCTCGACTTCGGAGAGCACCAGGTTGTACACATCCGTGACGGACGCGCCCTCAAGGTGGGCGAAATAATTGTGCAGCGCCTTCTCGACACTCCCGCGAAGGGTCTGACCTTCTTCGCTCGGGGTATTGAGGTGCTGTTTCAAATTCACGTTGTCGCTCACGGGTGCTGTTCCACTCACTAAAGTCTCGGTCATCATCGTCATGCGGCCACCCCTTCTTCGTCCCCTGTCAGGCTCTTGTAACGCTCGGCGAAGAACTCCCGAACGTTGGCGCATTGTGTTTCCGTACCATCCAAACGATTGAAGTGGGCGCGAAACTCCCTGGCGCCCGGCAAGGTTGCGAGATACCAGCCCACATGCTTGCGGGCAATGCGCACGCCCATCACATCCCCATAGAAGGCGTGAAGTGCGGCCAGATGCTCCAGCAGGATGCGTTCCACTTCGCTCAGCTCCGGCGCCGGCAATTTCTCGCCGGTACGCAGGAAGTGTTCGATCTCGCGAAAAATCCATGGCCGCCCCTGGGCAGCCCGGCCTATCAGCAGGCCATCGGCACCGGTCGCGTCAAGCACGTAACGGGCCTTTTCCGGCGAATCGATATCGCCATTGGCAAACACCGGGATCGACACCGCCTGCTTGATTGCGGCAATCGTGTCGTACTCGGCTTCGCCGGTGTACAGATCGGCGCGCGTGCGGCCATGCACGGCCAGCGCGGTGATCCCGGCCTGCTCGGCGATCTTCGCCACGGTCAGACCGTTCTTGTTGTCGCGATCCCAACCGGTGCGGATCTTCAGGGTCACCGGCACATCCACTGCAGCGACGACGGCCTGCAGGATCTCGGTCACCAGTGCTTCGTCTTTCAATAACGCGGAGCCGGCGGCCTTGTTGCAGACCTTCTTTGCCGGGCAACCCATGTTGATATCAATAATCTGTGCGCCCAGTTCGACGTTGGCCCGTGCCGCGTCCGCCAGCATCTGCGCGTCGCCACCGGCAATCTGTACCGAGCGTGGCTCGGGATCGCCTTCGTGGATCATGCGCATGCGCGACTTGCGGGTATTCCACAGGCTCATGTCACTAGTGACCATTTCCGAGACTACAAGCCCTGCGCCCAAACGCTTGCACAGCTGACGAAAGGGCTGGTCGGTGACGCCCGCCATCGGGGCGAGAATCAAACCGTTCTGCAATGTATATGGGCCGATGCGTACCGCCGACATAGGACTTCCCTGAAGTGGGGCCGGATCATGAGAGTTCGAAAAAGGGTTGGCATGATACCCGCTCTCGATGACTGGATAAAGGCTGAATTGAACAAAATCTGAACAGTTATTCTGTTATTACCAGCGGTTTGGTGAACGCAGGCGAAGTCAGAAAACTGCCGTCAAACCTGTAGCGATGAAGCGATTCACTCGGGCGAGTGGAAACTCAGGCTGTAATTCACCGCTTTGGGGCCTGGATCGAGGATATCCAGCGCGATGTGGATCGGCGTCTGCGGCGGCATTTCCGCCATCCCTTCAAGGTCGCCGTTGAGGTATTCGCCGGGTTTGAAGCGACGACTGGCGATCAGATGACCGTTGAGGTCAGCGAAGCGCAACTCCAGCAGCGGGAACGGCTGGGAGAACGTCGCACGGTTGTAGATGATCGCATCCACCACCAGCGCCCCGCTGAATTCCGGATGGCTGCGCACCACCAGATTGCTGCTTTTGATTTTGCCGATGTCGACCTTGGACGGCACCGTGCAGCCGATCTGCGGGCAGAACTGCTGGAACCACGGGCGGTACTGATCCTGCCGCGCCAGCTCATCGAAATGATAGGCAATGTACTGACCAGCCAGACCGGCGGCGGCCAACAGTACCAGCAGGCCCCAGAGCAGGCGTCGGCCCCAGGGCGAGCGGCGCTTCTGCCAGTCCAGTTGCAGCGGGTCGTCAGTCAGATCCTGCAGGACTTCGGCGCGCACGCCGGGTTCGGCACGTTGACGTTTTTTGCGCAGCGGTTCGACCGATGGCAACTCGTCATCGTCCGGCTCGATGTTGGCCGACAGGCGTTCGCGGCGGGCATTCGGATCGATCGGGTCGTGCAGGCGCAGTTGCGGGATCGGCGGTTCATCGTCCAGATCCACCGGCTCCAGCGACAACGAAGGCTCGGTGCGCTCGGTCTTTACCGGTTCGGCTTCGACGATTTCGGGTTCGATTTCATCTTCGGGCTCGGGCAGGCGTTCATCGTCGCGGGCGCTGAACAGGCTGTCGCGCCACTCCGTTTCATCGGCTTCAGGGCTGTCGCGGCGGGCGCTCAGGGACTCCTCGCGCTGACGACCGAATTCGGTGGTCGGCTGGATTTCCCGTTGTTCGAGGCGGGCTAGCTCTTCGTCCAGATCGAGGCTGTCCAGGTCCAGCTCGCTGGCACTCCATTGCTTTTGGCTGATGGCGCGCGGCGCGGGCGGTTCGTCGTTGACGGGCGCTTCGACTACCGGCGGCGGCTCGCTGACCACCGGCTGGGACAGTGCTGGCTGGACAATGGCCGGCGCCACCGGGGTGACCGCTTCCTTGCCGGCATGTTGTTCCAGCAGCTGTTTGGCGGCATTGAACACTTGCAGGCAGGAGCCACAGCGAACCACCCCACGGGCCACGCTCAATTGGGCATGGCTGACGCGGAAGCTGGTTTGGCAATGCGGGCACTGGGTGACGAAGCTGTCGGTCATGCGGCGATCCGGTTTATACAGGCGGTCATTCTAGCGCCGACGGCCGGTGATACGCACCCAGCCATCGCGATTGGCGATCGGGTCCAGGTCGAAGTCCTGCGCATAGGCGGCAGCGACTTCTTCACCTTGTTCGGCGAGGATGCCTGACAGCGCCAGACGACCGCCGGTTTTCACCAGGCCGGACAGCTGCGGCGCCAGGGAAACCAGCGGGCCGGCCAGAATGTTGGCGACCAGCACGTCGGCTTTGACCTGCGGCAGATCTTCCGGCAGGTACAGCGGGAACAGCTCATCGACAATGTTGTTGCGCCCGGCGTTGTCGCGGGAGGCTTCCAGCGCCTGCACGTCGATGTCGGTGCCGACCGCTTCTTTCGCGCCGAGCAGCAGGGCGGCGATCGCCAGAATCCCCGAGCCGCAGCCGAAGTCCAGGACGTTGCAGTCTTTCAGGTCCTGACCGTCAAGCCATTCCAGGCACAGGGCGGTGGTCGGGTGGGTGCCGGTGCCGAACGCCAGGCCCGGATCCAGCAACAGATTGACCGCGTCAGGCTCGGGCGCGGCGTGCCAGCTCGGCACGATCCACAGGCGCTGGCCGAAACGCATTGGCTGGAAACCGTCCATCCAGCTGCGTTCCCAGTCCTGGTCTTCGATGACTTCGCTGTGATGCTCGGGCAGCGGACTGCCGGTCAGCAGTTCCAGGTGCGCCAGCACCGGTGCAGGCTCGGTGCCGCCCTCGAACAGGGCCAGCAGGTGCGTGTGTGCCCACAGTGGGGTGGTGTTGAGTTCCGGCTCGAAGATCGGCTGATCTTCGGCGTCCATGAAGGTCACCGAAACGGCGCCGACTTCAAGGAAAGCGTCTTCGTAGGTTTCGGCTTGTTCCGGGCTGATGGCGAGACGTACTTGCAGCCAAGGCATGGCGGGCACCTTTGAAAAAATATGATTGCAGCCTAGCGGCCAGCGAGAAGCGCGCAAGTTTACGCGAGCGCAAAGCTTTTGTGGGAGCGAGCTTGCTCGCGAAAGCGGATTGCCAGTCACTTTGATGCTGACTGATGTGCCGCCTTCGCGAGCAAGCTCGCTCCCACAGGTTTTTTGTAATCTGTAGAAACAACAAAACCGCCCGAAGGCGGCCTTGTCAGGTGCGGACTTGAAGCTTAGTGCTTCTCGCCAGCCAGCTTGTGCTCGAGGTAGTGAATGTTCACGCCCCCTTTGCAGAAGCCTTCGTCGCGGGTCAGATCACGGTGCAGCGGGATGTTGGTCTTGATCCCGTCCACCACGATCTCGTCCAGGGCATTGCGCATGCGCGCCATGGCTTCGTCGCGGGTGGCGCCGTAAGTGATCAGCTTGCCGATCAGCGAGTCGTAGTTCGGCGGAACTGCATAACCGCTGTACAGGTGCGAATCGACGCGAACGCCGTTGCCGCCCGGGGCGTGGAAATGCTTGACCGTGCCCGGGCTCGGCATGAAGGTTTTCGGGTCTTCGGCGTTGATCCGGCATTCCAGCGAGTGACCGCGGATCACCACGTCATCCTGCGTGAACGACAGCTTGTTGCCAGCGGCGATGCTGAGCATCTCCTTGACGATGTCGATACCGGTGACCATTTCCGAAACCGGGTGCTCCACCTGAACACGGGTGTTCATTTCGATGAAGTAGAAACGACCGTTCTCGTACAGGAACTCGAAGGTACCAGCGCCACGGTAGCCGATGTCGATGCACGCCTTGACGCAGCGAGCCAGAACTTCCTGGCGCGCCTGCTCGTCGATGCCCGGTGCCGGCGCTTCTTCAAGCACCTTCTGGTGACGACGTTGCAGCGAGCAATCGCGGTCGCCCAGATGGATGGCGTGACCCTGGCCGTCGGACAGTACCTGAACTTCGACGTGACGCGGGTTGGTCAGGAATTTTTCCAGATAGACCATCGGGTTGCCGAACGCCGCGCCAGCTTCGGAGCGGGTCAGTTTAGCCGAGGCGATCAGGTCTTCTTCCTTGTGCACCACGCGCATGCCGCGACCACCACCGCCGCCGGCGGCCTTGATGATCACCGGGTAGCCGACTTCACGACCGATGCGCAGCGCCGTTTCTTCGTCTTCCGGCAGCGGGCCGTCGGAACCTGGAACGGTTGGCACACCGGCTTCGATCATCGCGTGCTTGGCCGATACCTTGTCGCCCATCAGGCGAATGGTCTCGGCTTTCGGGCCGATGAAGGCGAAGCCGGAGTTCTCGACCTGCTCGGCGAAATCGGCGTTTTCCGCGAGGAAACCGTAGCCTGGGTGAATGGCGGTAGCACCAGTCACTTCAGCGGCCGCGATGATGGCCGGGATGTGCAGGTAAGACTGAGCGGCGGACGCCGGGCCGATGCAGACGGACTCGTCTGCCAGACCCAGGTGCATCAGCTCTTTGTCGGCCTTGGAGTAAACGGCGACGGTCTTGATGCCCATCTCTTTGCAGGCACGCAGAATCCGCAGGGCGATCTCACCGCGGTTAGCGATCAGAACTTTTTCCAACTTCGCAGTCATCAAAGGCTCTCCGCAGTTCAAACGATGGTGAACAGCGGTTGGTCGTACTCAACCGGCTGGCCGTCTTCGACGAGGATGGATTCGATCACACCGCTGGTTTCAGCTTCGATGTGGTTCATCATCTTCATGGCTTCGACGATGCACAGGGTGTCGCCTTTCTTCACGGTCTGGCCGACTTCAACGAAGGCTGGCGAGGTTGGCGAAGATTTACGGTAGAAGGTACCTACCATTGGCGAGCGGGCCACGGTGCCGTTCAGTGCAGGAGCAGCAGCGGCAGCCGGAGCGGCAGCAGCCACTGGAGCAGCAGCGGCGGCAGGTGCAGCGGCCGGAGCCTGCATCGGCGCCGGAGCGTAGTACTGCTGAGCCGGGGTCTTGCTGTGACGGCTGATGCGTACGGACTCTTCGCCTTCCTTGATCTCGAGCTCGTCGATGCCGGACTCTTCCAGCAATTCGATCAGTTTCTTAACTTTACGGATATCCATGAATCATCAACTCCCAAGGGTCGGTCAGGGGCGTTTAACGCTTGTGGTTCAAGTCGTTGCCTGTGTTTCAAGCTGCTCTAGTGCGGCCTCCAGGGCCAGTCGGTAACCGCTGGCGCCAAGGCCGCAGATCACTCCCACCGCTACATCGGAGAAGTAAGAGTGATGGCGGAAAGGTTCGCGCTTGTGCACGTTGGACAAATGCACTTCGATGAATGGGATGCTCACTCCCAGCAGCGCGTCACGTAATGCGACGCTTGTGTGCGTAAAAGCTGCTGGATTGATCAGAATGAAATCGACACCTTCACCGCGAGCGGCGTGGATGCGATCGATCAATTCGTACTCGGCGTTGCTTTGCAGGTGCAGCAGATGATGGCCGGCTTCACGGGCGCGGCGCTCCAGATCCTGATTGATCTGCGCCAGGGTCGTTGAACCGTAAGTGGCGGGTTCGCGGGTGCCGAGCAGGTTCAGGTTGGGGCCGTGCAGCACCAGTAGCGTTGCCATCTGCGTGTTCCTTGTTATGAATGAGCAGTCGTCAGAACCCGGCGACTATGCCGCAAAGACTTTGTGACTGTCCAGTTCTCTGCAATAGCCAGCACGATGACCGATGTTTGCGCGAAATTTGTGACTGAGTGATTTGATCCGGTCATTCCGCAAGATTTGCGCTGATGCGAACGACGCTATCGCGAGCAGGCTCACTCCTACAGTTGAAATGTGTTCCCTTGTAGGAGTGAGCCTGCTCGCGATAGCGGTTTATCAGACGCGGAAGGCCTGCACGGCGGTATGCAGTTGTCCGCCCAATAGCAGCAGGTTCTCGCCCTGTTCGCGACCTTCGCCGATGCGCAGCAGGTTATCGCCGCCCAATTGATGGATCCGCTCGCTGTGGTCACGGATCTCGCTGACCGCGCCGCTTTGCTGGGCGGTGATGTCGGCGATGCGGATCGCCGTGTCGGAAATGGTCTGGATCGCGCCGACGATTTTATCCAGTGCGCCGTCCGCCGCTTGTGCCTGACTGGCCGTGGCTTCGGCGTGTTCGACTTGCGCGCGCATGCCTTCGACCGATTGTCGGGCAGCAGTTTGCAGGCCGGCGATCAGCGTCTGAATCTCCGCCGTGGCGCCCGCCGTGCGTTGCGCCAGTGAGCGCACTTCCTCGGCCACCACCGCAAAACCACGGCCCATTTCCCCGGCCCGCGCCGCTTCGATGGCCGCGTTCAGCGCCAGCAGGTTGGTCTGGTCGGCGATCGAGCGGATCACCGTCAGTACGCCGCCGATGGTCGCCGACTCTTCGGCAAGATGCTCGATCATCTGCGCGTTGCCTTGCACTTCGCCGACCAGCGCGTGCAGGCCGGTGAGGCTCTGGCCGATCACAGCTTGTCCGTGCTCGACGGCAAGGCCCGCATGGCGACTGGCATCGGCGGCCTGTCGTGCATCGCCAGCGACTTGCTGAATCGTCGCTTCCAACTCACCCAGCGAATCGCGGATCAGCGCAGTGTCGCCCGCCTGATGCTCGGCGCCGCTGTGCAGGTCGTTGCTCAGTTCGGCCAGCGTACGGCTGCTGCCGGCCACCTGTTCGGCATTACCGCGAATCGTCCCGACCAGATCCACCAGATACGCGCGCAGGCGGTTCAGCGAAGCCTCGATGTCATGCAGTTCGCGGTTGGTCTTGCCCAACTGAATGTCGCGACTGAAATCACCTTCGGCCCAGGTCGACAGCGCCGGAGCAAGATTGGTCAAGGTGCGGGCCAGACGTCGCTGCAAGGTGTCGATCAACAGCGCGATCAGCAGAATCAGGCCGATCATCACGCCTTGCATCAGGCGCACTTCGCTCTGGATCTGCCCGTGCTGCGCGCGCACTACCGGCTCCAGTCCGGCGATCGCCTGTTGCACGGCAGCGATCTTCAGGTGGGTGGCTGTGCTCAGGTCGGTGCGTTTCTGGATCTGCTCGCGGGTACGTGCCAGCTCCGCCGGGTAGCGACCGAGCAGGCTGTTGAGTTCGCGTTTGAGGCCGACCCCGGCGTCTTCGGCGGCGGCTTTTTCTGTGCTTTCGATGCCCATCATCGCGGCGAAATCATCACTGCCGGATTCATTCGTGGCGACCACGCCGAGCAGAGGCAAAGCGTCGATGGCTTGAGCCTGGGTGCGGATGTTGTCGACTTCACGCTCGACATCGGCCGCCAGTTCACTGCGGCCGCTGCTGACCAGTTTGTCGCGGGCCAGCGACAGCTTGCCCAGATGCTGGGAGGCGGCGAGCAGCGGCGTCAGGTACGTCGCGTTGCCGTTGGCGTAGGTGCTCAGTTGATCGAGGCTGGCGCTCAGCTCGCGTTCGGCCTGCAGCAACAATGCCTGCGGATCACCGGCCAGTTTGCCGGCCGCGAGCAGGTCGGTCTTGCTGAATTCTTCCAGGCTCGACAGGCTCGGGCGCAGGGTTTCGGCGAGCGTCGGCGGCAGTTCGCCGAGCTCCTTCTGCAGGCCGTCGATGGCCTGGCTGGCGCTGCTCAGGCGCAGGGCGTCGCCGCTGGCGAGGTAATCCTCGACATTGCGTGCCACGTCATTCTGAAATTGCTGCGACAGGCCCAGGTAGCGCTCCATCAACAGATACGGACGCTCCAGGGCTTTTTGCGACCACCACAGCGTCGCGCCGAGCGCCACGCAAACGGCGACCAGCAACAAAGTGTTGAGATTGGTGAGCAACTTCAGGCGCATGACGGCTACCAACGGCAGAAATGGTAAGCGCCTGAATTTATTGCGGTTCTGTTACAGGGTTATGACCGAATCAGTGGATTCCGATGAAAAGGTGGCACTTTGCTTTGAGTCGCGCGCGGTTTGTACTCGATTGCGTCCGGCACCCTTGGCGCGGTACAGCGCTTCGTCGGCCTGGCTGGCCATCATCAGGCTGTCGGAATCATCGTGCATTTCCACCACGCCAGCGCTGAAGGTGCACCACAAATCGTGCGGCTGCGCCGGGTAGTGGATTTCGGCGAAGCGCTGGCGGATCTCGTCGAGCACTTTGTGCGCCGCTTCTATATCCGTGTCGGGCATGACGATGGCGAATTCTTCGCCACCGTACCGGCCGATGAAGTCGGTCTTGCGCAGGCGTTGCTTGAGGAACAGCGCCAGGCTCTTGATCACTCGGTCGCCCATCGGATGGCCGTGACTGTCATTGACTCGCTTGAAGTGGTCGATGTCGAGCATGGCAAAGCTCAGCGGCTTGTTCTCGCGACGGGCGCGGAACGAGCAGTCTTCGAGCAATTGCAGGATGTGCGTGTGGTTGTACAGGCCGGTGAGGCTGTCGCGGACCATCCGTGCCTTGAGGTTGCGCGCGCGGGCGGCGCGGTTGCGCACAGTCGTAATCAGATGCCGAGGCTTGATCGGTTTGGTAAGGAAATCGTCGCCGCCCTCGCTCATGGCGTCGAGCTGCTTGTCCAGATCGTCCTCGGCCGACAAGTAAATGATCGGCACGCTGACGTAGCGGTCGTTGTGGCGGATGACCTTGGCCAGTTCGGTGCCGGTGCAGGCCGGCATATACATGTCGAGGATGATCAGGTCCGGCTGAAAATCCGCCAGTTCAGCCATTGCCTGAATCGGTTCGATCAGCGTGCGGGTGACGATTCCGGCGCTGTTCAGCAGGCGCTCGGTGTGCAAGGCCTGGGCGCGGGAGTCGTCGATGATCAGCACTTTATAAGGTTCATACTGGGCGACGCAGGTCAGGACTTCGATCTTCTCCAGCAGGCTCGACGCTTCGAGGGTGCCGGTGAGGAATTCCTGGCCGCCGGCGCGCACGGCAGCGAGGCGGGTCGGGGTGTCGGTTTCGTGCAGGCTGAAAAACAGCAGCGGCAGCGGTTCTTCCAGGCCGACCTGGGCTTCGGCAGCCAGTTGCAGGCCGACGCCGGCGCCACTGAAGTCCACGTCCATAACGATCGCAGCGGGCAAGCGCTCAACCATCGAGGAGCGAAACGCCGCGACACTGTCCAGCGCCTGCGCGGTCAGGCCGAAAAACTCCAGCTGCTTGGCCAGCCGCTCGGCGCGGTCGTGATCCTGCAACATCACGTAGATCGGCTTGCGCAGCGGCGGCAGGAAGGTCTGGTCGAGTTGATCGCCATGGCGCAGACCGGTGCGTGACAGGCGCTGCATCAAGCGATTGAGGTCGGTGATCAGGCCACTGCTCAGGCGTCCGCGATTGGCGTCCACCGCTTCCAGCGACTGACCGATATGACGCGCGAGTTGCGTGTGTTCGGGCTGCTCGAAACGCTCGGCAAACCGCAGCAGGCGCAGATTGGCCTCGCTCAGTTCGGCGAGATCGGCAGTGGACCACTCACTGCGTTGCAGGCGCTGCCATATCTCAAGAATCTGACGTGCCTGATGAATTACCCGCTGGGCAAAGTGGTGCTTGAGGCGCTCACGGCTGGGGTCTTCTGGCTCGGTCATATCCTGACTACTAGTTAGGGCGCATGCTGAGATCGACTGGTGGCTCTATGCTAGCACCTCTTTTCCCTTATATGAGTGTCGTGCGTCAATAATCTGCGGCGCTGCACAATTCAGTTTCTGACCGGGTGGTCTCGGATTGGACCTGTTCGTCGTTGAGACTCCCGAAAACCGGGCGTGTCGTGCTGCTCAATAAGTGAAAAAGCCTTTGTGCACAACGCTGTGCTGCGCACAGGCGCTGATCTGCAAATGTCTGATTCGGGGCCAAGTTGGTGACGGTGTATCAGGGAAACCCCTAGAGAATTCGCAGTTCGATGTCGGGCCTTCCGTGGATTTTCTGCTTCTCTTCAATGGCGGGTGCCGGCCTTGGCACGTTGTTGTATGGTTGTGGTCGAACCGTTGAACCCAAGTGATTGAAAGGATATCGCCATGCTGGACTGGAAGAACCGCGCGGGCAGCGCGCCTGAACGTGCCGCTGAGCCGAAGTCGGCCACCCGCAGCTATGTGGGCGGGCTGTTGTTCAGCCGCGCGCTGGCCACGCTGATCGGCATTTATCTGCTGGTGACCATCGGCCTGGGCTGGTACTGGAGCCAGGAGCCGGCGCTGTTTCCGGTGGCACAAAACGCCCAGGCGGCTGCCGAGAAAGAAGGCAAGCAGATGGTCGTCGGCTACACCACGGTCGAAACCCTCAAGACCGTTGCCGGTACGTTGCTGAACAAACCGGGCGGCTACATTTCCAACGACCGTTTCCCGCCAGGCCTGTGGATGGACAACACGCCAAGCTGGGAATACGGCGTGCTGGTGCAGGTGCGTGACCTGACTCGCGCCCTGCGTAAAGACTTCGCCCGCTCGCAGTCGCAGTCGGCCGAAGATGCTGATCTGGCCAAGGCCGAACCGCGTTTCAACTTCGACAACAAGAGCTGGATCCTGCCGTCGAGCGAATCGGAATACCAGGAAGGCATCAATTCCCTGAGCCGTTACCAGGCGCGCCTGTCTGATCCTACGCAGAAAAACGCCTTGTTCTACGCCCGTGCCGACAACCTCAACAACTGGCTGGGCGATGTCGGCACCCGTCTGGGTTCGCTGTCGCAACGCCTGTCCGCCAGTGTCGGCCGGGTGAAACTCAACACCGCGCTGAAAACCGAAGTGCCGGCGGTTGGCGAAGTCCCGCAAGTTGACGAGGAAGTCGTAGAGACTCCGTGGATGCAGATTGACAACGTGTTCTACGAAGCACGCGGTCAGGCCTGGGCGCTGTCGCACCTGTTGCGCGCCATCGAAGTGGACTTTGCCGATGTGCTGGCGAAGAAGAACGCCACGGTCAGCGTGCGCCAGATCATCCGTGAACTGGAAGCGTCGCAGGAGCCGGTCTGGAGTCCGATGATTCTCAATGGCAGCGGCTTCGGCGTGCTGGCTAACCACTCGCTGGTCATGGCCAATTACATTTCCCGGGCCAACGCCGCAGTGATCGATCTGCGTCAACTGCTCAATCAGGGCTGAGTCATGGTCGAGAGTGCCAAAGAGGCGGCCCACCGCGCCGCCTCCGATGCCGAACAGATCGCCTGGGTCGACGAGCAGGACAACCTGCTCGGCGCTCTGGTGCGGGCCGATCTGCGTGAGCGCGGGCTGATCGGGCGCGGCACCTACATCATGCTGTTCAACAGCGCCGGTGAGCTTTGCGTGCATCGGCGCACCTTGAGCAAGGCGATCTATCCCGGTTACTGGGATGTAGCGGCCGGCGGCATGGTGCAGGCCGATGAAACCTACGCCGAATCCGCAGCGCGGGAGCTGGAAGAGGAATTGGGCGTGAGCGGGGTGGAACTGACCGCCCACGATCATTTCTTCTTCGAGGACACCGGCAATCGACTGTGGTGCTCGGCGTTTTCCGCGGTGTGGGACGGCCCGCTGAAACTGCAGCCGGAAGAAGTGCTGGAAGCACGCTTTATTCCGGTCGAACAGGTATTGCTGGAAATCCAGCAAAAGCCTTACTGCCCGGACTCTCTGGCAGCCTTGAAGCGCTATCTGAAGGCGCAGCAAAGCGACGTCGCAAAGAACACATAAATTGGCGCCGATTGGCTCTTAGCAATTGCGCTTTTTGCCGTTACACTGCGCGACCTTTTCAAGCTGCACCGACCTGCTTTTGTTCAAGCGCACGGTGCAGTAGCGCTGCCCCTGCCTGAGTGGGGCTTCGCGGTCGATGACCTTGCCCAAGGTCGCGATCAGTCTTTGTCCTCCCAAGAGGATTGCCGGTGGCCAAAAAAGCCGCATCCTTCGCCGCCCTTGGTGGCCTGGTATTTTCCACCGACGCAGGTCGTCATTGCCCGGAATGCAGTAAACCGGTGGACGCCTGTATCTGCAAACAAACCGTGATCCCGGCCGGGGACGGCATTGCCCGCGTGCGTCGCGAGAGCAAGGGCCGTGGCGGCAAGACGGTGACCACCATCACCGGCGTGCCACTGGCCGAAGACGCCCTCAAGGAATTGGCGACAACGTTGAAGAAACGTTGCGGCACCGGTGGGGCGTTGAAGGACGGGATCATCGAAATCCAGGGCGATCATGTCGAGCTACTCTTGGCAGAGCTGATCAAACACGGTTTCAAAGCGAAGAAGTCCGGCGGCTAGCAGCCTCTGTGAAATCCATCTGCGGCTTGATCCGGCACTGAAGCAGTTCAGATCCGGCGTCGTCTCCATGGTTTTCACAGAGCCTGTTCATGACCGGTTTCTAAACTACACGCGGTCAGCGCGGTCTACCGCCGCGCTGACGAACCGTCATTTTCATTCTTTAGACTGCGCCGGCCTGCGATCAGGCGACGCACTATGACTTCTTTATAGGGGACTTCGATGTCCGTACGACGCACACGTAAAGACGATGGCAGCCAATGGACAGTTGCGGACAGCCGCAGTGTTTACGGGATTCGCCATTGGGGGGCCGGGTATTTCGCGATCAATGACGCCGGTCGCGTCGAAGTTCGTCCGAACGGCCCGAGCAGTTCGCCCATCGACCTGTTCGAACAAGTCGACCAACTGCGCAAGAGCGGCTTGTCCTTGCCGTTGCTGGTGCGTTTCCCCGACATCCTGCAAGACCGTGTCCGTCAGCTGACCGGTGCTTTCGACTCGAACATCGAGCGCCTGGAATACCAGAGCAAGTACACCGCGCTGTACCCGATCAAGGTCAACCAGCAGGAAGCGGTGATCGAGAACATCATCGCCACCCAGAACGTTTCCATCGGTCTGGAAGCCGGCTCCAAGCCTGAGCTGCTGGCGGTGTTGGCGCTGGCCCCGAAGGGCGGCACCATCGTATGCAACGGTTACAAGGACCGCGAGTTCATCCGTCTGGCGTTGATGGGCCAGAAGCTGGGCCACAACGTGTTCATCGTCATCGAGAAAGAATCCGAAGTCGGTCTGGTGATCGAAGAAGCCGCCTCGCTCAAGGTCAAGCCACAGGTCGGTCTGCGCGTGCGCCTGTCGTCGCTGGCGTCCTCGAAGTGGGCGGACACCGGTGGCGAGAAATCCAAGTTCGGTCTGTCGGCGGCGCAACTGCTGTCGGTGGTCGAGCGCTTCCGCGCCGCGGGCCTGGATCAGGGCATTCGTCTGCTGCACTTCCACATGGGTTCGCAGATCGCCAACCTGGCTGACTACCAGCACGGTTTCAAGGAAGCCATCCGTTACTACGGCGAGTTGCGCAACCTGGGCCTGCCGGTCGATCACATCGACGTCGGCGGCGGTCTGGGTGTCGACTACGACGGTACCCACTCGCGCAATGCCAGTTCGATCAACTACGACATGGACGACTACGCCGGTGTCGTGGTTGGCATGCTCAAGGAGTTCTGCGACGCGCAGAGCCTGCCGCATCCGCACATCTTCTCCGAAAGCGGCCGCTCGCTGACCGCGCACCACGCGATGCTGGTGGTGCAGGTGACCGACGTCGAGAAACACAACGACGACGTGCCGCAGATCGAAAACAAGGAAGCGCTGCCGGAAACCGTGCAGTGGCTGGTGGACCTGCTCGGCCCGACCGACATCGAAATGGTCACCGAAACCTACTGGCGCGCCACCCACTACATGAGCGACGTGGCTTCGCAGTACGCCGACGGCAAGCTGACCCTGGCGGAAAAAGCCCTGGCCGAGCAATGCTACTTCGCTGTGTGCCGCCGCCTGCACAACTCGTTGAAGGCGCGTCAGCGTTCGCACCGTCAGGTGCTCGACGAACTCAACGACAAGCTGGCCGACAAGTACATCTGCAACTTCTCGGTATTCCAGAGCCTGCCGGACACCTGGGCGATCGATCAGGTACTGCCGATCATCCCGCTGCATCGTCTGGACGAAGAGCCGCTGCGTCGCGCCGTGTTGCAAGACCTGACTTGCGACTCCGACGGCAAGATCAACCAGTACGTCGACGAGCAGAGCATCGAGACCAGCCTGCCGGTGCACGGTCTGAATGAAGGTGAAGACTATCTGCTGGGCGTGTTCCTGGTCGGCGCCTATCAGGAAATCCTCGGCGACATGCACAACCTGTTCGGTGACACCGACTCGGTGAACATCTACCAGAACGCCGATGGCAGCGTGTACCACGCCGGTATCGAAACCCACGACACCATTGAAGACATGCTGCGTTACGTGCACTTGTCGCCGGAAGAACTGATGACCCACTACCGCGACAAGTGCGCCAGTGCCCGGATCAGTGCCAGCGAACGCACGCAGTTCCTCGATGCCTTGCGTCTGGGTCTGACCCGTTCCTCCTACCTGTCTTCCTGAGTCAGGTCTGTTGCACCGGGTTGTCTGAAATTTTCCCTCAAACTGTGGAAAATTCGGATGACCCGGTGGGACATCTCCCAAATTTCCCGAGAAATGACTGCCTGGCACAGTCCGTAGAGTCATACGGTCTGCTTTTCGCGTAGGTCATTTCCTAAGTTGTACTTCAGCTCTCTACTCGGCTCTGGCTCTCGGCGAGAATCCCCGGCCGCCCCTCCTGTAGAGATCCGCCCATGTTCGAATCAGTCAACGAGCCGTCGTTTCGTCTCGATGTAGCGGGGCTGCCCGACCCCTTCGAGGTGCTGGCCTTTACCGGAAGTGAGGGCATCAGCGAACCCTTTGTCTTTACCGTCGATCTGTTGATCGATGATCCGCAATTGAATCTGGCCGGTCTGCTGTATCGCTCGGCGTTCCTGCAGTTCGGCCCCTTGCCAAATGGCTTGAGCGGACAGTTGCAGAGTGTGGTCCAGCATGAGCACGGTGAGGGTTGTCGATTGTGTCGAGTGACCCTGGAGCCGAAGCTGAGCTGTCTGGCACTGCGTTTCAGTCAGCGGATTTTCAGCAGTCAGTGTGTGCCGCAGATCCTCGCGCAGGTGCTCAAGGAGCATGGAATCACTGGCACGCAATGCCGCTTTGATTTGCACGGCGACTACCCGGTGCGGACCTTTTGCACGCAATACCGTGAATCGGACCTGCAATTTGTGCAGCGGCTGTGCGCGCAGGCACGGATTCATTATTACTTCGAACATCGTCCCAACGGACACTGTCTGGTCTTCGCCGATGATCCGGTGCGGTTGCCCGTGTCTGGTGCGGCCTCTGTGGACGCCGGCGCGAGCGCGCCTTCGGTAAGACGCTGGCAGATAGAGGTGCAGGCCGCGGATGCGCACGTGCAAACCGTCGGCACCCGCAAAGCTTATGGCCACAGCGATCTGCCGAGCTTGCGCAGCGCACAGTGGCTGACGCTGACCGCGCATCCCCTTGCCGAGTGCAACCGCCGCTGGTTGCTGAGCCGGATCGAACATCGTGCCGACGCCGGCAGCGAGCCGTCTTACAGCAACCGCATCGTTGCCAGCGCCCAGGCGCCACTGCCCATGCCGGCCAGCACTTGTGCCAGACCGCGCATGCACAGCCTGCAACGTGCCTGGGTGGTGACGGTCGATGAACCGCAGCCCGACGATCAGCGGCCGGTGGCCGTCCAATTCGACTGGGTCTATCAGGGCGAAGGCGCTGCCGCCAGCCACTGTTGGCTACCGCTCGCGGCGGCGTTGAGCGACGCGTCGCTGGCATCCTTGCGTGAAGGTGTCGAGGTGGTGGTGAGTTTTCATGAGGGCGACCCGGATCAGCCAGTCATCAGTGGCGTGCTGCAGGAACCGGTGCTGATCGAGGACTGCGCAGAGGCATTGGCACTGCCGGACGTGCTGCCGAGCGCAGGTCTGGCGCAATGGCTCAAGTCCGCCGAACCGCTGTTGCTGTTGTGCCTGATGCCCGGCGGTGGCAGTTACAACCACTGCACGGCGTCGATCTGCAGTTGTCGGCTGGTCGCCTCGCTGGATCAGGGCACCGCCACTTGAGCGGCGTCGGGTTTGCCCAGCAGGCACAGTGGCTGTTGCTCGATGGCGCCGATACACAGCAGGCGCTGGCGACACTGCGTCAGGGCTTCGCCGGTGTACATTGCACGCGGCTGTTCGAGGGCACCGAGTTTCAGGCGGTGAGCGATCAAGGGCCGCTGTTGGTCGAATTGCACGCGAGCCCGGCACTGGCTGCACTGTGTCATCGCGATCCGCAGACCTGGCGGGGGCTGCTGCTTGCCAGCGATGCCTCGCCACCGATACTGCTGCGTCACCTGCGGCGGATGCTGACGGTTTCGTTCGGACTCAATCACCGCGCCTTGCTCGGTTACTACAACCGGCAGACAGCGAGTTATTTCTTCGATGCCTGCGATGCCGCCGACTTGAGTCGCTGGCTCGGGCCGATCCGCCTGCTGCGCTGGTTCGGCGGCACCTGGGCCGACCTCGCCATCGGCAGTCAGGGCTGGCAGCAACTGCGCAATCCGCAGTGGGCGGTCGAGCCGCTGGGGATCGACGAAAGCCTCACCCATCGTCAGCGCGAACGTTTGCAAAGCTGCCTGCTGGAACAACACATCTGGCGCTGGTGCCAATCCCTGGGAACCGACTACGCGCGCATGGCCTCCCATGTGCAGGAGGGGCTGAGCCTGGGTTTCAGTGACCGCGCGGTGCTGGATGGCTGGTTGTGGCTACGCTTGCAGCATCCGCGGTCGCAACTGCCCGGCGTGCCGGACGGGCTGAGCCAGCAGGAACGCCTCGATCATGTGCGACAACACTGGCAGACAGATCAACCCTGAGGTGCGGCATTCATGGCAAATCCTCGCTGGCAACGGTTCGGCGCAATCCTCGGCGGATTCCTGCTGCTGGTGCTGACAGGATGTTCTCCGGTCAAGGTGCTCAATGCACTGACCCCCGACGACACGTTCCACAGAACCGTCGGAATAACCTATGGCGATGATCCGCGACAGAAACTCGATGTCTACGTGCCACGCCAGCCGTTGGAGGGCGCACCGGTGGTGGTGTTCTTCTACGGCGGCAGCTGGAACAGCGGTGATCGCGGCGATTACGCGTTTGTCGGCGAGGCGCTGGCGTCGCGGGGGATTGTCGCGGTGCTGGCGGATTATCGGCTGTATCCGCAAGTGCGCTATCCGCTGTTTCTTGAAGATTCGGCGCGGGCGGTGGCCTGGACCCGGGCGCATATCCGCGAATACTCCGGCAACCCGCAACGCCTGTACCTGATGGGCCACAGTTCCGGCGCTTACAACGCGGCGATGCTGGCGCTGGATCCGGGTCTGCTGGGTGCGGTGGGCATGTCGCCAAAAGACCTCAGCGGCTGGATCGGCCTGGCCGGGCCGTATGATTTTCTGCCAATCGAGAATCCGCAGGTGCGTCCGGTGTTCTTCTGGCCGGACTCACCGCCGCAATCGCAGCCGATCAACCATGTCAGGCAGGGCGAGCCTCCGGCGCTGCTGATCGCCGCGACCAGGGACAATCTGGTCAACCCGACGCGCAACACCGCAGGCCTGGCGCGCAAACTGCGCGAGGCCGGTGTGCCGGTGCAGGATCTGTACTACTCGCGCCCCAATCATGTGACGCTGGTGGCGGCCCTGTCGCGGCCACTTCGGCGCTTGGCGCCGGTACTCGATCAAGTCGTCGCATTCGTCAAACACACACCGGCTCAGTGAGCGGTGCCGCTGAACCAGCCGTCGTTGCGCCGCAGCCACAGGGCCAGTGCGCCGAGGGTCAGGCTGCGCAAGACCATAAACAGCAGGAACGTTATCCACAGCCCATGATTGCCCAGTCCCTGTAATGCCCAGGCGAACGGCAGCAGCAGGGCGACGGTCAGCAGCATGCCGTTGCGCATCTCCCGGGCGCGGGTGGCGCCGATGAACAGGCCATCGAGCAAGTAGCTCCACACCGCAATCAGCGGCAGTACCGCCAGATACGGCAGATAGATGAACGCGGTGTCGCGCACGCTCTGGATGTCGGTCTGCATCTCAATAAACAAATGCCCGCCTAACAGAAACAGCGCGGCAAAACCGAGGCTGGCCAGCAACGACCAGCCGCCGGCCACCACCAGTGAACGGCGCAGCGCGAGCCGGTCGCGGGCGCCGATGGCATGTCCGCACAAG
Source organism: Pseudomonas sp. GM30 (assembly GCF_000282275.2). Taxonomy (NCBI): domain Bacteria; kingdom Pseudomonadati; phylum Pseudomonadota; class Gammaproteobacteria; order Pseudomonadales; family Pseudomonadaceae; genus Pseudomonas; species Pseudomonas sp. GM30. The sequence goes on along the minus strand of NZ_AKJP02000003.1, from coordinate 59,508 downwards.
GCTTCGACCGCATGCGCCAGCCCGTCCAGTGCATGCGCGGTCAACAGCAAGCCGTTGAGCAGCAGCGCATTCGCCGCCACCGTGGCATCGCCCAATCGCGCGCCTTGCACGGTGATCAGGAAAAACACTGATTGCAGCGCCAGGCTGCGGATGAAAATGTCGCGATTGACCGCCAGCAACGGGCGCCAGCTCCGCCACAGCTTCAACGCTCCCCAGACGATGTGCCCGGGATAGGCGCGCAACGCGCCACGGGTCAGCCACAGGCCGAGCAGGGCGCCGCTCCACTCGGCGATCACCGAGGCCCGGGCCGAGCCGACCACGCCCCATTGCAGGCCAATCACGAACCACAGGTTCAGAGCAATGTTGATCAGGTTGGTGCTCAACAGAATCGCCAGCGGCGCCCGGGCGTTCTGGGTGCCGAGAAACCAGCCGACCAACGCATAACTGGCCAGCGCGGCCGGCAGACCGAATAACCGGGTGTGGAAGAACTCGCGGGTCAGTTGATCGAGTTCGGCTGAGGGCTGCATGAAGTGCAGGGCCACGCCGCTCAACGGCACGCCGAGAGTGCCGAGCACGATCGCCAGTCCCAGCGCCAGCAGCAGACCCTGCAACAGAATCTGCCGCAACGCCGCGCCATCGCTGCGCCCGGCGGCCTGCGCGGCAAACCCGGTGGTGCCCATGCGCAGAAAGCCCATGGCCCAGGCGAGAAAGGTATAGAGGCTGGCGCCGACCGCCACCGCGCCCAATTGATGGGCGTGGGGCAGGTGACCGATGACGGTGCTGTCGACCAGCGCCACCAGCGGCACGGAAATATTGGAAAGAATCATCGGCGCGGCGAGCGCCCAGACCTTGCGGTGAGTCGGACGGTCGCGCCAGTCGGCAATCAGGTTGGACATGCGGGCTCCTTGGGGGAGCGGGGATTGTAGCGATTCGTGCGGCCTGCGATGCAACCAATGTGGGAGTGAGCCTGCTCGCGACAGCGGTGTGTCATTCAGAGCAGTTTTGGCTGATCTGACGCCTTCGCGAGCAGGCTCGCTCCTACGAGGGCTAATGGATGATCCAGCTCAGCAACCACAACCCCAGCAGCAGCCAGATGATCCCGGCAATGATCGATGCATTCATGAACGCGCGAATCGCCGACCACAACAGCATCAAACCGACGATCAGCGCGAGGATGCTGATGATCGAGGTGTCCATGCCCAGCGTCTTCGCCAAGCCATCGACAAAGTTGCCGCCAGCGTTGCTGAGAATGTTGAACAGGCCGCTGAGCCCATCGACGATGAAACGGATGATCGAACCGAGTGCCTGGCCGAGCCATTCGAAAAAGCTTTCTACCTGCATGTGTTCATCCTGATGAAAGAGCTGAGCCTTGGGCCACAACGCAGGTGGCCGAGTTCCCTGTCAGGAGTATGGCCCAATGCTGCGTCGAACGGAAAATCTGTAGGAGCTGCCGCAGGCTGCGATCTTTTGCTGTTGATTTTCAAGGGCAAGATCAAAAGATCGCAGCCTGCGGCAGCTCCAACATGGGCCTTGCCTTCAACGCACAACCCCCCGAAGCTATACGCCTTCAGGAGAACCCGATGAACCTTGTTGAACTGACCGAACGCCTGCACGCCATTCGCGACCGCAATGACTGGCGGCAATTTCACAGCCCGAAAAACCTCGCCATGGCCGCCAGCGTGGAAATGTCCGAGCTGGTGGAGATCTTCCAATGGCTGACTGAAGACCAGTCGCGCCAGTTGCCGGCGGACAAACTGGCGCATGCCGGGCAGGAAGTCGGCGACATCGTCCTGTACCTGTTGCTGCTGTGCAGCGAGTTGGGGCTGGACATGAATGAAGTGGTGCGCAGCAAGCTCGCCGACAGCGAACGGCGGTTCAGCTGATGAGCGACCGGCATTTCGATCAGTTGGCGACCCGGTTCGCCGAAAAAATCTACGGCGGCGCCAAAGGTGCGATTCGCCTCGCGGTGCTGCAGGCCGACCTAGCCGAAGCGCTGCCGGATCGGCCATTGCGCGTTCTGGACATTGGCGGTGGTCTGGGCCACATGTCGCTGTGGCTGGCCGAACGCGGCCATGAAGTGACCTTCACCGAACCGGCCGAACCGATGCTCGAAGGTGCCCGCCAGCGCTTCGCCGAAGCCGGGCAGAGCGCGACGTTCATTCAGGCGCCGTGGCAGAAGCTGCTCGGTCAGCTCACCGAACCCTACGATCTGGTGATCTGCCACGCGGTGCTCGAATGGCTGGCCGAACCCCACGCGATCCTGCCGGTGTTGCATCAGTTGACCAAACCCGGTGGCTGGCTGTCGCTGGCGTTCTACAACCGTGATGCGCTGATTTATCGCAACCTGCTCAAGGGCCATTTCAAGAAAATGCGCAAAAACACCATGGCCGGTGAAAAGCAGAGCCTGACCCCGCAGCAACCGCTCGATCCGCGGGAATTGGCAACGCAACTCGCAGGCTTGTGGCAGGTCGAAACCCAGAGCGGGATCCGGGTTTTTCACGACTACATGCCCGTGGAATTCCAGGCCCGCGCCGAACTGGTGGATTTGCTGGAGATGGAGCTCGCTCACCGTCGCCACCCAAGCTTCGCCGGGCTTGGGCGTTACTTGCACTGGATCTGCCGGCCGATCTGATCGGAGCACCCTATGAAAGCTCAATCCGGTTTATTGCTGACCTGTCTGGGGTTGGCCGCCTGCCAGGGCAGCAACCCCTACGTGGCGCAGTCGCGGCCGTTGCCGCCGGCGCCGCCGCAAGCGGCCAATACGTTTGATCGCAGCGCCTACCCGGCGCCGCCACGCGATTACGGGCGCTATCGCAGTTGGGCCTGGCTCAACGGGCAATTGCCGCCGGGCACGGCTTGGGCCGATTCGGCGCAAGTGGCCGAAGCGGTGAGCAATGCGCTGGATCAGCGTGGGTTGCGCCCGTTGCACGACAATCGTCCGGCCGATTTGCTGGTCAGCGCCAATCTGCGTCTGGAAACCCGGTTGCGTCAGGTGCAGGACGACTACGGCTACTACGGCGGATACGGCGGCTATGATCGTTATGGTCGCGGTTACGGCATGTACAACACCGTGCCGATTGTGCGTACTTATCAGGAGCAGGTCGTGGTGGTGCAGGTCAATCTGTTCGACGCCGGCACCGGTCAACCGGTGTGGAGCGCCAGCGCCGAAACCGCCAATCAGGGTAGCCAACTGGTGCGCACCGACGCCATTCGCGAGGCTCTGGAAAAAGCCCTGTCGGCCTATCCGCCGAGCTAGACTTCATGTGAGAACGCTTCGCAGGTTCAGGCCTTCAACCGGAGAACAACCATGTTCCGTCGTCTTGCTTTACTGGCCATGGCCGCGCTGCTCAGTGCCTGCGCTGCCAACCAGGTCAACCATGACTTTGACGCCAGCCGCGACTTCGCCGCCTATCGCAGCTGGAGCTGGAAAGAACCGGCGCTGCAATATCGCCCGGATGATCCACGGATCAAGAGCGACCTGACCGAGCAGCGCATCCGCCAGGCCGTCAGCGATCAGCTCGACCAGCGCGGCTTGCGTCCCGCCGCTGCCGGGGCCAAGGGCGACCTGAGCGTGCAGACCTACCTGATCGTCGAAGATCGCCAGCAGCAAGTCACCACCAACTACGGCGGCGGATGGGGCGGCCCGTGGAACGGTTACTGGGGCGCGCCGATGTACAACGAAACCCGCAACATCACCTACAAGGTGGCAACGATCCAGATCGACCTGCTTGATGGCAAGGACGGCAAACTGGTGTGGCGCGGCAGCGATGAGCAGATGCTCAGCAGCACGCCCAATCCACAGGATCGCAGCAACGCGGTGCGCGAAACCGTCAGCCGGATATTGGCCAACTATCCACCACGCTAGTCCGCTGTAAAAAAAACGGGAGCCCAAGAGGCTCCCATTTTTTGCCCACCACAAATCCCCCTGTGGGAGCGAGCTTGCTCGCGAAGACGGCGTGCCAGCCACATCCATGTTGAATGGCACAGCGCATTCGCGAGCAAGCGAGGTCTGCAGGGTTTTGTGCGGCACCAAATGGCGCGTTGCCATTAGCGCCGTCTACACTCAAACCCACCATCGGAGGTAGCGCTCGGCAACGCGCCGGCAAAGGAGTGCGCCATGTCGCCTCGTACGCAGTTCAACGGTCCGGCCCGGCAACGCGGGGCGATCGGCTTGATGGCGGCTGCCACCCTCAGTCTGGCGCTGGTGTTGATGCTGTTGGTGGTCGACACCGGTCGGCTGTACATGGAGCAGCGCAAGTTGCAGCGGGTGGTCGACAGCGCGGCGCTGGAAGCGGTCAGTCGCGGCGGCAATTGTCAGTCCGGCCTGAGCGCGGCCACGTATGCCGGGCAAAGCGCGGTGCGCAATGGCTACATCGTCGATAGCAACAACACCCTCGCGACGACCTGCGGCAGTGTGCAGACCGCCGCCAGCGGCCTGCGTGCGTTTACCGTCGATGCAACCCAGTCGAGCGCGATCAAAGTGGTTGCCAGCCGCACGGTCATCACCAGTTTTGCCGGCGGCGTGCAGGCCTTGTTCAGCGGCTCGGCGGTCAGCCTCAACACCACGCTCAATGCCTCGGCCGTCGCCGCGCAACCAATACCAACGGTGGCGCAACTGAACATCCGCAGCACCCTGGCGAGCATCAACACCGCCCAGTCGAACATTCTCAATCCGCTGTTCTCCGGGCTGCTTGGCGGCAACGTCAACCTCACGGCACTGGGTTGGGACGGTCTGCTCAATACCGATATCAACCTGCTCAGCTACCTCAATCAACTGGCGATCAACCTCAATGTCGCCGCCGGCAACTACACGCAATTGCTCAACACCCAGGCCACGGTCACCCAGCTGATTCAGGCGGCGGCTACGGTGGTCCAGCTCAATGGCGCGACCGCTACGGTGATCACTGCGCTGGGTCAGCTGCAGGTGGCGGCGATCAATGCTGCACCGGTCAAACTCGGCGACATCCTGCAACTGCAGACCGGCACCACAGCGGCGGGGCTGGATGCCAACCTGCAACTGCTGCAACTGATTCAGGGCGTGGTGCAACTGGCCAACAGCAAAAGCGCGGTGGCCGCGACCTTGCCGATCAGCGTGCTGGGGCTGGCGAATGTCACGGTGCGGGTCAAGGTGATCGAGCCACCGCAGTTCTCGGCGATTGGCGACCCGGCGCGGGCCAAGGCCAATCCGTTGGGGGCGGACCGGATTTATGTGCGCACGGCACAGATTCGCACGATGCTTTCGGTGGATCTGCCGGTATTGAGCGGGGTGGCCGGGCTGACCAATGCGGTGCTGGGGCTGGTGGGTGGGCTGACCTCGACACTCAATGCGGTGCTCGGTCTGAATCTGGTGGCAGTGCTGAACTCGGTGGTATGTCTTGGCTGCCAGCAACTGGATCCACTGCTTTTGCCGTCGCCGAGAATCGATATCAGCCTGGATGCAGGTGGTGCCAAAAGTTATGTTACCGATTACAGCTGCCCGACCGGATCCACCGGTACCAAGAGCCTGACCGCACATACCGTTACCTCTATTGCCGACCTCAAACTCGGCAAGATCGATCCCACTAATGCGTTCTCATCCTCAGCCGAGCCGACGGTCACGCCATTGCCGCTGATCGACCTGGGCATCGCGACGTGTTACAGGGTCGCCGGGCTCGGCAGTTGCGACCCCAATTCGCATATTCAATACGGTGCCGGCGGCATCGCAATCATGCTGGATACCCCCGTCGCGCAAAACTCGCAGGACTTGCTGTTTTCCAGCGGTACGCCATTCGCGACACCCGCCAACCTGAAACTGCCGCCAAGCGTGCAATCAGCTGCGCCGACCTCCAATATCGTCGGCAGCCTGAGCAACACGTTGGCGGGGATCAATTTGATCGTATACAGACCGCAAGGCAGTAATCCACTGGGCGCAATCGTGACTGGCGTCGCCTCATTGATCAGTGACGTCACCAATCATCTGCTGCCTGTGGTGACCAACCTGGTCAGCCCGTTGCTCGATCCATTGCTCAACAATCTGCTTAAAAGCCTGGGCATCAACCTGATGGACGTCGACGTCGGCGCCAACATGACCTGTGGCCAGACCGGCAAGGCCTATCTGGTGATCTAGGCGTCCGGGGCAATCGGCAACTCGATGCAGAAACGTGCGCCCTCCAGCGAGTTGCGCACGCTCAATTGCCCGCCCATGTTTTCGATGATGCCGTAGCTCACCGACAGCCCCAGCCCGGTGCCGACGCCCACCGGTTTGGTGGTGAAAAACGGTTCGAAAATCCGTTCCAGCAAGCGCGGATCGATGCCGCCGCCGTTGTCCTCGACCCACAGCCGCACTTTGCTTTCATCGCGCTCGGCGTAGATCGAAATCCACGGTTTGAACGACGAATCTTTTTCGCGCTTGCCGAGCAGCGCATCGCGGGCGTTGACCATCAGGTTGATCAGCACCTGCTCCAGCTGATCGACGTAACCGCGCACCTGCACGCTGAAAGCGGTTTCGCTGATGCGCAGATCCACGCCTTTGCCGCGCATGCCTTCGGCCAGCAACGACAACGTGCCTTCGATGGCCGAGGCCGGGTTGAACAGTTGCTGCTCGATCTCCGAGCGGCGGCCGAATACGCGCATGTGATCGACCACTTTTGCCGCGCGCTGCACCTGGGCATCGATGCGGTTGAGTTTGTCGGTGAGGTAGTCGATCTGCACATCGCCGTTGCCCAGGCGCTTGAGCACGTTGACGATGGCCATGCGCATCACGTTCAGCGGTTGGTTAATTTCGTGGGCCAGACCGGTGGCCATTTCGCCAAGGGTGGCCATTTTCGCGCTTTGCGTGAGTTGCTGCTGCGAGCGCCGTACCTCGGTGTTGTCGCGGCCCACGGCCTGCACTTCAATCAAGCGTCCGTGTTCATCGAACACTCCGCGGTCGGACCACACCCACCACGCATGTTCGCGCCCAGGTAATTGCAGACTGATTTCGGCGGTGCTCACCGGCAGCTCCGGGGTCAGCAGTGCCAGACGCTGGAGGAAGGCGGCGCGTTGTTCGTCGGACATCCAGCTGCCCAGATCGACCCCCGGCAATTGCTCCGGTGTGCATTCCAGATAAGTCGCCAGCGGTCGGTTGCCGAAGGTCAGGGTCAGGTCCGGGCGATAACGGCAGATCATCGCCGGCGAGTCTTCCACCAGAATTCGATAGCGCTCCTCGCTGTGCCTGACCTGCTCGGCGGCGAGGGTCGCTTCGGTGACATCCAGCCACAGGCCGACGGCTTCGACCGGCAGGCCAAGGTCGTTGCGCAGCAGCTTGGCTTCATCGAGCAGCCAGTGGTATTCGCCGCGCGCGTCGCGCAAGCGATAACGCGCGCGCACCGAGCCTTCGCGCAACAGCTGGCGGGTGCGAGCGAAATACAGTTCGCGGTCCTCGGGGTGAATCAGTGGCACCCAGTCGGCGGCGCAGCCCTCGGCCGGCGTCCAGCCCAGCAGCGGCAGCAGGCTGGCGCTGAAAAAGTCAGGAAGCAGCGCACCCTCGACGTAGCGCTGCACATAAATCACTGCCGGCGAACTGGCGATCAGGTTATCCAGTCGCGCATGGGCGGCTTCGGCGCGTTGCTGCTGGTTGCGCGTGTCGCTGATGTCGAGCATGAACCCCACCAGCCGCCGCTGTTCACCGCTGCCGGCGACCTGGCCCTGCACGCGGTACCACAGCGGTGTCTGTGCGGGGCCGGAACGGTGCAGACGAACGTTAAGGGTCAGCGCTTCGCCATGCAGTTGCAGGGCGTGCAGGCGGCTGCGCAGTTCTTCGCGATCGGCCGGATGTATCAGTGCCAGCCAGTCTTGCACGGGCATGCGCGCACTGTCTGCAGGCAACACGTCAAGCAACGATGGCGCCAACAGCACCTCGTCACCGAGCATTTCCCACCAACCGGTGCCAAGCAGGGTCTGCAGCGATTCGAGGCGTTCGGTGTAGTGATGATGTTGCTGTTCTCGCAGGCGGCTGAGCAACGGGCCGGCGAGGGCGCTGGTCAGGGCCATCCAGTCGCGGTCGTTCAGGTGCGGGGCGGCAATGTCCACGGCATAGAAGCCGCAGAGCAGCCACGCGACCACCCCACGATCGTCGCTGTAGGGCACGGCGAACCCGTTGGCGTTGCCGAACGTGGCCTCCACCCGCGCGTGTTCGTACCAACCATGATGGGTGCCGAGGCGTTGCGGCGCGCTGCCGTTGAGGCTGTCGAGCGGCGTGCCCAGACGCTGGCCGTCCTGCCACAGCAGCGGCGCGTCGTGGGCGCGATATTGCTCGTAGATCTGCCAGCCCTGCTCCTGTTCGTCGAGCAGGGCGAGAGCCAGACACGGGATATGCCAGCGCTGGGCGATGGCCTGCAGTTGCTCGCTGAGCACCATCGGCAAACGCGTCAGGCTGCAGACGCGCAGGTGTTCGCTGATTTGCCCGGCGAGGGCCTGACAGGCTTCACGATTGCGCGACTGCTGGCGCTCCAGCAGCAGGTCGCCGATGTCCATCAGTTGCAGCATCCAGCCCTCGGCCGAAGGCTGGACCCAACCGCGCAGGTGCAGGGTCTGATCGCTGAGACCGGGGAAATCCAGGTCGAGCATTTGCCCCTGCCAGTCTTGCGGGCGGCCTTCAATCGCCAACGTACTGTGCGCGAGTAAATAAGCCGACAACGGCAGCGGCGAGTCGTGAGGCGGCTGTTGCGCCAACAGATGACGCAACGGCCCGGCCATCTGCAATACGCCGCCGTCGTGGTCCAGTTGCAGGTGCAGGCCCAGCGGCGGTGCGCCGAAATGATCGGGCAGTTCGTTGGCCGGCGGTGGCGCGCGCTTGAGCAGGCGCCCGAACAGATTGTCGCCGGCGGTCAAAATTTCAGGCTCGACGCGGCGGAGAGGGTGGCGGGCAGACTCGGCACTGCACCCACGCCCGGCAGCACCAGAAACGGAATGACCTGATTGAGCTTGCTGGTGGGGTAATCGACCCTGACCGTCAGCGTACCTTGAGTGGCGTCATACACCGCCGAGGTGTCGACGCCGACCACCAGGTTCAGCGCGGATGGCACCCACTGCAACTGCTGGGTCAACGCGGTGTTGGCAGTGCTCACCACCACGGAGGCGTAACCGGGGGTATTGGGGTCGACCGCGACGCTGCGGCGCACCGCTTCGGACGTCGCCTCGTTGAAAGTCTGCATCAATACAAACGGCAGGCTGTAGCTGACCAGCGCGTAGAACACGGCGAAAAAAATCACGAATACCAAGGCGAATTCGATCGCCACTGCGCCTGCCTGTGATTTTGCGAAGCCGGTTTTCATGACTGCGTCTACCCTGACGTTCACTGCGTAGTATCAGCATAGAATCATTCAGCAAAATCGGACGGATTTAACCGGATGCAGAGTTTAGTTCTCCTGATCTGGCTGGCCCTGTGCGCCGCCCAGGATGCCCGGCAACGGCGCATCTCTAATGTGCTGACGTTCGGTGCAGGAGCGCTGGCGCTGATCTACCTGCTGGTCACCGGGACGACGTGGCTCGGTGCCGATGCGCAGCAGGGACTTTGGGCGGGCGTGATTGCTCTGGTGTTGACCTTGCCGGGGTATTTCATGGGCCGGATGGGCGCAGGCGATGTGAAATTAATGACAGCCATGGGCCTTGCGACGAACGGTTTATTCATTCTTTGTGCGTTTATCGGCGCGGGTATCGCCAGTCTGCTCTGGCTACTGATCGCGCCAAGAGTCTGGCTTCATATGAGTCAACGACTTAGAGAACATCTTCGATATATGGAGCCGGGAGCGTCAAAGAAGCTGCCATTTGCACCGTTCGTGCTGCTGGGGGTACTGGCTTCGATTCATTGGATCCATTAGTCGCCAGGTGCCACTAGTTCTATGTACATAGTCGGAAAGTGCGTCTACTTTCAAATGAAGTCGTTACATCGCCAAAGTGCAGAAAAAGTCAGCTTTGGCCCGAGCAATGGAGTGGTTCGTGAACAAGCTTACGTCGGCGGTAAAAGTGCTCGTGGTCGATGATCAACCGTTGATTGTCGAAGAGTTGTGCGAGTTTCTCGAAAGCAGCGGTTACCGCTGTGTGCCGTGTGAATCCAGCACGCAGGCGATCGAACGGTTCAGCGAAGACGTGGAAATCGGCCTGGTGCTGAGCGATCTGCACATGCCGGACATGGACGGTATTCAACTGGTGCAGGAGCTGCAACGCATCAGCGGCAAACACCGGGTGTTCGAGGCGATCATGCTCACCGGGCGCGCCGACAAACAGGACGTGATCAAGGCGCTGCGTGCCGGGATTGCCGATTACTATCAGAAGCCGATCCAGCTGGATGAACTGCTCGAAGGCGTGAAGCGTCAGGAAGCAGCCCTGCAAGAGCGGCACAAGAATGTGCAGTTGGGACACCTGAACCAGAAGCTGCAGTTTCTCTCGGAATCCATCGACGATCTCTACCAGGACCTGGACAAGGTCCGGCGCAATCCGGCGGCGGTGGTCAAAGACATGCTCGGCGGCGACAGCGCCGAAGCCGAGCAGGAGATTCCGGCGATCTTCAATCAGCTGTCACCACGGCAACTGGACGTGGCGCGGCTGGTGGGCAAAGGGCAGACCAACTATCAGATCGCCTGCGAGTTGGGCATCACCGAAAACACCGTGAAATTGTATGTCTCGCAGGTCTTGCGCCTGACCCATATGCACAACCGCACCCAGTTGGCATTGGCGCTATCACCCAGTGCTTCGGCCGCCCGTCAGCGTGTGACAGCACACTGATCACGATTGCCTGCCCTTCGCGGGCAGGCAGTCAATTCTGCCAAAAAATACCTTGAGCGATTATCCGGCCTGCGTCTTGGGTTTGGGGAACAGATTGTCCAGGGTTTCCAGCAGGCGCACGTGATAGATCGGCTTGCGAAACAGATCCAGCACCTGCAGACGCAGCATGTCGCTGACGTCCTCCATGTCGGCATGTCCGGAGGTCACGATCACCGGCAGATGCTGGCGTGAGGTGTGCTCGCGCAGACGCTTGATCAGCGACATGCCGGACTCCTCCGGCATGCGCAGATCGGTGATCACCAGGGCGATGTCCGGATAGCGAGTGAGGTGATGCAGGGCGAGTTTCACCGACGTCGCGGTGTGGCAGACAAAGCCCTCGCCCTCCAGTAGCTCGGCCAACTCAAGCAACGCGTCCTCTTCATCGTCAACCAGAAGCAACTGTTGGCGGGGGAGTGAGGAAGCAGTCATGGGCAGTCCCTGAAAAGCTGAAAGTGAGATCGAGTGTAGCGCGACATTCGCCGGACGCGACTCACATCAGGGGGTTTGCACCGGAGCGGTTTGTGCAGTGCCGCCGAGGGATACCAGGACGTTGTTGAAAATCGCAAAGATTTTCGCGCCCAGCGGTGTGATGAACACCACCACCACGACCGCCACCATAGCCACGACAATCGCGTACTCGATGGCTGAAGCGGCTTCCGTGCTGGCCAGAAAGGACCTCAGGCGCAATATCAGGTATTCAAGGATCATTGAAATTCTCCTCATGACAGCGAGAGATCGGACCTGTGAAATCCGATGATTGCCAGTGCCGGAGCGTTACTGTTTTCAGCAGGGGGCCAAGGCACTGGTAGAAGGGAAAGGATTTTGATTAAGGCGCGACTCTGCTCTGTGCCGTGCCACCGAGCTTGGTCAGCACCAGGTTGAAAATGGCCAGCACCTTGTCGCCGATGGGCGTCACAAACACCACAACCACGACAGCCACCATTGCCACCACAATCGCGTATTCGATGGCAGACGCGCCTTCTTCACTTCTGCACAGCAGCCTGGCCCTGGCCAGTAGATAGTCGATGATCATCCGAAACATACGTCCACTCCTTTGCGCCTCTGGCGCCGATCCAACGCTACAGCGGCATGCTTTCACCGTGCTATCAGAGCATTGTCAACAAACCCCCGGTCAACAACTGTAAGAACGGATTAATCACAAAGGATTAACCAGAACGTTAGTCGAGCCAAACCCTGCAGTTAATTGGCCAAGGCTCATACTTTAGTGGGTTATTTTCCTGTCAGTAATGGCGTTTTGTCTCGGATCAGCTAGCTTGGAAATAGCGAAATCGTTGCATGTTCATAGCTGCCTGATCGCGAAAAATTCTCTCGACAGGAAGTACAGGCTGTCGGTGCAGCAGGAAAGGGAGAGCCGTCATGAACAGTCGCGTCACCATGGGTCTTGCAGCAGTGCTGCTGTTGGGAGCAATCGTCGTCGGTTACTGGGGCCTGGTCCTCAGTCGGCAACCGGCTCCCGTTGCCCAGGTGCCTGCCGCCCCGGCAGTCGCCATTGAAAAAACCGTGGCCGCCGCCGAAGATCAGACCCGCCAGCCAGTGGTCGTGTTGTTACATGATGTCCCGCCGTTCACGCCGCTCACGGCTGCCGATGTGGCAGTGGAGAAACTGCGCAGTGCGCCAGCCGGCAGCCTCGCCAGCGTTGATCAGGCAATCGGTCGCACGCCGTGGCGGCACCTGAGCGCTGGCACCTGGCTCAACGATGAAAGCTTTCAGGCCGGTGGCTCACTGGCGCGGATGATTCACAGTGATGAGCGCGCGCTGACCGTGGCCGTGGACGAAGTGATCGGCGCCGCCGGACAACTGATCCCCGGTGACTACGTCGATGTGCTGCTCTACCTGCGTCAGGACGCGAGCAATCTGCAGCAGTCGGCGCAGATCGTCGTACCGGCGATGCGCGTGCTCGGTGTCGGTGAGCAATACGGCCTGACCAACGATGGGCAGCCCGCCAACCCAGCCTTGAGCGCCGACGAAAAACTCAAACAGGATCAACGCCGGATTGCTGCGCGCACCGTGGTGCTGGCGGTGCCCGAACAATTGCTCAGCCGGATGATGCTCGCCACTCAGGTCGGCACGTTGCGCCTGGCCGTGCGCAGCAGCGAAGAACAGCGTCTGGCCAAGTATTGGGCCGGTGAAACCCAGTCACCGGCGCACGTGGATAACGCCAACAGCCAACTCTTCCAGTTCACCCAACTGGCCCTCGGTGCCGCGCCGAAAGCGCCGGCCACTGGCGGCCATGGCGGTGCGCGGCCGATGGAAGTGATCCGCGGCAATCAGCTTTCCCAACAAGCCCCATGACTGAGCAAGGATCCACGTGCATGCAGAGTCGATTCAGGCCGCTATTAACACCTGTCGTCCGGGCCTTGATACTGATGGGACTGTCGATCAACGCCGCCGTCGCGGCCACCGGCAATTGCTCGGCACTCGGCCGTATGCCGCCGGTGATCGAGATCGGCGAAGGCTTCCAGCAGGACATCCAGTCGCCGGTGGCGATCACCCGCGTGGCCATCGGCGACCCGAAGATCGCCGATGTGCACGACACCGGCAGCGCATCGTTTCTACTCACCGGGGTGGCCCCCGGCGCCACCAGCCTGATGGTCTGGACGTCGTGCTCCAGCGAGCCGCGCCAGAGCATGGTGTTCGTCAAGGGCAGTGCCACCGCCGCACTGACCAGCGCCAGCAGAATGCCTTCCGACGATCCGACACTGCCCTCGCAAGTGCAGACCGACATTCGTTTCGTCGAAGTCAGCCGCACCAAACTCAAGGAAGCCACCGCTTCGCTGATCGGCACCCGGGGCAATTTCCTGTTTGGTTCGCCCGGTACGTTGCCACCCATCGACGGCGTGCCGACGCCGAGACTGCCGGTGGATAACGGCTTGTTCAACTTTTCGTGGATCGGTGGCAAGACCATGGCGATCATCAACGCCCTGGAAACCAGCGGTTTCGCCTACACCCTTGCGCGCCCCAGCCTGGTGGCGCTGAGCGGGCAGAGCGCAAGCTTTCTGGCCGGTGGTGAAATCCCGATTCCGGTGCCCAGCGCCGGCAGCGACAACGTGTCGATCGAATACAAGGAGTTCGGTATCCGCCTGACCCTGACGCCGACCGTCATCAGCCACGACCGCATCGCGCTGAAAGTCGCACCGGAAGTCAGCGAACTGGATCTGAGTAACGCCGTGCAAATCGCCGGCACTACCGTGCCGGCCCTGACCATTCGCCGCACCGACACCAGCGTTTCGCTGGCCGACGGCGAAAGCTTCGTGATCAGCGGCCTGATCAGCACCACCAACACCTCGCAGGTGAACAAGTTTCCGGGGCTGGGCGATATCCCGGTGCTCGGCGCCTTCTTCAAAGGCTCGCAGATCAAGCGCGAAGAGCGTGAACTGCTGATGATTGTCACCCCGCACCTGGTGCAGCCACTGGCGGCGGACGCGCAACTGCCGTCGCTGCCGGGGGAAAAACTGCGCAATTACGACCCGAATTTCTACCGCATGTTCTTCCTCGAAAACGGCAACTTCGACAAACGCAGTGGGCTGTCCCAATGAACCAGAACCTGAGCCAGACCTTTCTGGCGATCACCCGTAACAGCACCGATCTGGAGTGGCTGCAAGGCGCACTCGCGCCGCTGGGCCAGGTGGTGAGCGCCGGGGCCGGGAGCCTGGACGAGTTGCTGGCGCTGGTCGACGTCACCTTCGCCAGCCTGGTGTTCGTCGGCCTCGACCGCGAGCATGTGGTGGCGCAGAGTGCGTTGATCGAAGGCGCGCTGGAAGCCAAACCGATGCTCGCCATCGTTGCGCTCGGCGATGGCATGGACAACCAACTGGTGCTCAATGCCATGCGTGCCGGCGCCCGGGATTTTGTCGCCTACGGTTCGCGCGCCAGTGAAGTCGCCGGGCTGGTGCGGCGCTTGAACAAGCGCCTGCCACCGGTGGCGGCCAACACGCAGCTTGGCGGCCTTACGGTGTTGTACGGCACGCAGAGCTATTCGGATGGCGCGCTGCTGGCCAACCATATGGCGCAGGTGGTGCAAAAGAGCGGACAGCAGACCTTGCTGCTGGATCTGGGCCTGCCGCGCGGTGACAGCCTGGCGCTGCTCGGGCTCGAGAGTTCGTTCCACTTCGGCGATGCCTTGCGTCATTTGCGCAGGCTCGACGCGACGCTGATCGACAGTGCCTTCACCAGCGCTGAAGCGGGTCTGCGGATTCTGGCGTATGCCGGCAGCGACGAGCCGCTGGAAAGCACCAGTGCCGCCGAGTTGTACATGTTGCTCAGCGCCTTGCGCCAACACTTCCAGCACATCGTCGTGAACCTCACCGGGCAGTCCGACAGTGAAGCCTTGCGCACGTTCGTCAGCCACTGCGACAAGCTGATCTGGTACACCGATCAGAACGTGCTCAACTGCCGCCGCAACCTCGCGGTACTCAACTTGTGGCGCGAGAAGGGCATGAAGCTCGACCACGCGCGTTTGCTGGTGGACGGCTATCTGGGCAGCGTGGCCCCGGATGCTGAAACCCTGGGCAAAACCTTCAACCTTGAAGTGATCGCGGTATTGGCGGCCAATGCCGAAGTGCGCCTGAACGCCAAGAACCAGGGCGTCAGCTTGTTCGAACTGGCCCCGCGGGAAAAACTCACGCAAAGCCTGCGGGCTCTCGGCGAACGTCTGGCCAAGCGCTCGGAAGGCCTGGCCAAACCCAAGGTCACCTGGTTCGACCGCTTGCGAGGCACCTCATGAGCGCGGAAAAACTGTTCGGCGCGGTACACCACGGCGCGGTCGGCAATACCGATCACGAAGGCCTGAAACTGGTCCTGCACCGCTACATCATCGACGCCATCGAAGAGTCGGGGAAAAACCTGCTGGAGGGATCGCGTCAGTTGCTGGCGCAGTTTGTCACCGACAAGGTCGCCGAATACATCGCCCGCCTGCACCTGGCGATTTCCCGTTATGAGATGGAGCGCCTGGCCGAGGAAATCGTCGACGAACTTACCGGTTTCGGTCCGCTGGAAGTGCTGCTGCGCGATCAGTCAGTGACCGAGATTCTGGTCAACGGCCCGCACCGGGTATTCATCGAACGCGATGGCGTGCTGCATCAGAGTGACCTGCGCTTTATCGACGCGCATCACGTCGAGCGGGTCATGCAACGGATTCTCGCACCACTCGGACGGCGCCTCGACGAGTCTTCACCGATGGTCGATGCGCGTCTGCCGGACGGCAGCCGGGTCAACGCGATCATTCCGCCGATCGCCCTCGACGGCCCCTGCCTGTCGATTCGAAAGTTTCGCAAGGACATGCTCAAGAGCAGTGATCTGATGGCGATGCAGACCATCGACCTGGCGATTTTCGAGTTCCTCCAGGAGGCGGTGGGCAAGCGTTGCAACGTGCTGATCAGCGGCGGTACCGGCACCGGCAAGACCACGCTGCTGAACATCCTCAGCCAATTGATCAACCCCCACGAACGTCTGGTGACCATCGAAGATGTCGCCGAATTGCAGCTCGGCCACCCGCACGTCGTGCGCCTGGAAACCCGCCCGCCGAATGCCGAGGGCCATGGTGAAGTCAAGGCCAGCGACCTGATCCGCAACGCCCTGCGCATGCGCCCCGACCGAATCATTCTCGGCGAGATCCGAGGCGTTGAAGTGGTCGATGTGCTGACCGCGATGAACACCGGTCACGACGGCTCGATGAGCACCGTGCACGCCAACAATGCCCAGGATGCGTTGTTGCGGCTGGAGACGCTGGTGGGGCTGACCGGTCGCTCGATCGCCGAGCGCACCTTGCGCCAGATGATCTGCGCGGCGCTCGACGTGATCATTCAGCTGACCCGCATGCCCGACGGCCGCCGCTGTGTCAGCGAGGTGGTGGAAGTGGTCGGCATCCGCGAAGACGTCTACGTCACCAACACCTTGTTTCGCCTTGATCGGCGTACCGGTTTCGGCTTCCTGCGCGAAGCGGTCAATCCGGCGGGCGACAAGTTGCGCCACGAGACCCACCTGGGCTGACCGCATGGGACTTGCATCATGATCGGACCGGCCATTCTCATCCTCCTGTGTCTGATCCTGCTCGGGCTGTCGATCTGGCTGTTCGTGCACGGCATCCACAAGACCAACAACGAACGGGTGCTCAATCGCCTCGCGGCGGGGCAGCCGCAACTGGTCGCACAGAAACCGGCCTGGGTCGGGCTTGAACGGATGTTTTTACGCGCCGGGCTTGGCCGTCCCACCGAACGTTTCGGGCTGTGGATGACCCTGTGGGGCGTGGCGATTGCCCTCGGTTATCTATTGGCAGACTGG
Source organism: Pseudomonas sp. GM30 (assembly GCF_000282275.2). Taxonomy (NCBI): domain Bacteria; kingdom Pseudomonadati; phylum Pseudomonadota; class Gammaproteobacteria; order Pseudomonadales; family Pseudomonadaceae; genus Pseudomonas; species Pseudomonas sp. GM30. The sequence goes on along the minus strand of NZ_AKJP02000003.1, from coordinate 42,426 downwards.
ATCGGTTTGCTGGCGATGCTGCTGGCGCCGCCGCTGATCCTGCGGCTGTACATTTCCTGGCTGTACCACCGGCGGATCAAACGCATGATCGAGCAGTTGCCGCAACTGCTCGACTACACCGTACGCAGTCTCAAGTCCGGCCGCACCTTGAGCGACGCGGTCATGGGCGGCATCGAATCGAGCGAGGATCCGCTGAAAAAAGCCATGGGCCGGGTGCAGCGCAACGTGCAGCTGGGGGTCAATCTGCCGGATGCGGTCAGCGATTTCGCCGAACTCTACGAACAGGACGAATTGCGCATGTTCGCCCTCGGCCTCAAGGTCAACCATCGCTACGGCGGCAATGCCAGCGAACTGCTGGAGAACCTGATCAAGCTGATCCGCGAGCGTGACCAGGGCGCCCGGCAACTGCGCGCACTGACTGGCGAAACACGCATGACCGCGTGGGTGCTGGGTTCGCTGCCGGTGATTCTGGTGAGCTACTTCATGCTGACCAACCCCGGCTACATGCTCGGCATGTGGCACGACTCCGGTGGTCGGACCATGTTGATCATCGCCGTGGTGTTGCAAGTGACCGGTTGCCTGGCGCTGTGGCGCATGTTGCGGAGTATTTGAAATGGTCTATCTCGCCGCTCTGATGCTGCTGCTCGGCGCGCTGTTGCTGGTGGTCAATCACCTGCTGACGGAGCGGCGCCGGGTGCGCCAGGTCAACCAGCGGTTGCAGGGGCATCTGGTGCGTGAGAACCGTTTTGGTAACTGGCTGCGTGCTCTGGGCAACAGCAGGTTCGGCCAGCGCTCAGTGAGCATCGACAGCGAAACCCAGACCCTGCTCAGTCGCCTCGGCTGGCGCCGCGCCAGTGAGCGCTCGCTGTTCGCCGCCTGCCAGATCGGCACGCCGCTGCTGGCGCTTGGGTTGGCGATCTTTCTGCAGGAAGTGTTTTTTCCGCACGCCGCCAACCGCTGGATCGTGCCGATGCTCGCCACCGGCGCCGGTTACCTGTTGCCCAAGCGGCTGCTGGCTTACGCCGCCGGGCGTCGGCAGAAAACCATCGCCGTGGAAATCTCCACGTTCATTCCGCTGCTGCGCATCCTCTTCGAGTCGGGCATGGCGGTTGAACAAGCCTTGCGCGTGCTCAGCACCGAAGGGCAGAAACTGCTGCCGGAACTGACCCGCGAACTGCGCCTGATTCTGGCCCGGGTCGACTCGGGACTGGAGCTGGGACAGGAGTTGAACAAGACCTCGGTGATGCTGGCGGTCGATGAGTTCACCGACACCTGCGTGATCCTGCAGCAACTGATTCAGCAGGGTGGCGGGGCAATGAAATCGCTGCTGGCGCTCAAACAATTACTCGACGACCGCCGCCTCACCCGACTGCAGGAATACATCTCGAAGATGTCGGCGAAGATGTCGGTGGTGATGATGCTGTTTCTGTTTCCTGCCTTGCTGATCGTACTGGCCGGCCCGGGGTTCACCGCGATTACCCGGGCGTTTGCAAACTGATGTGGGCTCATGGAGAGCGTTTGATGAAAGCACTGATTGTCTTGGCAAGTGTGTTGTTGCTCGGTGGTTGCGCCACCGACGGTCAGGCGCCGTGGTCGGCGATGCTCGCACCGGCCAGTTGCAGCAAGCTCGATTCCGAACAGGAACTGGCGCTGAACCTGGCGGACGATCTGGCCAACGACGGCAAGCTGCACGCCAGCCTGGCCAACCTGCAAAGCCTGCCCGACAAACTGGTCGAGGTACGCCTGCGCAAGGCCAGGGTCTACCGCTTGCTCGGGCGCAGTGAAGCCGAGCCGCTGTATCGCGGTTTGCTCGGCACCTGCCTGACGGCGGACGCCGAACATGGCCTGGGCCAGATCTATGCCGCCCGTGGCGACAACGGCCAGGCCCAGGCGCACTTGCAGCGCGCGGTACGTCTGGCGCCGACCAATGAAAAAATCCGCAATGACCTGGGCGTGGTCTACCTCAACCAGTTGCGTCTTGAAGATGCGCGTTTCGAGTTCCTGACGGCCATCGAACTCAAGCAGAACGATCAACTGGCCACGCTGAATCTGGTGAGCTTGCTGCTGTACCAGAACAACTGGCAGCAAGCCGCCGAAATCGTCAGCCGCGCGCACCTGACGCCGGAGCAGTTCGCCGACGCCCAGGCCCGCGCGGAAAAACTCAAGGTACCGACCAAGGCTACGCCACCCGCCGGCAATCAGGTGGCGGTGGTGGCGGACCCGCAACCGTCGACGCTCAAGTGACATCCAGGGAGATCGCCATGAACACCTTGCACCGTGTGTGCTGCCTGACCCTGCTCAGCCTGCCGCTTGCGGCCCAGGCGATCGACGCCGGCCCGGCCTCGGCGCAGCAACAGGAAACCGAAGGCTGGTTGGTGCTGCAAAGCCGCAACCAGGCCGCCTCGACCAAGCCGCAAACCGCCACGGCGGCGGAGCGCGAACAGGCGATGCAGCGCTGGTTGAAGAAGTACAAATACGAGATTCCGGATTTCTACGACCCGGATGCGGGTGGCAAGATCGAGACCAAGAACTAGGCCGATGACGTGGCTCAAACCAGTCTTCTATCGCCGAAAAACCGGCGATGTCAGACTGGCTGAAGGCCTACAACTGATAGCTGAAACTGATGCTGTAGCGCGCCCGCCGATTGAACGTATCCAGCGCTTCATCCGACATCGGCTTGGCGGCCTCCAACGCAATGTTGTAGTACTTGGCATCGCCAAAACGCAGGCCTACGGCTGCCGATGACAGGTCGTTGCTCTGCACCGCCAGCGTGTTGAACCAGGTTTTCGAACGGTCCAGCACCACGTACGGTTGCAGGATGCGCACCCAGTTGCCGTCGCGATTGAAGCTGTAGTTGACCTCATAAGCCGCGCCCCAGCCCTTGTCGCCCGACGCCTGATCGTCCGGGTAGCCACGGCCGAAATTCTGCCCGCCGAACACCGCACGTTCACTGTCGGGCAGGGTGTCATCACTCCAGTACAACGCGGCCGACAGTACGCCTTGCCAGTTGTCGAAGAACTTGTCGCTCTGTACGCCGGAGAGGCGCAGGCGCAGGAAGTTCAGGTCCAGCGCCGGGTTGTTGGAATGCGCGCCCATGCTGTCGAGGCCTTGATACACGCCACCACTGAGAATCCGCAGCTGCCGCGCATCGGTCTTGCGCCAGTCGCCTTCGAATGCGAGGGCGCGCACGTTGGTGCGCTCTTCGATGCTGATCGGGTAGCCGACCACGTTGTAGCGGTTTTTGTCATCCACTGCATAGAGCCGCGCTCCCGCGTTAAGCAGCTCGTTGGAGGCGGCAATGAACGGGTGGCTGACGCCGATCGAGTAGCGGTCATCTTCCTTGTGCGGCTTGAGTTCAAAGCCATCGCTGGTCAGCACATTGGTGCCCGGATCCGCGCGATAGCGTGAGGCGAACAGGCTCAGTTGCGTGCCTTCGCTGTTGAGGAACTGGTTGTAGTCCACACGGTAGTAATGCTCATGATCGTCCCCCGGCGGAAACAGTCCGCTGAGGGTCAACTGTTCGCCCATGGCGGTCTGCGAATTACTGCTGACCCCCAGCAAAGCCTGGGTGCCATTGCGGTTGTCTTCAGTGGTGCTCATGGTGCTGGTGAACGGTTTGCGACTGGCCTGGGCCACCAGTGTTGTTGCGCCGTCGGTGGTGCCGGGCGGCGGCACTTGCGCCTGGATGGTCACCCCGGGAATGCGGGTCATCAGGGTGGTGTAGCGTTCGAAGGTTTTGCGGGTCAGCGGGCGTTCGGCCTGGATTTTTGCCGCCAGCTCGTCGAGCAGGCCTTTGACCCGGCCGACATCGCCTTGCACCTGCACGTCGCGCACATAACCTTCCACCAGCACGACCCGGGCCACGCCATCGTCGAAACGCTGTTGCGGCAGGAAGGCATAGGACAGCAGATAGCCGTCCTTCTGGTAGCGTCGAGTGATGTCGCGGGTGGCTTCGATCAGCTCGGCCAGGCTGGTCTGGTGGCCGATGAGAGGTTTGTAGACTTCGGCCAGTTCGTTGAGCGGGTAGATCGTGCCGCCTTCGATCTGCACGGTTTTCAGATTGACTTTGGTGTCCATCAACAGCGGCTGCGCCGTGGCCGCGCCGGGGTCGGGGACTTGCAGAGGCGTGGCCGCGGGGCGATAGGCATCTGCCGGCAGGTTCGGCACGGGCAGGTTGCGGGTGGTTTCGTTGCTGTTGAGAAAGCTGGGCAGGGTGTCGGCGAGGGCGGCGGAACTGATACTGAGGAACAGCAGGGATGCCATTACGCGCATAGGACACTCCATGGTCAGATCACAGCGCTGAGTTAAATTTTTCCTAAGAAAAAAGCGGAAGACTCGTGGGAATCTTCCGCCCTCAACCAAGCGTAGGCGCTGTAGGTGAGGCCGTCGAATCGGCCAGGTGCAATTTAGCGTTTGTTGCCTCCAAGAGCGCCGGTCAGGCCACCGAGTACACCACCCAGGCCACCGGTTGCGGTGCCACCGGTGGCGGTGCCGCCGGTACTGGTGCCGCCGTTGAGCAGGCCGCCGACTGCACCAACGGTTGCGCCGACGTTGCTGACCACACCGCCGACGGCGGTAGTGACCGGGTTGTTGGTGGACGCGATGGTGGCGCCAACGGTGCTGACTGCGCCGCCGACCTGGCCGGTGAGACCGGCGACCGGTGCGCCCAGGCCTGTCGCTGCGCCAACTTGTTGGGTGACGCTGGTGACTGCACTGGTGACCGGATTAAGCCCGGCACCGACGGTGGCGCCGACGCTGGCCAGTGGCGAGGTAGTGGCGGTGATCGGAGTACCCGAGCCGCCGAGTACGGTGTTGAGCGAGGCGATGGTATTGCCCAGTCCGCCAGCCGTGACGCCGCCGGCACTGACCACGCCGTTGGTGCTGCCAGCGTTCAGCCCGGAGCCGACGTTGACCACGGCGCCGCCAACCGTTTGCAGCAAGCCGGTACCGCCCAGGCCGCCGCCGAGACCGCCGCCCAATCCACCACCGGTGCTGGTGCCGTTATCCACCAGCCCGCCGGCTTTGCCAACCGCGGTGCCGACGTTGGTCAACGCGCCGCCAACGGTGTTGGTCAAGGCGTTGCCGCCGCCAGCACCGGTTACCTGACCGCCCACGCCTTTGACGGCGCCACCGACCTGGCCGAGTACGCCATTGAGCGGAGCGCCGAGGCCGGTCGCAGCGCCGACTTTGTCGGTGGTGCTTTCAACCATCGCAATCACTGGCACCAGACCGTTGCCGACACTTTTGGTCACTGAACCGAGTGGGCCGGTGGTGGTGGCCAGGCTCAGGGTGTCGCCGAGCATGGTGACTTTTTCACCGACGCCGTCGAGTACCGGGGCGACTTTGGTGACCACGCCGCCGACAACCGGAACGCTGCCGGTGGCGGCCGCCAGTTTGCCGCTCAGGTCCGATACACCGTTGCCGACATCGCTGACCACGCCGCCCACCGAGGATGCGGTGACGCCCAGACCGTTGTCGACGGTGCCCAGTTTGCCAATGCCGTTGGCCACGCCATTGCCGAGGGTACTGACCACGTTGCCAGTGGTGTTGGCCGCGCTTTGCACGACGCCACCGACGACCGGTACGGTGCTCAGCGAATCGCCGACCTGGCCGACGCCATCACCGACGCCTGCGACGGTTTTGCCGACATCCTGCACCAGGGTGGTGGTCACCAGCGGAGTGGTGGTCGGGTTGGTCGGGTTGGTTGGACCCGTAGGGTCGGTCGGATTGGTTGGGTTGGTCGGATCGGTCGGGTTGGTTGTACCCGTACCGCCAGTACCGCCAGTACCACCGGTGCCTCCGGTACCACCTGTGCCTGCGGTATCGGTACCGCCGGTGCCGCCGGTGCTGCCAGTGCCGCCAGTGCCACTGCTACCGCCAGTACCACTAGTGCCGCCAGTGCCCGACGTCGCGCTGTCTGGCGAAGAGCTGCCGGAGCTGCTGTGATGGCCGCCACCGCCGCTGCTGCAGCCAGCGAGGCCAAGGGAGAGGATCAATGCCAGAGCTGTTGCCGATTTGCACCACACTTGAGTTTTCATGATTGAGATTCCTTGCACCTGTAACAACATTCGTCGTTTTCGATGGCTCACCGATCTGTCGCCGGTAATGCCTCGTCCGTGGTGTCAATCTCAATCGCGCCGCAGGTTTCGACCATTCTCAAGTTGGTATTAACGCCTTTATATATAAGGCGCCGCGCCGTGCCTAAGGACTAATACCCAGGATATAGACGCATAAAAAAAGGCCTTGAAAATCAAGGCCTGGGTTTTTTCAGAGTGCGGCGCCAAGCGTGGAAAAACTTAAGTGATATATACACAATTTACAGGCTTGCCCGGGGGTGAGGATCAGGCAATCGGTTGCCATTGCCCGACCATGTGTTCCAGATCGCCGTGGCCGATCAGGCGCAACTCGCCGCTGGATCCCGGCGCACTCGCCGGCAATGAAACCTCACTGGGCAAGCGCACCGGTTTGCGAAAGTGCACGGCGATTTCAAGGTTGGCCTTGGGTAGATGATCAGCCAGTGCCGCGAGGGTTCTGGCCTTGTTCCACAAGCCGTGAGCAATCGCCGTGGGGAAACCGAACAGTTTGGCACTGGCGGCGCTCAGGTGAATCGGGTTGTAGTCGCCCGAGACTTTGGCGTATTGCCGACCGATATCGGCCGGGGCTTTCCATTGCGCCACTTGCGTCAACACCTGGGTCGGCTCCCAGTGTTGCTCGACAGGTTCGCCATCGAGTTTCACCCCGCGACAGAGCATCTGGCTTTCGGCCTCCCACAGTGGTCCGAGTTGATCGTCCAGAGTGGTCAGTACGTCGAAGGTCGCACCTTTGGGATGCGGCTGCAGGTTGTGCACGCGAACACTGACTTGCGCTCGACTGATCCCGCCCATCGGTCGCAATACGCGTATGCGGTTGCTCAGATGAATCAGCCCCAGCAGCGGGAACGGAAATTCCTTGGCCGTGAGCAATTGCATCTGCAGGGCGAACGCGAGGATGTGTGGATAAGTCGGCGGCAGCAGGCCGTCATCGGCAAAGCCGCAGACCTTGCGATACGCCGCCAGTTTCTGGCCGTCGACATCGACCCAGCAGCGCAAACCGCTGTCGGGCAGTCGGGTGCCGGTAATCTTGCGCCGGGTCGCGGCCCGCGCGTACAGGCCGGGCAGGCTCGGTTCACGGTCGAGGGTGTGCCATTCAATGCTCATGCCTATGCCCCCAGAACACTTTGTCCACAGACCCGCAATGCCTGGCCGGTGACCGCACCGGTGCCCGGTTGTGCCAGCCATGCGACGGCTTCGGCGACGTCTTGCGGCAAACCGCCCTGGCCCAGCGAACTCATGCGCCGTCCGGCTTCACGCAGGCCGAACGGGATGTGCGCGGTCATCTGGGTTTCGATGAAGCCCGGGGCCACGGCGTTGATGCTGATGCCGCGTTCGTGCAGCGTCGGCGCCCAGGCCTGCGCCAGGCCGATCAGCCCGGCCTTGCTTGCGGCGTAGTTGGTCTGTCCGCGATTGCCGGCGATGCCGCTGATCGAGGCCAGCAGAATCACCCGCGCATTGTCGTGCAGGGTGCCGCTGTCGAGCAGGGCCTTGGTCAGCACTTGCGGAGCATTGAGGTTGACCGCCAGCACCGCGTCCCAGAATTCCGGGGTCATGTTGGCCAGGGTCTTGTCGCGGGTGATCCCGGCGTTGTGCACCAGAATGTCGAGGCCGTTCGGCAATTGTTCGATCAGGTGCGCGGCGGCATCTTCGGCGCAGATATCAAGGGTGATCGCCCGGCCGCCAAGACGTGCGGCGAGGGCTTCCAGATCAGTCTTGGCCGGGGGGACGTCGAGCAGAATCACCTCGGCGCCATCGCGGGCGAGGGTCTCGGCAATCGAGGCGCCGATCCCGCGTGCCGCGCCGGTGACCAGCGCCCTGCGTCCGGCCAATGGCCGGGTCCAATCGGTGACCGGCGTGGCGCACGCGGTGAGGCGAATCACCTGCCCGGAGACAAAGGCGCTTTTCGGCGAGAGGAAAAACCGCAGCGGCCCCTCAAGCTGATCTTCGGCGCCCTCACCGACATAGATCAGTTGCAGCGTGCCGCCGCTGCGCAGCTCTTTGGCCAGCGAGCGCGAAAAGCCTTCGAGTGCCCGCTGTGCGCTGGACGCAAACGGATCGCGCAAGGTTTCCGGGGCGCGGCCGAGGATCACCAGGTGCGCGCTGCTGTCGAGATTTTTCATCAACGGCTGGAAGAACTCACGCAGCTGTTTGAGCTGGTCGGTGTGCTGCAGATCGCTGGCATCGAACACCACGGCCTTGAGTTTCGGCCCGTGCCCGGGAATCCACGCGGTGGCCAGCGACGGTTCGCTGCCGTAACTGTAGATCGCATCGGTCAGGCGGTTGGCGAACGCGTTGATCCGCTCGGCCAGCGGCCCGCCGCCGATCAGCAGCGCACCGTCCACCGGCCGCAGGCGCCCGGCCTGCCAGCGTTCCAGCCGCACCGGCGACGGCAGGCCCAAAGCCCCGACCAGACGGTGGCCGATGGATGAGTTGGCGAAGTCGATATAGCGGTCAGACATGGAACGCTCTCCAAAAGTTGGGGTTCAAAGTGTGGACTACCAACGGCAATCAATCGTTCGATCCACGCAATAAGGCCTACGCTAGAACAGCAGAGTAGTTGGCCGCCGATGGTTGTGTGGCCAAACACAAATTCAGAAACAACGTTGAACCCTGTAGGAGTGACCTGTGGCGAGGGGATTCATCCCCGATCGGCTGCGAAGCAGTCGCAATGTATAGCGATTGCAATGAGGGGGCCGCTGCGCGACCCATCGGGGATGAATCCCCTCACCACAGATCACTTTTACAGAGGATTCAGGTGAATTCGACCATTTGGAAAAGGAGCTTTTCATGAGTCAGCTGCGCCGCGTCGCCATCATCGGTGGTAACCGTATTCCTTTCGCCCGCTCCAACGGGCCGTACGCCACTGCCAGCAACCAAGTGATGCTCACCGCCGCTCTCGAAGGCCTGATCGAACGCTACAACCTGCACGGCCTGCGCATCGGCGAAGTGGTGGCGGGGGCGGTGCTTAAATTGTCACGGGATATGAATCTGACCCGCGAGTGCGTGCTCGGCTCGCGGCTGTCACCGGCCACCCCGGCCTATGACATCCAGCAAGCCTGCGGTACCGGGCTGGAAGCGGCGCTGCTGGTGGCCAACAAAATCGCCCTCGGCCAGATCGACTGCGGCATTGCCGGTGGCGTCGACACCACCTCGGACGCGCCGATCAGCGTCAGCGAAGGGCTGCGCAAAATCCTTCTGCAGGCCAACCGCGCCAAGACCACCGGCGACAAGCTGAAAACCTTTCTGCAACTGCGTCCGCGGCACCTGATCCCGGAGTTTCCGCGTAATGGCGAACCGCGTACCGGCCTGTCGATGGGCCAGCACTGCGAACTGATGGCGCAGACCTGGAATATTCCCCGTGAAGAGCAGGATCAACTGGCCCTCGAAAGCCATCACAAACTCGCCGCGTCCTACAGCGAGGGCTGGCACAACGACCTGATGACCCCGTTCCTCGGCCTGACCCGCGACAACAATCTGCGCCCGGACCTGACCCTGGAAAAACTCGCCACGCTCAAACCCGCTTTCGAAAAAAGCGCCAAGGGCACGCTGACGGCGGGCAACTCCACGCCGCTCACCGACGGCGCTTCGGTGGTGCTGCTGGGCAGCGAGGAGTGGGCGAAAGAACGTGGTTTGCCGATCCTCGCCTATCTGCGCGATGGCGAAGCGGCGGCGGTGGATTTCGTCAACGGCGCCGAAGGCCTGTTGATGGCGCCGGTGTATGCGGTGCCGCGCCTGCTGGCGCGTAATGGGCTGACCCTGCAGGACTTCGATTACTACGAAATACACGAAGCGTTCGCCGCCCAGGTGCTGTGCACGCTCAAGGCCTGGGAAGACCCTGAATATTGCAAGACGCGTTTGGGGCTGGACGCACCGCTGGGCTCGATCGATCGCAGCCGGTTGAATGTGAAAGGCAGCTCGCTGGCGGCGGGGCATCCGTTTGCCGCGACCGGTGGGCGGATTGTCGCAAACATGGCAAAACTGCTGGATGCGGCAGGCAAGGGCAGGGGACTGATCTCGATCTGCGCGGCTGGGGGGCAGGGTGTCACCGCAATCATCGAACGCTAAAACATCGCAGCCTTCGACGCCAATTTCATGCAGGAGCTGCCGCAGGCTGCGATCTTTTGACCTTGAATCTTTTCATCACCGCTGCGTGTCAGATTCTGTCGCAAATGCCCTCGACAGCCGATAACTACAAGCAAGGTCGGCTCGGCTATGATCGGCAAAGCTCGATTATTTCGGCACAGTGTGTGCATCCACAGGGTTCACAGGTCGGCAACCCCTCCCCGTAGCGCGAGGATTGCCGTATAACGAGTGACATTCGCGTGTTTGGTAATAAAGGACCCACAATAAAAGCTGATGAAGACTCCAAAACGCATTGAACCCCTGATCGAAGACGGTCTGGTCGACGAAGTGCTGCGCCCACTCATGAGTGGTAAAGAAGCAGCTGTTTATGTGGTGCGCTGCGGTAACCAGTTACGTTGCGCGAAGGTTTACAAGGAGGCGAACAAACGCAGTTTCCGCCAGGCAGCCGAGTATCAGGAAGGCCGCAAGGTGCGTAACAGCCGGCAGGCCCGGGCGATGGCCAAGGGTTCGAAATTCGGTCGCAAGGAGACCGAAGACGCCTGGCAGAACGCCGAAGTCGCGGCGCTGTTCCGTCTGGCCGGTGCCGGTGTGCGAGTGCCCAAGCCGTACGACTTTCTCGATGGCGTGCTGCTGATGGAGCTGGTGGCCGACGAGTATGGCGATGCCGCGCCGCGTCTGAACGACGTGGTGCTGGAGCCGGATCAGGCCCGCGAGTATCACGCGTTTCTGATCTCGCAGATCGTGCTGATGTTGTGTACCGGTCTGGTGCACGGTGACCTCTCGGAGTTCAACGTGCTGCTGACCCCGACCGGCCCGGTGATCATCGACCTGCCGCAGGCGGTGGATGCCGCCGGCAACAACCACGCGTTCAGCATGCTCGAGCGCGATGTGGGCAACATGGCTTCGTACTTCGGGCGCTTTGCCCCGGAGCTGAAGCAGACCCGCTACGCGAAAGAAATGTGGGCGCTGTACGAAGCCGGCACCTTGCACCCCAACAGCGTGCTCACCGGCGAGTTCGACGATCCGCAAGAACTGGCCGACGTTGGCGGTGTGTTGCGCGAGATCGAAGCGGCGCGGCTCGACGAAGAGCGCAAGCAGGCGATCCGTGCGGCGGATGACCAGCCCAAAGGCAAGTCCGACGAACCACCGCCGCCACCGTGGATGCAGTAAACGCTTGAACAGAAACCCGGCTTCGGCCGGGATTTTTGTGCCCGTATATTCCGTCACCACACCTCACTGTGGGAGCTGGCTTGCCAGCGATAGCGGTGGTTCAGCTGAAAATTTTATCGGATGTACCGGCCTCTTCGCTGGCAAGCCAGCTCCCACAGGGGCCGGTGGTATCTATGGACGTTATATGGGAATCTTGTCCGCCCCCGCACACTCAAGGATTGAATGTGAACGCCCGCCTCATCATCACCGCCCGGCTGATCTCCGACTTCGGCGCTTTCCTCAACATGGTCGCGCTGGCGACGTACGTTTACCTGCTGAGCAACAGCGCCATGAGCGTCGGGATTTTTCTCGCCAGTCGGGTTGGCGGGGGGATTTTCGCCAGCCTGATCGGCACACGGTTCTATCGGCGCTGGAATGGCCGGGTACCGCTGATGGCCTTCGATCTGCTGCGCGCGACGCTGCTTGGCCTGCTGTTGATCCTGCCGGTGAGCCAGCAGGCGTTGCTGTTGCCGGTGATCGCGTTCGGCCTGGGCTTTGGTAACTCGATGTTCGCCATCGGCCTCAACAGCCAGTTGCCGAGGCTGATCGCCCCGGCGCAGCTACTGAAAACCAACGCCTGGATCACCTCGGCGTCATCGGCGGCGATGGTTGGCGGCAGCCTGGTCTCGGGGTTGCTGGTGGCGGCATTCGGTTTCGAAACGGTATTCGCACTCAACGCACTGACCTATCTGCTGGCAGCGCTAATGATTGCCCCGTTGCGCTTCGCCGCGCCACACGTCAGCGAACAATCGGCCAGCGAACGCGGCGAATGGTCAGCCCTGAAACAAGGCCTGCGCAGTGCCCCGGTGATTGCGGCGATGCTCGCCGTGACCATGGCCGACACCTTGGGCAGTGCCGCGCACAACGTCGGGTTCCCGATCATCTCCAGACTGCTGACACCCGATTCGGCCAGCACCACGCTGGGCCTGATGCTGGCGGTGTGGGCCAGCGGCAAACTGCTCGGCGCACGAATTGCCAGTCGCCTCAAAGGCATGGATAACCGTGATCTAGAGCGACGGTATTTCTTCGGCGTGGCGTTGATGTCCTGCGGCTTTATCCTGATGTTCCAGCAGCACAGCCTGCTCGGCCTGCTGCTGTTTTCCCTGCCGGCAGGATTGGGTGATGGCGTTTCCGAAGTCGGCCTGATTTCGCGCCTGCAACGTGAGCCTGAGCATTTGCGTCTGCCGATTTTCAGTTTCCTGACCTTGCTGCAAATGACCGGGTTTGGCGTCGGCATGCTGATTGCCGCGCCGTTCTACGAATGGTGGACGCCGGGTGCCGTGGTCATGCTGTTCCACGGCATCCCGCTCGGTACGCTGTTGACCGTGAAACTGTTGGCGTTCAGGCGCGGGCGGGTTGCGCGCAGCAGCCCGACGCCAGCTCCTTGAGGATCGGACAGTCGGGACGATGGTCGCCATTACAGTGCTCGACCAGATCCTGCAGGGTGTCGCGCAACTCGCCGAGTTCGCGGATCTTCTGATTCAGTTCGTCGATGTGCTGACGCGCTAGCGCTTTCACATCGGCACTGGCACGTTGGCGATCCTGCCACAGGGTCAGCAGCTTGCCGACCTCCTCCAGAGAAAACCCCAGGTCCCGCGAACGCTTGATGAACGCCAGGGTGTGCAGGTCATCATCGCTGTAGACCCGGTAGCCGCTGTCGGTGCGATGGGCCGCCTTGAGCAGGCCGATCGACTCGTAATAGCGGATCATCTTTGCGCTCAGACCACTGTGCCGGGCCGCTTGGCCGATGTTCATCGGTGCTCCTCCAGATCCTTCGGTTTCCAGGTTTTCAACAGTAGCGCATTGCTCACCACGCTGACGCTCGACAGTGCCATCGCCGCGCCGGCCAGCACCGGGTTGAGGAAGCCGAACGCCGCCAGCGGAATGCCGATCAGGTTGTAGACGAAGGCCCAGAACAGGTTCTGGCGGATCTTCGCGTAGGTCTTGCGGCTGATCTCCAGTGCCGCCGGTACCAGCCGTGGATCGCCGCGCATCAGAGTGATGCCGGCGGCGTGCATCGCTACGTCGGTGCCGCCACCCATGGCGATACCGATGTCCGCTGCGGCCAGTGCCGGGGCGTCGTTGATGCCGTCGCCGACCATTGCCACCACGCCGGTTTTCTTCAGTTCGGCGACGGTGGCGGCTTTGTCGGCGGGCAGCACTTCGGCGAGCACGTTCTCGATGCCCAACGCCTCGGCGACCACTGTCGCGCTGCCACGGTTGTCGCCCGTCAGCAGATGGCTGTGGATATCGCGGGCGGTCAGTTGTTGCACTGCTTGCAATGCGCCGGGCTTGAGCGTGTCACCGAAGGCGAACAGGCCGATTACGCGCGGTTCAGGACTTTGCTCGATCAGCCACGACAAGGTCCGGCCTTCGCTTTCCCAGGCCTCGGCGGATTCGGCGAGATTGCCCGCGTTCAGGCCACTTTCTTCCAGCAAACGCCGATTGCCCAGCGCCAGACGCCGACCGCCAAGATTGCCGGCGATGCCACGCCCGGTCAGGGACTGGCTGTCGCTGATATCCGGCACGTTCAGACCACGCTCGGCGGCCGCGTCCAGCACGGCTTTGGCCAGCGGATGTTCGCTGCCGCGTTGCAGGGCGCCAGCCGTTTTCAGCAACGTATTCTCATCGCCATCCACCGCGCTCAAATGCGCGATGCGTGGCGTGCCGGAAGTCAGCGTACCTGTCTTGTCGAAGACCACGTTGTCGACTTCATGGGCACGTTCCAGCGCTTCGGCGTCCTTGATCAGAATGCCGTGGCGCGCGGCCACGCCGGTGCCGGCCATGATCGCTGTTGGCGTGGCGAGACCGAGGGCACACGGACAGGCAATCACCAGCACGGCGACGGCGTTGATCAATGCGGTTTCCATTGGCGCGCCGTACAACCACCAGCCGATCAGGGTGGCGAGGGCGATCAGCAACACGGTGGGCACGAACACCTGACTGACTTTATCCACCAGTTTCTGGATCGGCGCTTTCGCTGCCTGAGCGTCCTCGACCAGACGGATGATCCGCGCCAGCACGCTTTCCGCGCCGAGGGCGGTGGTACGCACCAGCAGGCGACCTTCACCGTTGATCGCGCCGCCGGTGACCTTGTCGCCCGGCTGTTTTGGCACAGGCAGGCTCTCGCCGCTGATCAGCGCTTCGTCAGCGTGGCTCTGGCCTTCAAGCACTTCACCGTCCACCGGAAAGCGTTCGCCAGGTTTGACCAGAACCAGATCGTTGAGGCGCAGGGCACTGATCGCAACGTCCTGTTCACGACCGCCGATGACTTGAATCGCCCGCTCCGGGCGCAAGGCTTCGAGGGCGCGGATGGCGCTGGCGGTCTGACGCTTGGCGCGGCTTTCCAGGTATTTGCCGAGCAGCACCAGGGCAATCACCACGGCTGAGGCTTCGAAATACAGATGTGGCATGCGCCCGGTGGCGGTGGCCCATTCGTACAGGCTCAGGCCATAACCGGCGCTGGTGCCGAGGGCGACCAGCAAATCCATGTTGCCGGCGCCGGCGCGCACGGCTTTCCACGCGGCGACATAAAACCGTGCGCCGAAAATGAATTGCACCGGGGTGGCGAGGGCGAATTGCGCCCAGGCCGGGAGCATCCAGTGAATGCCGAACGGTTGCAGGAGCATCGGCAGCACCAGCGGCAAAGCCAGGGCGATGGCGCAGATCAGCGCCCAGCGTTCATGGTGCAGACGCTGTTGCTGGTTATCGGTGGCGGGATGTTCGGCTTGCCAGACGCTGGCCGAGTAACCGGCCTTGCTCACAGCATCGAGCAGCGACTGAATATCGACCTGACCGAGCCATTCGAGGTGCGCGCGTTCGTTGGCGAGGTTGACGCTGACACTCTTCACCCCGGGGACTTTGTTCAGGGCGCGTTCGACGCGGCCGACGCACGAGGCGCAGGTCATGCCGTCGATGCTCAATTCCACGGTTTGCTGCGGCACGCTGTAACCGGCGCGTTCGACCGCCTCCATCAACGCCGGCAAGCTGTCGCCGGGCGCCTGGACCCGGGCCTGCTCGGTGGCGAGATTGACGCTGACGGCACTGGCGCCGCTGACTTTGCTCAATGCCCGCTCGACACGCCCGGCGCAACTGGCGCAGGTCATGCCGGCAATCGGCAGATCGAAAGTGGTGGAATCGGACATCGGTCGTACTCCCTGTAGTAGATGCCTACAAGGATCAACCTTGCCATGCGGGCAAGGTCAAGCGCCAATCTGCATGTTGTCGCAGGGCAAAAAAATGTGGGAGCCAGCAGGCTGGCTCCCACATTGGGAAAGGTTCTTAGTATTCGAGGGCAGCAGGTCGCAGGTACAAGCCTTTGGCATTTGCCGCGATCCGGTATTTCACCACATCGCCGGCCTTGAGTGAGATCTCCTGCGCGGGCGGTGCGAGCATGCCTGCCTGGCAACCCGGCACCTGGCCAGGCAACTGTTTCAGCCGAATGGAAAGCGTGCCGTGGGGCAGGTTGAAGGAAGTAGTCTGTTCCTGCAGCAGGCGCCCAGCGAGTTGATCATTGACGTACACGCCAATCTCGCAAGAAGTCGGCACTTCCAGACGCTCGCGCGAGATGATCAGTACGGCGTAGTCCTCGCCGGTCGCGTTGGCCTGGGGCAGGGCGGCAAAGAGGCTGAGCAAGCCAAACAGGCTGAAAGCTGACCAGCGCATGGCTGAATCTCCTGAATTTGAGTCATTGATGCACGCAGCTTGGCTGAGCGCGACGCCGATTGCCAGCCCGGCAGTTTTTCGCAGAACTTGACCTTGCCATGGTGGCAAGCTCGACACTGCCGGCAACCTCACTCAAAGGAGTCCATCCATGCAAGTGTTCAACGTTCAAGGCATGTCCTGCGGTCACTGCGTCAAAGCCATCACCAACGCGGTGCAGGCGAAAGATCCGGCGGCCAGCGTGCGGGTCGATCTGGGGGCCAAGGAAGTTGGCGTCGAGAGTTCGCTGAGTGCCGAGCAGGTCATTGAGGTGATCAGCGAAGAGGGCTACCCGGTAAAACTCGCCGGATAGTGATAAATCCCCTGTTGCGAGGGAGCTTGTTCCCGCCGGGTCGCGAAGCGGCCCTTTTTCCAATTGAAAAACACTGGGCCTGCTGCGCAGGCCAGCGGGAGCAAGCTCCCTCGCCACAGGTTTCAGGTGTAGGTCATCTGATTTCTAATAGTTAGCGAGCTATCGGAATGTTCAAGGTGTCTCAGCGCGGCTAGACTGTCGGGCTGCCGACTCCTATCCCACCTGGATGCCTGATGAACTTCCGTACCATTCTGATTCTCGGTGCCTTGAGCGCCTTCGGTCCGCTGGCGATCGACTTCTATTTGCCGGCGTTTCCGTCGATGGCGCTGGCCTTTGGCACTGATGAAAAGCATGTGCAACTGACCCTGGCGGCCTATTTCGCCGGCCTGTCGATCGGGCAGTTGCTTTACGGCCCGGTGGCGGACCGTTTTGGGCGGCGCCTGCCGTTGCTTGGCGGGGTCGGCCTGTTCACCCTGGCCTCGCTGGCCTGTGCCTACGCACCGAATCTGGAATGGCTGATCGGCGCGCGTTTCGTTCAAGCGCTGGGCGGCTGCGCTGGGATGGTGATTTCCCGGGCAGTGGTCAGCGACAAGTGCGATGCGGTTGGTTCGGCGAAAGTCTTCTCGCAGTTGATGCTGGTGATGGGCCTGGCGCCGATCCTCGCGCCGCTGCTCGGCGGTCTGCTGGTTAACACCACGGGCTGGCAGTCGATCTTCCTCGTGCTGACTGGCTTCAGCGCACTGGCCGGCCTCGCTGTGGCGCTGGGTCTGCCGGAAAGTCTGCCGGCCCATGTGCCACGCCAGCCGTTGTCCGGTGCGTTGCGCCAATACGGCCGGTTGTTCGGCGACCGGGTGTTTCTCGGCCACGCCCTGACCGGCGGTATCGCCGTCGCCGGGATGTTTTCCTATATCGCCGGTTCACCGTTCGTCTTCATCAAGCTCTACGGCGTACCGGCCGAGCATTTCGGCTGGCTGTTCGGCACCAATGCCGCAGGTTTCATTCTGGTGGCCCAGGTTAATGCGCGGCTGTTGGCCAAGCGCGGTCCGGCGTTCCTGCTGGCACGGGCGGTATGGGTGTATCTGTTGGCCGGTGTGACGTTGCTCGCGGTCAGCTCGATGCACACCGACGCCTTGTGGCCACTGTTGCTTCCGTTGTTCGTGTGCATTGCCAGCCTCGGCTGCATCCTGCCCAACGCCGCGGCCTGCGCGATGAACGGTCAGGGCGCGCGTGCCGGCAGTGCCTCGGCGCTGATGGGTTGCCTGCAGTTCAGCGTGGCGTCCGGCGCGGCTTCGCTGGTGGGCGTGCTGCACGACGGCAGCGCCATGCCGATGGCCATGGTCATCAGCCTGTGCGGATTACTGGTGGTGAGCGTCGCGATGTACACCCGGCGTTTGCAGAATGCCCGGGCACTGGCGCAAGCACAGGCCGAAGCCTGAAACCTTCAGCCGGCGGCGCGTTGCTGTCCGGGGTCGGGAAACTGATGGGGCGCGTGCAGGCGCGCTTCAAGGGTGCGGGTGAAGGCGAGGGCCTCGGCTTCACTGCGAAAGGTCACGGCGTGCTGGTCCAGGCGAACCTGCCATTGGGACTTTGCCACTTCTTTTATCAGGATCTTCATTGCTGACCTCCCTTGTGTAAAAGATGCATCGCAGAGGCTTCGATTGTAGACCTGAATACGATCGCATTTGTGACAACGCAGAAGCATCTGACTGACGGCAAAAACAGCGCCAGCCCTTAAAGGGTCTGGCGCTGATTGCGGCCTTCGGATTCTCAGAAACTTTCTAAAACAATTTTCCCCTTGGCTTTGCCACTTTCCAGCAACTCGTGCGCGCGACGCAGGTTCGCCGCATTGATCGTGCCGAAATGTTCGCCCACCGTAGTTTTCAAAGTGCCCGCATCAATCAGCTCGGCCACGCGATTGAGCAGTTTGTGCTGCTCGATCATGTCCGGGGTTTCGAACAGCGAGCGGGTGTACATGAACTCCCAATGCAGCGACAGGCTCTTGCGCTTGAGCTTGCTCACGTCCAGCGACTTCGGATCGTCGATCAGCGCGAGTTTGCCTTGCGGCGCCAGGGCCTCGACCAGTTGATCGAGGTGCAGATCAGTCTGGGTCAGGCTGGCGACGTGGGTCACGTGATCGATGCCGGCGCGCTTGAGTTCTTCGCTCAACGGCTGGCTATGGTCGACCACCACGTCGGCACCCAGCTCGGTCACCCAGTCGCGAGTCTGTGCACGGGACGCGGTGCCGATGACCTTGAGCCCGGTCAATTGGCTGGCCAGTTGGGTGAGGATCGAACCGACGCCGCCAGCGGCACCGACGATCAGCAGGCTCTGGCCCACATCGGTTTTGCCTTCGCTGATCTGCAGGCGTTCGAACAACAACTCCCACGCGGTGATCGCGGTCAACGGCAGCGCGGCGGCTTCGGCAAAACCGAGGGATTTCGGCATGTGGCCAACAATGCGCTCATCGACCACGTGCAGTTCGCTGTTGCCACCGGCACGGGCAATGGAGCCGGCGTAGAACACTTTGTCGCCAGCCTTGAACAGCGTCACTTCACTGCCGACAGCCTTGACCACGCCGGCAACGTCCCAGCCCAGCACTTTCGCCGCGCCGTTCTCCGGCGCCACGTTCTGCCGTACCTTGGTGTCCACCGGGTTGACCGAGATCGCTTTGACTTCCACCAGCAGGTCGCGCGGGCCGGCGACCGGCTCCGGCAGTTCGATGTCTTGCAGGGATTGTTCGTCGCTGATCGGCAGGGAGGCGTAATAGGCGATGGCTTTCATGACTTGCTCCATAACGGTAATAGAAGAAGGGCTCAGGCGATGGCGCCCAGGCGTTTCAATTGGAAGTGTTCGATGCAGTGGCCGGCGGCGGCCTGGAAGTTCTGAAAATGCGCGCTGGCGTTGTGCGCCGAAAGGATTTCCTCGCTGGCCCAGTGTTCGATCACATAAAAGGTCAGCGGATCGGTGAGGTCGCGGTGCAGGTCGTACTGGCTGCAGCCTTCTTCGGCGCGACTCGGCTCAACCAGTGCACGCAGGGCGTTTTCGAGGGTCTCTTGCTGGCCGGGTTTGGCGATCAGGGTGGCGATGGCGGTGAATGCTTGGGACATGTTTGGCTCCAGTCGCGGGATAAATTCGCTTGAACCCATCATTGGCTATTTCTCGGCGCGATAAAACCGGCTAAAAGAGCAGTCTCTTTCAATATTTTTTTGATAATCGAGGCTGGGAATGCTGCGTTTCGACGATTTGCAGTTGTTCGTGCGTGCGGCGGATCTGGGCAGCCTGTCTGCAGCAGCGCGGGTGATGGACATGTCTGCCGCTGTGGCCAGCGCGGCGCTCAAACGCATCGAACAGCAACTGGGCGTGCGCTTGCTGGCGCGTTCGACCCGCAGCTTGCGCCTGACTGCCGAGGGCGAAGGTTTTCTCGAATACGCGCGGGCCGCGTTGAGTTCGCTGGACGAAGGCCGGCGTTTTCTCTCCAGCGCGCAGGATCAGGTCAGCGGCATCCTGCAGTTGTCGGCGCCTTCGGATTTCGGGCGCAACCTGTTGTTGCCATGGCTCGACGAGTTTCAACGCGAGCATCCGAAGCTGACCGTGCGCCTGTTGCTCGGTGATCGCATCGCCGACCTGTTCCGCCAGCCGGTGGACATCGCCCTGCGCTACGGCGAGCCAGAGGATTCGAGCCTGGTGGCGCTGCCCATCGCTCCGGACAATCGCCGCGTGCTTTGCGCCTCGCCGGCGTATCTGGCGCGCCACGGTGAACCGCGTCAGCTCGAACAGTTGGCGCAGCACAATTGCCTGCTGTACATGCTCGGCAGCCGCGTGCACGACCATTGGAGTTTTCATGACGGCAAACGTGAAGTCGGCCTGACGGTCAGTGGCGATCGCTTCAGCGATGACGCCGACGTCGTGCGGTTGTGGGCGGTGGCGGGGGCTGGAA
This sequence comes from Pseudomonas sp. GM30, assembly GCF_000282275.2. Classification (NCBI taxonomy): domain Bacteria; kingdom Pseudomonadati; phylum Pseudomonadota; class Gammaproteobacteria; order Pseudomonadales; family Pseudomonadaceae; genus Pseudomonas; species Pseudomonas sp. GM30. The sequence continues at coordinate 22,091 of NZ_AKJP02000003.1, read as the reverse complement.
TCGCCTACAAGTCGTGGCTCGACGTTGGCGCAGATGTCCTTGCCGGACGCCTCAAGGTGTTGCTGCCGGAATTGCTCTGTGAGCGTGCTCCGCTGAATTTGTTGTGCGCCCATCGCGCACAATTGAGTAAGCCGGTGAACCTTTTAAGGGAAATGCTCGCCAGCCGATGCGCCGAATTGAGTAGTCAATTTCCGCATTTCCCGAAAGTTGATCATTAGTCGCAGGCAATTAGCGAAATTTCTCTCAGGAACTATCACCATTCGAGTCAGCCACGACGCAGGAAGCGGCGTGCATCCCGCTTATACTAGCGACCGCCTCAAACCTGCACCGATAACCGGCCAGGACAGAATCCGCGTGGTTTTTCCAGGGCCTGGCGAGCGCTGCACAAACGCCGCGGACACGTCATTGACGGGTGCAGCAGCACCGGCCTGGCGTGCTCCGGTTCACGGCGTTTTACCCGTCTTGGCCGACGACACATTACTGGTCAAGATGTCTTCGAGCAGTAGACGATACGATTCAACAGGGAGTGAACACATGGAACATGCACCTTGCATCAGCCAGATCGCCACGCTGCTGGCCGACCCCAAGCGCAGTGCGATGATGTGGGCGTTGATGGATGGCTCGGCACGCCAGACCGAAGAGCTGGCGCTGCTGGCAGGGTTGTCGCCATCCTCGGCCAGTGCGCATCTGGGGCGTTTGTCCGCCGGGGGCCTGTTGAAAGTCGAGGTCCGTGGACGCAAGCGCTTTTTCCGCCTGGCAGCCCCGGAGATTGCGGCGGCCATCGAAGCCCTGGCCAGTGCCACCATCGCCAGCGCACCGCGAGAAATTCCTCACGTATTCAAACGCTCGACGCCGAGCGCCAATCCCCGGACTGCGCCGTCTTCACTGCTGCGTGCGCGCTTTTGCGATGACCATCTGGGGGGCACGCTGGCTGCCGATCTGTATCAGCGTCTGCTCGATGCCGGCTGGCTCGAACAGATCGAGCAGCGGGTCGTGGTGACCCTCAAAGGCTCGACGCAACTGGCCAACCGCGGGGTATTCATCCAGGCCCTCGCTCATCGCAAGGCTCAGGTGGCGTGTGCCTGTCCGGACTGGAGTGAACGTCGCCCGCACTTGGGCGGTTCACTGGGCGCGGCGGTGCTGCAACTGTTCATGCAGTCCGGCTGGCTGGTGCTGCCCAAGGACTCCCGAGCCTTGCAAGTGACCCCGGCCGGGCAGCGGGAAATCCAGCGTTTCGCCAAGGAAACCGAGCTGGAATTGGCGTAGTAGAGCGTTCGCCGGCCGACACTTCGACGCTGGCGTCGCCTGTGACTGCGAACAGGTCGTATCCAGAAAAAGCGCCGGGGCGTAATCGCGCACACTCGATCCGCACACATTGTGGATGGGGGATGGGGCATGGATACGCGAAACTTCAGCGCGGCAGAGCGCCTGGAACGGCTGCCGCTCAGCGGTTATCACCGGGTCATTTTCATCATCATCGCCCTGGCATTCTTTTTCGACTCCATGGACCTGGCCATGATGACGTTCCTGCTCGGCTCGATCAAAACCGAATTCGGCTTGAGCAGTGCACAAGCCGGCCTGCTCGCCAGTTCGAGTTTTTTCGGCATGGTGCTGGGGGCGTCGCTGTCGGGCATGCTCGCCGATCGTTTCGGGCGTAAACCGGTGTTTCAGTGGAGCATCGTGCTGTGGGGCGTGGCCAGTTATCTGTGTTCGACCGCGCAAACGGTCGAGAGCCTGACGCTGTTTCGCATTTTGCTGGGGATTGGCATGGGCATGGAGTTTCCGATTGCACAGTCGATGCTTTCCGAGTTGATCCCGGCGCAGCGGCGCGGGCGCTACATTGCATTGATGGACGGTTTCTGGCCGCTGGGTTTTGTCGCCGCCGGAGTGCTGTCGTACTTCCTGCTGCCGCTGATTGGCTGGCGCGACATTTTTCTGGTGTTGGCGGTGCCGGCGGTGTTTGTGCTGGCGATCCGTTTCTTTATTCCCGAATCACCGCGCTGGCTGGAGCAAGCCGGACGCCATGAGGCGGCGGACAAAGTACTGAGCGCGATCGAGGCGCGCGTGCGCACGTCGCTCGGTGTCGAAACGCTGCCTGAGCCGGTGCGCCTGCCAAGGACAGTGACGCCGCCGGGCAATTTCTTCTCGGCCCTCAGGCAGATCTGGTCACCGCAATACCGCCAGCGCACGACGATGATCTGGAGCCTGTGGTTTTTTGCCTTGCTCGGTTTTTACGGGCTGACGTCGTGGCTCAGTGCGTTGTTGCAACAGTCGGGTTTTGCCGTGACCCAGTCGGTGTATTACACCGTGCTGATTTCTCTGGGCGGGATTCCCGGGTTTCTGATGGCGGCGTGGCTGGTGGAGCGCTGGGGGCGCAAACCGGTGTGCACCGTGACGTTGCTCGGCGGCGGGGTGATGGCGTTTCTCTACGGGCAGAGCGCGGTGTTCGGCGGCAACGTTGCGTTGCTGATCAGCTCCGGGCTGCTGATGCAGTTTTTCCTGTTCGGCATGTGGGCAGTGCTCTACACCTACACGCCGGAGTTGTACCCAACCTCGGCGCGCGCCACAGGCTCGGGTTTTGCCTCGGCGATTGGCCGCGTCGGCTCGTTGCTCGGGCCGTTGGTGACCGGGCTGGTATTCCCGATTACCGGGCAGGGCGGGGTGTTTGCGCTGGGGGCGCTGTGCTTTGCGATTGCGGCGGGGGTGGTGTGGCTGTTCGGGATGGAGACGCGGGGCAAGACGCTGGAAGAGCTGACTGAAGCAGAAGTTATTGGCTGACTCCTAAACCAACTGTGGGAGCGAGCTTGCTCGCGAATACGGTGTATCAAACAACATCTTCGTTGAATGACAGACCGCATTCGCGAGCAAGCTCGCTCCCACATTGGTTATGCGGTGTTGCTTACGGTTTTACCAGACGCGCATCCAGGCTGTTCTGCGCCAGGCGCTTGGCCTGATCCTGGTTCATGCCCAGGTGTTCATGCAGCGCATGGAAGTTCTCGGTGACGTAACCGCCGAAGTACGCCGGGTCATCGGAGTTCACCGTGACCTTCACCCCACGCTCGAGCATGTCGAGGATGTTGTGCTGCGACATGTGATCGAACACGCAGAGCTTGGTGTTCGACAGCGGGCACACGGTCAACGGAATCTGCTCGTCGATGATCCGCTGCATCAGGCGCTCGTCTTCGATGGCGCGCACGCCATGGTCGATGCGCTGGATCTTCAGCAGGTCGATGGCTTCCCAGATGTATTCCGGCGGGCCTTCTTCACCGGCGTGGGCGACGGTCAGGAAGCCTTCGTGACGGGCGCGGTCGAACACACGCTGGAACTTGCTTGGCGGGTGACCCATCTCGGAGCTGTCCAGGCCTACAGCCACAAACGCATCACGGAACGGCAGCGCCTGATCGAGGGTTTTCTGTGCTTCGTCTTCGCTGAGGTGGCGCAGGAAGCTCAGGATCAAACCGCTGGTGATGCCCAGTTGCTGCTCGCCATCCTTGAGTGCCGCGGCGATGCCGTTGAGCACCACTTCAAACGGGATGCCCCGGTCGGTGTGGGTCTGCGGATCGAAAAACGGTTCGGTGTGAATCACGTTCTGCGCTTTGCAGCGCAGCAGGTAGGCCCAGGTCAGGTCGTAGAAATCCTGCGAGGTGCGCAACACGTCGGCGCCCTGGTAATACAGGTCGAGGAATTCCTGCAAGTTGTTGAAGGCGTAGGCCTTGCGCAGGGTTTCGACATCGCTCCACGGCAGGGCGATCTTGTTGCGTTCGGCCAGGGCGAACAGCAACTCAGGCTCCAGCGAGCCTTCCAGATGCAGGTGCAGTTCGGCCTTGGGCAGGGCGTTGAGCCAATCGTACATATTCTTTTCTCATCAGGTGCAGATGGCGGCCATTCTACAGATGCGCGCCGAAACAATTGGCAAAACCTGACCAAGCGATCCATCACACCGCTTGCGGTTCACGGCGGTAGGCGTAGGTATCGGCGAAGCGTGACAGCAGGAATTCGGTGCAGGTGGTGGTCGGATATTTCGCCGGGTGCTGTGCGTCCTGGCAACCGGGCAGGCATTCGATACGGGTGTCCGGGTGCGGTTCGGCGAAGAACGGCATCGAGTAGCGATCCACCCCCAGCGGACTGATCACCCGATGCGGGGTCGAGCGATAGCGGTCGTTGCTCCAGCGCGCCATCATGTCACCGAGGTTGACCACGAAGGTGCCGTCAATCGGCGGTGCGTCGATCCATTCACCTTTGACGTTCTTCACTTGCAGGCCGCCGGCGCTGTCCTGGTAGAGCAGGGTGATGCAGCCGTAATCGGTGTGCGCGCCGGCGCCTTGCTGTTCGGCGCTGCTGGCGGTGTGGCGCGGCGGGTAGTGGATCAGCCGTAGCACGCTGACTGGCTCAACGAAGCGCGAATCGAAGAAGTCGCGCTCGATCCCCAGCGCAATCGTCATCGCCCGCAGTAGAGTTTGCGCGAGCGCCTGCATGTCGAGGTAGTGCTGCTCCATCAGCGTTTCCCAGCCTGCTTGTGCCGGATGACGATTCGGCCCGCGCAGCGGTTTTTCCGCGAGCACCTCGGGATGATCCGCCGGCAAGTGCAGGCCCATGTCGAAGGTTTCCTTGAGGTCACTGGGTTTGTCCGGGTCGAGCTGTTCGGTGGCAATGGCGCCGTAGCCGCGATGGTGGCGGGTCTGGGTGATGTCGATCCTGAGTTTTTCTTCGGTCGGTTGCGCAAAAAAACGCTGGGCGTGGTCGAGCAGCGAGTCGATGCGCTGTGCGGAAATCGGGTGGCCCTTGATGTAGAAAAAGCCCCATTCGCGGCAGGCCTGGTCGATCTGTGCGGCGACGGCGGGCCAGGCGTTTTGGTCGTTGGTGTAGAGCGGTGAGATGTCGATGATCGGGAGCTGATCCATACACAATCCTTGAGAGCGCTGAAGATCAAAATGTGGGAGCTGGCTTGCCAGCGATAGCGGTCTGACAGGCAACAATGATGTCGAATGTGAGGGCCTCATCGCTGGCAAGCCAGCTCCCACAGGGTCGATGCAAGTTTGAAGAGATTACTTCGGCATCTCGGCCTTCATCCCTTCCACGTAATAGTTCATCGACGCCAATTCCGCATTCGTCGCACTCACGCCCGCCGGGATTTTCTCCACGCCGGACTGATCCTTGATCGGGCCGGTAAACGGTTGCAGCGCACCGCTCTTGATGTCGGCAATGATCTGCTCGGCCTCGGCTTTCACCGGCGCTGGCACCAGATCGCTGATCGGCAGTTCAACCGTGCCTTCCTTCAGCCCACCCCAGTAGTCCTGGGACTTCCAGTTGTGGTCGATCACGCTCTGAGTTGCCTGAATGTAGTGCGGTGCCCAGTCGTTGACGATCGAAGTCAGCACCGCTTTCGGGCCGAAGTGCGCCATGTCCGAGGCGTAACCCACGGCGTACACGCCACGCCGTTCGGCGGCCTGAATCGGCGCCGGGCTGTCGGTGTGCTGGAACACCACGTCCACGCCCTGATCGATCAGCGCGTTGGCGGCATCGGCTTCCTTGCCCGGGTCGAACCACGAGTTGACCCACACCACTTTGATTTCGGTGCCGGGGTTGTACTTGTTCAGCGCCAGCTGGATGGCGTTGATATCGCGGATCACTTCCGGAATCGGGAACGAGGCGACGTAGCCGATCTTCTTGCTCTTGGTCATCTTCGCCGCGAGGAAGCCACCGACGTAACGCCCCTCGTAAGTGCGCGCCAGGTAGGTGCCGAGGTTCTTGTCCTGCTTGTAGCCGGTGGCGTGTTCGAAGGTGACCTTGGGAAACTGTTTGGCGACTTTCAGCGTCGGGTTCATGTAGCCGAAGGAGGTGGTGAAGATCAGGTCGTAGTTGTCCTTGGCCATGTTGCGGATCACCCGCTCGGCGTCGGCGCCCTCGGCCACGTTCTCGACGTAATTGGTGCTGATCTGCGCGCCGAATTTCTCCGCCAGCGCCTTGCGCCCCTGTTCATGCTGATACGTCCAGCCGTGGTCGCCAATCGGGCCGATGTAGACGAAACCGACCTTCAGCGGATCGGCAGCGCTGGCGCTCAGGCTTATCCCCAGACCGATGGCGGCGCACAGCAGTTTGTGCAGCGGGCGTATGTGCATGAATTGGAGCTCCATTTTGTTGTGTGTGGTCAGGAGCAATGCAAATTGCTGACCAACAGGACAACAAAGCCAAAGATCGCAGCCTGCGGCAGCTCCTACAGGGGATGCGCAACCTGTAGGAGCTGCCGCAGGCTGCGATCTTTTCAGCGCCGGAACCAACGCAGTGCAAGCCAGCGGATTCACGCTATCGGCTGGTGCGCTAAGGTGTAACGAAACGTTAGCGCCACGCCGCAGTCAGTAGCTCATTCGAATCTCTCGGCAAAAAGGCCCGCCATGCTCACGATCCTCAAGCAAGAAAGCTTTCTGCTGCTGGCGGTGATTGCCGCGTGCATCGCCTATCCACTGGAACACTGGATGCTGCACAGCGGGCAGATCGTCGCGTTGATTTCGGGTCTGGTTCTGATCGCCTTCATCGTTGCCGCCTCGATGCGCGTCGCTCATCAGGCCGAACTGCTCGCAGAAAAAGTCGGCGACCCTTACGGCACGATGATCCTGACCCTCGCTGCGGTGCTGGTGGAAGTGGTGATCCTGGCGATCATGATGAGCAACGAAGCCTCGGCCACGCTGGTGCGGGACACGATCTACTCGGCGGTGATGCTCGACATAAACGGCATCCTCGGCCTCGCCGCGCTGATGGGCGGACTCAAGCACGGCGAGCAGTCGTACAACGACGATTCGGCACGCAGCTACAGCGTGATGATCCTCACCGCCATGGGCGTATCGATGGTGGTGCCGGAGTTTATTCCGGCGGCCAACTGGAAGATTTATTCAGCGTTCACCATCGGTGCGATGGTGGTGCTTTATGCGTTGTTTCTGCGCATGCAGGTCGGGCCGCACAGCTATTTTTTCAGCTACAGCTACCCGGACAAGCGCCGCAAGAAAGCACCGGTGGAAGATGAACCGAAACCGCTGAGCCTGGCGTGGTCGATCGGCATTCTGGTGTTCGGCGTGGTGGTGATCGGCGCGTTGGCCGAAGTGATGTCCAAGACCCTCGATCTGGGCCTGGAAGGCACGGGCGCACCACCGGTGATCACGGCGATTCTGGTGGCGGCGATTTCCGCAGCGCCGGAGATTCTGACGGCGTTGCGTGCCGCGTTGGCCAATCGCATGCAATCGGTGGTGAACATTGCGATGGGCGCGTCATTGTCGACGGTGATCCTGACCGTGCCGGTGATGGAAGCGATGGCGCTGTATACCGGCCAGCCATTTCAAATGGCAATGACCCCGGTGCAGACGGTGATGATCTTCATCACACTGATCGTCAGTGCGATCAACCTGAATGACGGCGAGACCAATGCCATCGAAGGCATGACGCACTTTGTGCTGTTTGCGACGTTCATCATGCTGTCGCTGCTTGGCCTTTGAACCCGACGCAAAACAACTGTGGGAGCGAGCTTGCTCGCGAAAGCGGAGTATCAGTCAACTCAAGCACTGACTGACACGACGCCTTCGCGAGCAAGCTCGCTCCCACAGGGTTTGGTGATCGGATCAGGTGCCGGCGATCAACTGGCGAGCCGCCTGGCTGTGATCAGCGATCAGGCCTTTGAGATCAAGCCCTTCAACCTGACCATCAACCACCCGCCACTTGCCGCCAATCATCACCCGGTCCGCCCGATCGGCACCGCACAACAGCAGCGCCGAAATCGGATCATGGCTTCCCGAGAAGCGCAGTTCATCGAGCTTGAACAACGCTAGATCCGCCTGCTTGCCCACCGCCAGCTCGCCAATGTCGGTACGGCCCAACAGGCTCGCCGAGCCTTTGGTCGCCCAGCCCAGCACGCGTTCCGGGGTGATCTTTTCCGCACCATAACGCAGGCGCTGAATGTACAGCGCCTGCCGCGCTTCGAGGATCATGTTCGAGGCATCGTTGGAGGCCGAACCGTCCACGCCCAGACCGAACAACGCACCGGCATCGGTCAACTCGATGCTCGGGCAGATGCCGGAAGCCAGGCGCATGTTCGAACTCGGGCAATGGCAGATACCGGTGCCGGCCTGACCAAGGCGGGCGATTTCATCCGGATTGAAGTGGATGCCATGGGCCAGCCAGGTGCGCGGGCCGAGCCAGCCGACGCTGTCCAGGTAGTCCACGGTGCGCAGGCCGAAACGCTGCAGGCAGAAATCTTCTTCGTCGAGGGTTTCGGCCAGATGCGTGTGCAGGCGGACGTCGAGTTTATTCGCCAGTTCGGCGCTGGCGGACATGATTTCCGGGGTCACCGAGAATGGCGAGCACGGAGCCAGCGCGATCTGGATTTGCGCACCGTCGCCGCGCTCGTGGTACTCGTGAATCAGGCGCTGGCTGTCGTCGAGAATCACCTGACCTTCCTGCACGGTCTGCTGCGGCGGCAGGCCGCCGTCCTTCTCGCCGAGGCTCATCGAACCGCGAGTGAGCATGGCGCGCATGCCCAGTTCGCGCACGGTGTCGACTTGCACGTCGATGGCGTTTTCCAGACCGTCCGGGAACAGATAGTGATGGTCGGCGGCGGTGGTGCAACCCGACAGCAGCAATTCAGCCAAAGCCACTTTCGTCGCGAGGGCGAGTTTTTCCGGGGTCAGCCGTGCCCACACCGGGTACAGGGTTTTCAGCCACGGGAACAGCGGCTGATTGACCACCGGCGCCCAGGCGCGAGTCAGGGTTTGATAGAAGTGGTGATGGGTGTTGATCAGGCCCGGCAGGACCACATGCTCGCGGGCATCGAACACGTCATTGCATGGCGCGGACGGTTGCTGACCGGCTGCCAGCACTTCGACGATCACGCCGTCTTGCAGCACCAGACCGCCACGGGCATCGAGCGCGTTGGCCGTGAAAATGGCGAGGGGATTTTTTAACCAGGTACGGGTCGCAGGCATTGTGGCCGGCTCCTCTGAAAGTTGGGTTCAGGGTTGCCAGCTCAGTGTTGCCCTGTCTGCTGATCCAGGGTCGCCGCGATGGACGAGGTGCGGAGTTTCAAACAAATCACGGCCGCGGGCAAGCCCAACCCGACAGCCAACACATCACCCCCTGTAGGAGCTGCCGCAGGCTGCGATCTTTTGATTTTGTTGTTCAAGATCAAAAGATCGTCCGATCGCGGCCCGAGCCTTCGGCAGCTCCTACAGGGGGGGCAGTGCTTACCAGGGAATGGTCTCGCCCTTGTAGTTGATGAAGTGATGCCCACCCTTGCCGGTGTACGCATTCACCTGATCAATCAGCCCGCGAGTGCTGGTCTCTACATCCAGGTCAGCACCTTCACCGCCCATATCCGTCTTCACCCAGCCCGGATGCAACGACAGCACGGTGAGTTTCTGCTCGCCCAGTTGCGTGACAAAACTATTGGTCATCGAGTTCAGCGCAGCCTTGCTCGCCTTGTACAGCGCCAGCTCCGGGGCGTCGGGGACGGTGACGCTGCCCAGGCCGGAACTCATGAACGCCAGCACGCCGCTGCCATCGCGGATCTGTCCGACGAAGCGCTGTGCGAGGTTGATCGGCGCCACGGCGTTGGTGAAAAACAGCTGGCCGACTTCGGCCAGTGTCGCGCCGCCCGGGGTTTGCACCTCCGGACCTTTGACCCCGGCGTTGACGAACAACAGGTCGAAGGTCTCGCCCTTGAGCTGCTGGCTCAGGGCGATCACCGCTTGCTGGTCGTCCATGTCGAGTTTCTCGATCCGCACGTTGCCCAGCGCTTGCAGCGCCTCGGCCTTCTGCGGATTGCGCACGGTGGCGGTCACTTGCCAGCCATCGGCCAGCAGGGTTTTCACCAGCCCGAGGCCCAAGCCACGGGAGGCGCCGATGATCAGTGCGTGTTTTGCCTGGGACATGACGGGATTCCTTGAAAGTTACGGTTCACGGATTCAATGGACACGCCTGACCGAGCCGTTGTTGCAACTCTCGTCGCAACACATCGAGTTCGCTCATGCGGGTTTCGATCAAATGCAGTTTGTCGCGCAGCAACTGCGCCACGGCATTTTCCGGGTCGGGCGCGTTCCACAACGCGGCGACACTGTCGCCGATTTCGCCGAGGGTAAAACCCAGGCGCTGTGCGGTCTTGATGTAGAGCACCAGTTGCAGCATTTCCGGCGGGTAATCGCGATAACCGTTGGCACTGCGTTGCGCCGCGATCAGTCCGCGTTGCTCGTAGAAACGCAAGGTGTCGCGGCTGACGGCGCTGGCCTGGGCTAATTCACCGATGCGCATGCTGGGTCTCAAAAGAGGTCTTGACCCTGGAGCATACTCCAGGCTTTACCGTGAGTGCTCCCTGAATTTCCGGAGCATGGATGATGTGGACTGCAAATCAGTATCGCAATGTGGTGCGCGGCAGCGCCTGGTATGACCTGATCGTGACGGCGGCGTTTGCCACGCCGTGGAGTTTTGCTGTGTTGCACGGTTTTTTGACCGCGTTGCATTTGCCCGGTGAGCTGCCTGCGTTTCAGCCCGTGCACATGTTGATGGCAAACCTGCTGGGCTCGCTGGTTTGTGTGTGGGCGGTGCTGCGCATTCGTGATCCGCAACCGGTGTATGGGCGCTATGACGCGGTGGCGCGGTTTCTGTTTGCGGCTTGGCAGGCGTATGCCCTGATGTATGGCGCCAGTTCGTTGCTGATCGGGTTTCTGGTCTTTGAACTGGCGTGGGGCGTGGCTCAGGTCATGCCGGTCTGTGGCGAGGGAGCTTGCTCCCGCTCGGCTGCGCAGCAGTCGTAATTCCTGAGTGCGAGGTCTTCCAGATTCAATGTTGAGGGCCGCTTCGCGCCCCAGCGGGAGCAAGCTCCCTCGCCACAGGTCTGGTGTGTGGCTAATGCCCTGCCTGCCACGGCTGCCCCAACGACACCGGTGCATACAACCGAGTCCGCACCGCATCGCGCGACAACAGCACCAACACCACAATCGTCGCCACGTATGGCAGCATCGCCAGCAGACTCGACGGAATCGCCAGTCCCAAGCCTTGCGCCACCAGGTGCAGGATGCTGGCGAGGCCAAACAGATACGCCCCGAGCAACAAACGCCATACCCGCCAACTGGCAAACACCACCAGCGCCAGCGCGATCCAGCCGCGTCCGGCGGTCATGTTTTCCGCCCACATCGGCGTGTACGCCAGCGACAGATACGCCCCGGCCAGCCCGGCCATCGCCCCGCCAAACAGCACCGCCAGCGTGCGCACGGTCAGCACCGGCAGGCCCATCGCACTGGCCGCGTCCGGGTTCTCGCCAACGGCCTGAATGATCAAGCCGACACGGCTCTTGATGATCACCCACGCCACCAGCGCAAACAGCGCGAACGACAGGTACACCAGCAGATCCTGAGCAAACAGCATCCGTCCAATCAGCGGAATCTCACTCAAGTACGGAATCGCCAACGGCTCGAATCCGGCCAACGGCTTGCCGACCCACGCCGCACCAACGAAGGTCGACAGACCCACGCCGAAAATCGTCAGCGCCAGCCCGGTCGCCACCTGATTGGCGTTGAACACCAGCGCCACCAGGGCAAACAGCGACGACAGCAGCATCCCCGCCAGCATCGCCAGCAGCACACCGAGCCACAGGCTGCCGCTGTTGAGGGCGACGATAAAACCGATCACCGCGCCAAACAGCATCATCCCTTCCTGGCCGAGGTTGAGCACGCCGCTCTTTTCGCAGATCAACTCACCCAGCGCCACCAACAACAGCGGCGTGCCGCAACGCACCATGGCGTAGAAAATATTGCTCAGCAGATCGATATCCATCACAGCGCTCCGGCGGTTACGGCGGTGGTCGACGCGCGCCGTGTCCAGCGCAGTTTCAGGCGTGGCCGATAGAGAATCAGCACGTCGCAGGCCAGCAGGAAAAACAGCATCATTCCCTGAAACAGTTGGGTGATGGCTTGCGGCAGATTGAGGGTCATTTGCGCGCTTTCGCCGCCGATGTACAGCAGCGCCATCAACAGGCTGGAGAACAGAATCCCGATCGGATTCAGCCGCCCGAGAAACGCCACGGTGATCGCCGCATAGCCGTACCCCGGCGAGACTTGCGGCACCAATTGCCCGATCGGCCCGGTCACTTCGCAAACCCCGGCCAGCCCGGCCAAACCACCGCTGATCAACAGCGCGAGCCAGATCAAACGCTTCTCGCGAAAACCGACGAAACCCGCCGCACGTTTATCCAGCCCCAGCACCTTGATCTGAAAACCGACAAAGCTTTTCTGCAACAACACCCACACCGCAACCAGCGCGAGCAGGGCGAAATACACCCCGGCATGCACCCGGCCGTCCTCCATCAGCAGCGGCAGGCGGCTGGCGTCGCCGAACATCGCCGACTCGGGAAAGTTGTAGCCGGCCGGATCCTTCAGCGGCCCGTGCACGCAGAACAGCAACAGGTTCAGCGCGATGTAATTGAGCATGATGCTGGTGAGGATTTCGTTGGCGCTGAAGCGTGTGCGCAGCCATGCCGTCAGCCCGGCCCAAGCGGCGCCGGCGCAGGTGCCGGTAAGAAGAATCAGCACCAGCGCCCAACGGCTTTGCAGGTCGATGATGTTCACCGCCAAGGCACTGCCGGCGAGTGCACCAAGGAGCAATTGCCCTTCGGCGCCGATATTCCAGATCCGCGCTTGATACGCCACCGCCAAGCCTAATGCACAGAGCAGAATCGGCAGGGCTTTGACCAATAACTCGGAAATGCCATACAAGTCGCTGATCGGTGCAATCAGCAGGGTGTGCAGAGTTTGCAGTGGGTCATGTCCCAGAGCGATGAACAACAGCGAGCCGCAACCGAGGGTCAGCAGCGCCGCCAGCAATGGCGAGCACCACAGCATCAGGCGCGATTGCTGGCCACGGGGTTCGAGGGAAAGCAGCATGTTGGGAAACTCCGTCAGGCCGTGGCCGATGAATGCGTGTGGTCGATGTGCCCGGCCATCCAGCCACCGACATCGCTCAGCAGGGTGTCGATGGTGTTCTGCAGCGGCGACAGACGCCCCGCGCACAGTGCGCCGAGGCGGTCGCTGATCTGGAACAGTTCGTCGAGGTCTTCGGAGATCACCAGGATCGCCGCGCCGGCATCGCGCAGGGCAATCAGCGCGCGGTGAATGGTCGCCGCCGCGCCAACGTCGACGCCCCAGGTAGGGTGCGCGGCGATCAGCAGTTTCGGTTGCTGGAGGATTTCCCGGCCAAGAATGAATTTCTGCAGATTGCCACCGGACAGGCTGCGCGCGGCAGCGTGAGTGCCCGGGGTTTTCACCCCGAAGCGCTGAATGATGGTTTGTGCGAGGGTTTCGACTTTGCTGCGCTCGATCAAACCGTTGCTCACCAGCCCCTGTTGAAAGGCCGTGAGCAAGGCGTTGTCGGCAAGGCTCAGTTCCGGCACCGCGCCGTGGCCCAGACGTTCGGCGGGAACGAAAGCCAGACCGAGTTTTCGTCTTCCATCCGGGCGCAAATCAGCGACCGCTTGCCCGGCGAAACGAATCGTTGTCGCGCTGTCGCGAGGCAGGGTTTGCTCACCGCTGAGCAGGGCGAGCAACTCATCCTGGCCATTGCCCGCGACCCCGGCGATACCGACGATTTCGCCGCCGCGCACTTGCAGGTTGATGTCGCTCAACGAGCAGCCGAAGGGATCGGGGTTGTGCCAGCTCAAGCCGTTGACCTGTAGAAAGTCCGCGCCGCCACTGACCTTCGGGTATTCGCCGATCAGTGCTGCCGCTTCGCCAACCATCATCTGCGCCAATTGCTGATCCGAGCATTCGGCCGGCCGGCAATGCCCGGCGACCCGCCCGCCGCGCAAGACCGTGGCGCTATGGCACAGCGCGCGCACTTCCGCGAGCTTGTGGCTGATAAACAGAATGCTGCAGCCCTCGGCCGCCAGACGACGCAGGGTGATGAACAGTTCGTCGGCCTCTTGCGGTGTCAGCACCGATGTCGGCTCGTCGAGGATCAGCAGGCGGATGTCCTGCATCAGGCAGCGGATGATTTCCACCCGTTGTCGCTCGCCAATCGACAGGCTGTGGACAAGTCGCTCCGGCTCCAGCGCCATGCCGTAGCGGTGCGACACTTCCCGAATTTTTGGCTCCAGTTGTTTCGGCGTGCCGGCCTTGGCGCCCATGGCCAAGGCAATGTTCTGCGCGACGCTGAGGGTTTCAAACAGCGAGAAATGCTGGAACACCATGCCGATCCCCAACTGCCGGGCCTGCGCCGGGTTACGCATATTTACTCGCTGACCCTGCCAGAGCATTTCCCCCGTATCGGCCTGGGTCACGCCGTAGATGATCTTCATCAGTGTGCTTTTGCCCGCACCGTTCTCACCGAGCAAGGCGTGGATTTCCCCCGGCGCGATGCTCAGGTCGATGGCGTCATTGGCCAGACAACCGGGGTAGCGTTTGCTGATCTGGCGCAGTTGCAGGCGCGGCGTTGAATCTGGGCTTGGCATGACAGGCTCGACTGACTTGGAGTTATGCCTGTGGATAAAGCAATTTCCTGGCCATTGAGTCAGGAACCTTGTCGGGCCTTGCACGCCAACGGTTGCCGTAGAGCGTCGAAGGGGAAATGCTCGGGAAGTACGGCACCAATTGAGAGCAAAGCCGTTGATCAGGCTCCAGTTTTGACCGCCGGCTACTGATCAAAAAACGAGCAAACGCGTGGGGCCTATGCAGAACCTGCGACTGCGCCAGCCATGAACGGGTTATCCACAGGTTGCTCCACAGTAATTGTGCGCAATTGGAAATCCTTGGCATAAGCGCTGGGGTGCTATCTCCCAATGGTGATAAACAGCGCTAACTGTTTGTTTTTACATGGGATTAATCTTTTTTCATATGGAATGGACGAAAAGTGAGCAAATCGCGCAAAGCCACGTGACAGAAGGGTTACAGCCATATGTGCTCAGGTTATCCACAGTCGGGTGCACAGCAGATGTGGGCAACTCCGTGGAATAAGCAGATTGTGGGCTGCCCTAAAAGATCGCAGCCTTCGGCAGCTCCTACACGGACACGAACATTCTTTTGTAGGAGCGGCCGAAGGCAGCGATCTTTTGATCTTGCTTTCAACGCTGCAGCACAATCCGCCCCCGGCTCAAATCCGCCAGTTGCGTCTGCAGCAACCCGATCTGCGCCTCACCCACCGCCAACTGCAACTCAACACCATTGGCCGTGAAGTTTTCCTCCACTACCAAACCACCCAGATCCGCCACCCGCAGCTTCACCAACGCCAACTCGGCAAAGCCGCAGGCACAACTGAGCGGCACACGGCTGATCAACTCGACTTTTGCCGCCGCTTGCAGGCACTTGTTCGCGCCGCCGCCATAGGCTCGGGCCAAACCGCCGGTGCCCAGTTGAATGCCGCCATACCAGCGGATCACCAGCACCGCGACTTGGTCGCAATCCTGCGCCTCGATGGCTGCCAGAATCGGTCGTCCCGCGGTGCCACCGGGTTCGCCATCGTCGTTGCTGCGGTATTGCACACCGAGTTTCCACGCCCAGCAGTTATGCGAGGCATTCAAGTCGCTGTGTTGTTCGAAGAACGCCTGCGCGTCGGCGGGGCTGCCGATCGGCGCGGCGAAGGTGATGAAGCGGCTTTTGCGAATCTCTTCGCGGTACTCGCAAAAACCGCTGAGGGTGAAAGGCATAAACGTCTTAAATAGTCGGGGTGAGGCCGCAGCCTTTGAGAATGATGCGGATCAGGTTGTTGCCGGCGTCTTCCATGTCTTGCTTGGTCAGCTTGCTGCGCCCGCTGACGCGGCAGATCTGCGTGGCGAAGTCGGCGTAATGCTGGGTGCTGCCCCACAGCAGGAAGATCAGGTGCACCGGATCCACCGGGTCCATCTTGCCCGCATCGATCCACGCCTGAAACACGGCCGCGCGGCCCTGGAACCAGGTGCGGTAATCCTGGTTGAAATACTCGGTCAGGCATTCGCCACCGCTGATCACTTCCATCGCAAAGATCCGCGAGGCCTGCGGCTGACGGCGGGAGAATTCCATTTTGGCGCGGATGTAGCGGGTCAGCGCTTCGGCCGGATCGTCCTCGGCGGTCAGGGTGTTGAAGGTGCTGTCCCACAGTTCGATGATGTTGCTCAGCACCGCGACGTACAACCCCAACTTGTTGGTGAAGTAGTAATGCAGGTTCGCCTTGGGCAACCCGGCATTCTGCGCAATGGTGTTCATGCTGGTGCCTTTGTAACCGTGACGGGCGAACTCGTCTTCGGCGGCTTTGAGGATGGTCTCTTCGTTCTTCTGACGAATGCGGCTGGCGGGTTTGCCGCCGTGAGCGGGGACTTCAAAGGTCATAGGCACTTCCGGTTTGTCTGTGGGTGCAACCAGTTGCGTTGATAACGCACCCACAGGCATCCGACAAGTCCTGAAGCAATAAAACCGTTACGCCTGTTCGATCTTGTTCAGCGCTGCGGCGGATTCAACGCGGTTGGTTTTCGCTTCTGGCAGTAGCAGGCAGAGGATGATCGCGGTCAGGCCACCGCTGGTGATCGCCGAGTCGAACAGGTTCTGCACCAGTTTCGGCAACAGGTGCAGCAGGCTCGGTTGCGCGGCGATGCCCAGGCCGACGCCGAGCGAAGTGGCGATGATCAGCATGCTGCGTCGGTCCAGCGGCGACTGCGCGAGGATCCGCACCCCGGCTGCGGCGACGCTGCCGAACATCACCAGGGTCGCGCCGCCGAGCACCGGTTTCGGGATCTGCTGCAGCACCGCGCCGATCATGGGGAACAGGCCGAGACAAAACAGGATCGCACCGATGTACAGCCCGACGTAGCGGCTGGCGACGCCGGTCAACTGGATCACGCCGTTGTTCTGCGCAAACGTGGTGTTGGGGAAGGCGCTGAAGGTGGCGGCGATCATGCAGCTCACGCCGTCACCGAGCACGCCGCCGCGCAGTCGGCTTATATAAGAGGGGCCGCTGATCGGCTGGCGGGCGAGCATGCAATTGGCCGTGAGGTCGCCGACGGTTTCGATGGTGCTGATCAGATAAATCAGCGCGACGGGCAGGAAAGCCGTCCAGTCGAAGCTGAAACCGAACTTGAACGGTGCAGGAAGACTGACCAGCGGCAGGTCAGGCAATGCCTGCGGGACCAGTTTCCCGCTGAACCACGCGGCCAGACTGCCAAGCAGCAATCCGATAATGATGGCCGACAACCGCACCCACGGCGTGTTCGAGCGATTGAGCAGGATGATCGTCAGCAACACGAACACACCCAGTGCCAGATTGCCCGGCGCCCCGAAGTCCGGCGCATTGAAACCACCGCCCAGATCGGTGATGCCGACCTTGATCAGACTGACGCCGATCAGGGTGATGACGATCCCGGTCACTAGCGGCGTAACAACCCGGCGTAATTGACCGATGAAACGGCTGAGGACGATCTGCACCACGGCGCCGAAAAAGCACACGCCGAAGATCATCGCCAGAATGTCTTCCGGGCTGCCACCGCGCTGCTTGACCAGAAACCCGGCCGACAGCACCGCGCCGAGAAAGGCAAAACTGGTGCCCTGCAAACAGATCATCCCGGCGCCGATGCCGAACGGCCGCCGCGCCTGAATAAAGGTGCCGACCCCGGAAACCATCAGCGCCATGCTGATCAGATACGGCAAATGCGCGGTCAGGCCGAGTGCCGAGCCGATCACCAGCGGCGGGGTGATGATGCCGACGAAACTGGCGAGCACGTGTTGCAGGGCGGCGAGGATCGCGGCCGGTGGTTTTGGGCGGTCGTCGAGGCCGTAGATCAGGTCGCTGGACGGTTCAGAATCTGGCTGCATGGCTTAAGGCTTCTTGTTGAAGGATCGGGGTTGATCCTGCTTTGCAAAAAGCTGTCCACTTGCTCAGGTTATTCAGTGATTTTGTGGTTGAAAACCTGATCTGTCGGGCCTTGCAGGATTTTTCAACGCGTCGCCGCCAGACTCTCCAGAAAACTTTCCAGCACCAAATGAGGGCGCCGCCCCTTGCGCGTGACCGATGCCAGACTCAAATCATAAAAACGTGTCGTCGATTTCAGCGCACGCAAGCGACCTTGCTGCACCCACAGGCTGGCGTAATGATCCGGCAGATAACCGATGTAACGCCCGGTCAAAATCAGAAACGCCATGCCCTCACGGTCGGACGCACTGGCGGTGCAATTGAGCGCCTGGTAATGCGCCTGAATCTCCGCCGGCAAACGAAAGGTCGGGGCAATCGCATCCTGGCTATTAAGGCGCTCGTCATCCAGTTGCTTGTCATCGACATAAAACAGCGGATGACCCACCGCGCAATAAAGCAGTGAGCGTTCGCTGTACAACGGCTGATATTCCAGCCCCGACAGTGCGCTGGCCTGTGGCACCACACCGACATGCAGGCGGCCATCGAGTACGCCTTGTTCGACTTCATTGGGCGCGATCATACGAATCTGGATCTGCACGTCCGGCCCGCGCTCCTTCAGCTGGGCGAGGGCATGGGTGATGCGCATGTGGGGCAGGGTGACGAGGTTGTCGGTCAGGCCGATGATCAACTCGCCACGCAGGTGTTGGTGCAGGCCGTTGACCTCGGTGCGGAAACTTTCCAGCGCACTTAACAGTTGCAGCGCTGACTGATAAACCTCGCGGCCCTCTTCGGTCAGCGAGAACCCGGCGCGCCCGCGTTGGCACAAACGCAGGCCGAGGCGCTGTTCGAGATCGCTCATCTGCTGGCTGATCGCCGAGCGGCCAATGCCGAGCACGGTTTCTGCCGCAGAAAAGCCGCCGCACTCCACCACGCTGCGAAAAATCCGCAGCAGGCGAATATCAAAATCACTGACCTGGGCCAGCGGATCGGGGCGGCGACTGCTCATACTGTTGTTCTCATTGTTTAGCAGGCTTCTAACTGAAGGTTAGAAAAGTTGGATTTCACCGACTTTATCGCCGTGGCAATTTAGCTGCAACAACGCTTTTTATCTCCCTGATGCTTATGCCCTGCGAGGTTTTGCCCGATGAACATGCCTGAAAACGCGCCGTCGCCACTGGCCAGCCAACTGAAGCTGGACGCGCACTGGATGCCGTACACCGCCAACCGCAACTTCCAGCGCGATCCGCGTCTGATCGTTGGCGCCGAAGGCAGCTGGCTGATCGACGACAAGGGCCGCAAGGTTTACGACTCGCTGTCCGGTCTGTGGACCTGCGGCGCCGGGCACACCCGCAAGGAAATCCAGGAAGCGGTTTCCAAGCAACTGGGCACTCTCGATTACTCGCCAGGCTTCCAGTACGGCCATCCGCTGTCGTTCCAGCTCGCCGAGAAAATCACTGACCTGACCCCGGGCAATCTGAACCACGTGTTCTTCACTGACTCCGGCTCCGAGTGCGCCGACACTGCAGTGAAAATGGTCCGTGCCTACTGGCGCCTGAAAGGCCAGTCGACCAAGACCAAAATGATCGGCCGTGCCCGTGGTTATCACGGCGTGAACATCGCCGGCACCAGCCTCGGCGGTGTCAACGGCAACCGCAAACTGTTCGGTCAGGCGATGATGGACGTCGATCACCTGCCGCACACGTTGCTGGCCAGCAACGCATTCTCTCGTGGCATGCCGGAGCAGGGCGGTATCGCCCTGGCCGATGAGCTGCTGAAGTTGATCGAACTGCACGACGCGTCGAACATCGCGGCGGTATTCGTTGAGCCGATGGCCGGTTCCGCTGGCGTGCTGGTTCCGCCGCAGGGTTACCTGAAGCGTCTGCGCGAGATCTGCGATCAGCACAACATCCTGCTGATATTCGACGAAGTGATTACCGGTTTCGGCCGCACCGGCTCGATGTTCGGCGCCGAGAGCTTTGGCGTGACCCCGGACCTGATGTGCATCGCCAAGCAAGTCACCAACGGCGCGATTCCGATGGGCGCAGTGATTGCCAGCTCCGAGATCTACCAGACCTTCATGAATCAGCCGACTCCGGAATACGCGGTGGAATTCCCCCACGGCTACACCTACTCGGCCCACCCGGTGGCGTGCGCCGCTGGCCTGGCGGCACTCGACCTGCTGCAAAAGGAAAACCTGGTGCAGAGCGTGGCCGAGGTTGCACCGCATTTCGAAAATGCCCTGCACGGTCTGAAAGGTTCGAAGAACGTCATCGACATCCGTAACTACGGCCTGGCCGGTGCGATCCAGATTGCGGCCCGTGACGGCGACGCCATCGTGCGTCCGTTCGAAGCCGGCATGGCCCTGTGGAAAGCCGGGTTCTACGTGCGCTTCGGCGGCGACACCCTGCAGTTCGGCCCAACCTTCAACAGCAAGCCGCAAGACCTCGATCGTCTGTTCGACGCGGTTGGCGAAGTGCTGAACAAGCTCGACTGATTTTTCCCTCTATATATACCTGCGAATGACAGGCGCCCCATGCGGGCGTCTGTACACAAGAATTCAGGAGTTTTCGATGAGCGTTATCCCGCATTTGATCAATGGCGAACTGGTGACCGAGAGCGGTCGCGCGGTTGATGTGTTCAACCCGTCTACCGGTCAGGCAATCCACAAGCTGCCATTGGCGACCCGCGAAACCATTCAACACGCGATCGACGCCGCCAAGGCTGCGTTCCCGGCATGGCGCAACACCCCGCCGGCCAAACGTGCCCAGGTGATGTTCCGCTTCAAGCAATTGCTGGAGCAGAACGAAGCGCGCATCTCGCAATTGATCAGCGAAGAACACGGCAAGACCCTCGAAGACGCCGCCGGTGAACTGAAGCGTGGTATCGAGAACGTCGAGTTCGCCTGCGCTGCCCCGGAAATCCTCAAGGGTGAGTACAGCCGCAACGTTGGCCCGAACATCGACGCCTGGTCGGACTTCCAGCCGTTGGGCGTGGTGGCCGGTATCACCCCGTTCAACTTCCCGGCGATGGTGCCGCTGTGGATGTATCCGCTGGCGATCGTCTGCGGTAACTGCTTCATTCTCAAACCATCCGAGCGTGACCCGAGCTCGACGCTGCTGATCGCTCAACTGTTGCTGGAAGCTGGCCTGCCGAAAGGCGTGCTGAGCGTGGTGCATGGCGACAAGACTGCAGTGGACGCGCTGATCGAAGCGCCGGAAGTCAAAGCATTGAGCTTTGTCGGCTCGACGCCGATTGCCGAATACATCTACGCCGAAGGTACCAAGCGCGGTAAACGAGTTCAGGCACTGGGCGGGGCGAAGAACCACGCGGTGCTGATGCCGGACGCGGATCTGGACAATGCCGTCAGCGCACTGATGGGCGCGGCCTACGGTTCTTGCGGTGAGCGCTGCATGGCGATTTCGGTCGCAGTGTGTGTCGGCGATCAGGTGGCGGATGCGCTGGTGGCGAAACTGGTTCCGCAGATCAAGGCGCTGAAAATCGGTGCCGGCACTTCGTGCGGTCTGGACATGGGGCCACTGGTCACCGGTCAGGCGCGGGACAAGGTAAGCGGTTACGTCGATGACGGCGTGGCAGCGGGCGCGACCTTGGTCGTCGATGGTCGCGGCTTGAGTATTCCAGGTCATGAGGATGGCTTCTTCCTCGGCGGCTGCCTGTTCGATAACGTCACCCCTGAGATGCGCATCTATAAGGAAGAGATCTTCGGGCCGGTGTTGTGCGTGGTTCGGGTCAACAGCCTGGAAGAGGCGATGAAGCTGATCAACGATCACGAATACGGCAACGGCACCTGCATCTTCACCCGTGACGGTGAAGCGGCGCGGCTGTTCTGCGACGAGATCGAAGTCGGCATGGTCGGCGTCAACGTACCGCTGCCGGTGCCGGTGGCTTACCACAGCTTCGGCGGCTGGAAGCGTTCGCTGTTCGGCGACCTGCACGCCTATGGCCCGGATGGTGTGCGCTTCTATACCCGTCGCAAGGCCATCACCCAGCGCTGGCCGCAGCGTGCGAGCCATGAAGCTTCGCAATTCGCTTTCCCTAGCTTGTAAGGAGAAGGGCAGTGCACAGAAGGCCGACCTTATAAGGTCGGCCTTCGCGTTTCGGGCTTTTTTGACCGATATGACAGATTTATGAAAATAAGGGTTGACGGCAGATTCTGAGTCTCTATAATTCGCCCCACTTCCGGCGCAGTCGAAACGGAAAACTCCTTGAGATTCAATGAGTTACGCAGTTTTCGA